>NZ_CP013362.1:606066-909100 GCF_001718315.1 Burkholderia diffusa | reverse complement strand
CGTCGCGATGATCGGCCAGACGGTTGCCGCGCCGTCGGGATTCACGCTCTCGATGGACGGCAATCATCACCTGCACAAGCCGGTGATGATCGGCGAGATCCGCGGCGACGGGCAGTTCAACGTCGTGTGGAAGACGAAGACGGCCGTGCGCGCGCAGCCGTGGAGCCCGTTCATCGCGGGCAACCAGGGCAAGCCGGATATCGTCAGTTCGATCCCGGCGTTCCTGCGCCGGCAGCGCGCGGCGCTGGCCTGACGCGATTGGGAAGCGCCGCGCACCGGCGCGGCGCCCCGTTCGCAGGCCGGTGCAGGCGCCTGCCGCGATCGCGGTCGCACGCCCCGCGCGTGCTCACGCACTGCTGAACTGCCGCACGCATTCGCTTTCTCACGCCCCACAGGATTTCCCGATGCCTACACGCTTTCGCCGCGCCGCCGTCGCGATCGTCGCCTGTGCCGCGCTGGCGGGCGCGCTGCCGCGTGCCGCGTTCGCCCTGACGGCGGCCGATACCGCCGCGCTCGCCGGCGACGACTTCGACGCAAAGACGGCCGCGATCGAACATCTCGCTGCCGATGCCGATCCGCGCGCCGTCGCGTTGCTCAATGCGCTCTCGAACGGCGACGCACTCGCGACCGGCGACGGACGCCTGCTGATCCAGACCGGCGACACCGCGCACGACGCGCTCACGCAGTCCGCGACGCCGGCCGGCGACGCGCAGCCCGTGATGCTGAACAATCTGCTGCGCACGAAGATCGCCGGCGCGTTGTCGGGTCTCGCGCTCGCCTCGCCCGACGTCGCCGCGCGCCGCGACGCGATCGACGCGCTGTTGAAGTCGCCCGACCCGGCACTCAAGCCGATGATCGATCGCGCACGCGCGAAGGAAACCGATCCGGCATTGAAGCGTCGCCTCGACGCGCTATGGGCGATTGCCGCGCTGCACGATGCCGATCCGGTGAAGCGTCTCGAAGCGGTGCAGGTGGTGGCCGCGCGCCGCGACCTCGACATGATCGAGCAGTTGCGTCCGCTCGTCGCAAGGAATGCGGACGGCAGTTTCACCGAGCCCGACGCGCGTGTGCGCGAAGCCGCGCAGCAAGGGCTCGACGCATTGCACGCGCTACAGCGCCGCGGCGAGATCGCCGGCACCGTGTTCGCAGGCCTGTCGCTCGGCAGTGTGCTGCTGCTCGCGGCGCTCGGCCTCGCGATCACGTACGGGCTGATCGGCGTGATCAACATGGCGCACGGCGAATTCCTGATGATCGGTGCGTACGCAACCTATGTCGTGCAGACACTGATCCAGCGCTACGTGCCGGCGGCATTCGACTGGTATCCGCTCATCGCGGTGCCGGTGTCGTTCGCGGCGGCCGGGCTCGTCGGCATCGTGCTCGAGCGGCTCGTGCTGCGGCACCTGTATGGCCGCCCGCTCGAGACGCTGCTCGCGACCTTCGGCGTGAGCCTGATTCTGATCCAGGCGACGCGCATGCTGTTCGGCGCGCAGAACGTGCAGGTCGTGAACCCGTCGTGGATGAGCGGCGGCGTGACCGTGATGCAGAACCTGATCCTGCCGTACAACCGGCTCGCGATCCTCGCGTTCGCGCTCGCGGTCGTGTGTGTCGCGTGGGGCGTGCTGACGAAGACGCGGCTCGGCCTGTTCGTGCGCGCGGTCACGCAGAACCGCCGGATGGCCGCGTGCGTCGGCGTGAAGACCGCGCGCGTCGACGCGTATGCGTTTGCGTTCGGCGCGGGCATCGCGGGCCTCGGCGGCTGCGCGCTGTCGCAGATCGGCAACGTGGGCCCGGACCTCGGGCAAAACTACATCATCGATTCGTTCATGGCGGTCGTGCTCGGCGGCGTCGGCCAGATTGCCGGCACCGTGCTCGGCGGCTTCGGGCTCGGCCTCGTCAGCAAGGCGATCGAGCCGTTCTGGGGCGCCGTGCTCGCCAAGATCGCGGTGCTCGTGATGATCGTGCTGTTCATCCAGAAACGTCCGCAGGGCATGTTCGCCCCGAAGGGACGCAGCGCGGAGGCCTGACATGACTTCAATCACCGATTCGTTGCCGAACCCGGTCGCCGACGCACCGAAGCCTGCGGCCGCCGCGCGTGCGGCAGACGGTTTCGCGCTCGGCCTGCCGCCCCGCCCCGCGCTGCTGTCGCGCCGCGCGTGGCTCGCGCTCGTCGCGCTGTGCCTTGCGATCGGCATCGGCGTGCCGCTCGCCGCGCTGGTTGCGCCCGAAGCGAGCGCGTTCCATCTGTCCGCGTATGCGATGACGCTCGCCGGCAAGCTGATGTGCTACGCGATCGCCGCGCTCGCGCTCGATCTCGTGTGGGGTTACTGCGGAATCCTGAGTCTCGGCCATGGCCTCTTCTTCGCGCTCGGCGGTTATGCGATCGGCATGTACCTGATGCGCGAGATCGGCCGCGACGGCAAGTACGGCAGCGACCTGCCCGACTTCATGGTGTTCCTCGACTGGCATCAGCTGCCGTGGTACTGGAGCGGCACGCAGCATCTCGCCTGGGCGCTCGCGCTGGTCGTGCTCGTGCCGGCCGTGCTCTCATGGGTGTTCGGCTTCTTCACGTTCCGCTCGCGCGTGAAGGGCGTGTACCTGTCGATCATCACGCAGGCGCTGACGTTCGCCGCGATGCTGCTGTTCTTTCGCAACGAGACGGGCTTCGGCGGCAACAACGGCTTCACCGACTTCAAGCGCATCGCCGGGTTTCCGATCACGTCGCCCGGCACGCGCACGGCGCTGTTGCTGCTGACCTTCGCGACGCTTGTGCTCGCGTTCATCGCCGCGCGCGCGATCGTCACCAGCAAGCTCGGGCGCGTGGTCACCGCGGTGCGCGACGGCGAGACGCGGCTGATGTTCCTCGGCTACAGCCCGCTCGCGTACAAGCTGTTCGTATGGACGCTGTCGGCCGTGCTGTGCGGGATCGCGGGCGCATTGTACGTGCCGCAGGTCGGCATCATCAATCCTGGCGAGATGTCGCCCGGCAACTCGATCGAGATGGCGATCTGGGTCGCGGTGGGCGGCCGCGGCACGCTGATCGGTCCGATCGTCGGCGCGTTCGCGGTGAACGGCGCGAAAAGCCTCTTTACCGCGTACTTCGCCGAATACTGGCTGTTCTTTCTCGGCCTGATCTTCGTGCTCGTGCCGCTGCTGTTGCCACGCGGCATCATGGGCCTCGTCGACACGCTGCTCGCAAAGGGGAAACGCGCATGAACGGCACGGCCCTCTACCAGTTCACGCCGCCCGCCGAGGACGAGCTGCTGGCCGTCAGCGGCACCGCATCGATGGGCCGAGTGGTGCCGCCCGGCATCGATACGTCGCACGGCACGATCCTCTACCTCGAGGATATCGAGGTGAGCTTCGACGGCTTTCGCGCGCTGAACAAGCTGTCGCTCGCGATCGACGCGGGCGAACTGCGCTGCGTGATCGGCCCGAACGGCGCGGGCAAGACGACGATGATGGACGTGATCACCGGCAAGACGCGCCCCGACGCGGGCAAGGTGTTTCTCGGCCAGACCATCGACCTCGCGCGGATGAACGAGCCCGAAATCGCGCGCGCGGGGATCGGCCGCAAGTTCCAGAAGCCGACCGTGTTCGAACAGCACCCGGTATGGGAAAACCTCGAACTGGCGATGCAGACCGACAAGGGCTGGCTCGCATCGCTGCGCGCGCGGCTCGACCGCGCCGCGCAGGCGAAGATCGAGGAGACGCTCGCGCTGATCGGTCTCGAAAGCGACGCGTATCGCGCGGCCGGCGAGCTGTCGCACGGGCAGAAGCAGCGGCTCGAGATCGGCATGCTGCTGATGCAGCGCCCGGCGCTGCTGCTGCTCGACGAGCCGGCTGCGGGGATGACGGATCACGAAACGATGGAACTCGCGAAGCTGCTGAACACGCTGCGCGGCACCTGCTCGATGATGGTCGTCGAGCACGACATGGAGTTCGTCGCGGCGCTCGCGGGCGACACGGGCCGCGTGACGGTGATGGCCGAAGGCGCGGTGCTCGCGCAAGGCACGCTCGACCAGGTCAAGCGCGACGACGCGGTGATCGAGTCTTACCTCGGACGGTAATCCCATGCTGAAGATCGATGCACTGAACCAGTACTACGGCGGCAGCCATATCCTGCGCAACGTCACGCTGGCCGCCGACGAAGCCAAGCTCACCGTGCTGCTCGGCCGCAACGGCGTCGGCAAGAGCACGTTGCTGCGTTGCCTGATGGGTGTCGTCGCCGCGAAGAGCGGCAGCGTGTCGTGGCGCGGTACGGCGCTCGGCACGTTGCCGCCGTATGCGCGCGTCGCGGCCGGCCTCGCGTACGTGCCGCAGGGCCGCGACATCTTTCCGCGCCTCACCGTCGAGGAGAACCTGCTCGTCGGCGCGGCAAGCCGCAAGGCGCCGTCGAAAGTGCCCGACCGCATCTACGACCTGTTCCCGGTGCTGAAGGACATGCGTGCTCGGCGCGGCGGCGACCTGTCGGGCGGCCAGCAGCAGCAGCTCGCAATCGGCCGCGCGCTGATGAGCGAGCCGCAGTTGCTGATCCTCGACGAGCCGACCGAGGGTATCCAGCCGTCTATCATCCAGGACATCGGCCGCACGCTGCGCCAGCTCGTCGACGAATCAAGGATGACCGTGCTGCTCGTCGAGCAGTATTACGACTTCGCACGCTCGATCGCGGACCGCTACTGGGTGATGAGCCGCGGCGAGGTCATTGCGGGCGGCGACGCACACGACATGGAGGCGAACGGCGTGCGCGAGCTGATCGCGGTGTAGCGACGCTACGGCACGCGATGATCCTGGCGCACGGTGCCGGCGATCGACGCATGCCGTGCCAACGTCGGCATCGTCGCCGCGCGGCCGCCCGTCCCCATCTTCGCGTTCGGCATCCCGTACACCCGAGCGTATAGTGTTGCGATAGCATTCCCGATCACCGCGCCCGTCTCCTACTTCCCGCCGATGTCCGCCCTCGATTCCCACGCCCCGCTGTCCCGCCCCGCCGTCGCCAAGTCGTGGCGCGGCCGTCTCGAACTCGGCTTCGAACGGCACGGCGCGCGCACGACACTCGTCCACCGGCTGCACGACGGCCCGCTGCGCGTGCAGCGGCCGCTGTATCCGGAAGGCGATGCGATCTGCCACGGCGTCATCGTTCACCCGCCGGGCGGCGTCGCGGGCGGTGACCGGCTCGACATCGACATCACGCTCGGCGACGGCACGCACGCAGTGCTGACGACACCCGGTGCGACCAAATGGTACAAGTCGAACGGCCTGGGCGCGACGCAGCGCATCGCCATCACGGTCGGCGAGCACGCGAAGCTCGACTGGCTGCCGCAGAACAACCTGTTCTTCGACGCCGCCCACGCCACGCTCGACTTCACGGTGACGCTCGACGCCAGCGCGAGCGCGATTGGCTGGGATACGACGCAGCTCGGCCGTCAGGCGGCCGGCGAAACGTGGTCGGCAGGCCGCATCGTGTCGGGTTCGGCACTCGTCGATGCCGACGGACGGCCGCTATGGACCGAGCGCACGCTGCTCGACGCGCATGATCCGCTGCGCGGCGCGCTGCAGGGTCTCGCCGGCTTTCCCGTGTACGGCACGCTGTGGGCGGCGGGCGCTGCGTGCGATGCCGCGCTCGCCGAAGCGCTCGCCGCGCGTATGCCGTTCGACGATACACTGCGCGCGGGCGCGACCTGCGTGACGCCGGGCGTCGTGCTGGTGCGCGCGGTATCGACGTCGATGGAAGCGCTGCAGCGTCACTTCACCGACTGCTGGCTTTACCTGCGGCCGCTCGTGCACGGCGTCGACGCGCGGCCGCTGCGCCTCTGGCAGACCTGAGCGCGCGGCGCGGCACGCACCGTTTCGGCGCGGCGGCGCAGCCCGCGCTGCCCACGATCCATGCATCGCGCACCACGATCGCGCATCGATGCCCGTTCTTCCGACATGGCACGCGCCTTGCTGCTTACATAACGGCTACACGACGCACGAAAAACGGCGCGGTGCTACGATGACCCGCGCCTCGGCCGGAATCCCGCGCACCGATAACAAATTACGTTTTCCTGAACGATTGCCTTCATGAAACTGACTCCCCGAGAAAAGGACAAGCTGCTGATCTTCACGGCGGCGCTGCTGGCCGAGCGCCGCCGCGCGCGCGGGTTGAAGCTCAACTATCCGGAAGCGGTCGCGTTCATTACCGCCGCGCTGATGGAAGCCGCGCGCGACGGCAAGACCGTCGCCGAGGTGATGCACTACGGCACGACGCTGCTCACGCGCGACGACGTGATGGAAGGTGTGCCGGAGATGATCCCCGACATTCAAGTCGAGGCGACCTTCCCCGACGGCACCAAGCTCGTCACCGTCCACCATCCGATTCCGTGACCGAGGTAGCACGCATGATCCCCGGCGAAATCCTCACCGACGACGGCGAGCACGAACTGAACGCGGGCCGCGCGACGGTCTCGCTCGTCGTCGCGAACACCGGCGACCGCCCGGTGCAAGTCGGCTCGCATTACCACTTCTTCGAAGTCAACGACGCGCTGTCGTTCGACCGTGCGGCCGCGCGCGGCTTCCGGCTCAACATCGCGGCCGGCACGGCCGTGCGCTTCGAGCCGGGCCAGACGCGCACCGTCGAGCTCGTCGAGCTGGCCGGCGAGCGCGCCGTCTACGGTTTTCAGGGCAAGGTGATGGGGCCGCTGTAAGCCGCGCCCCGCTCTTCAGGAACAGCACATGACACTACGCTTGAGCCGCCGCGCATACGCGGAAATGTTCGGGCCGACGACGGGCGACCGCGTGCGGCTCGCCGATACCGAACTGATAATCGAGATCGAACGCGACTTCACGACCTACGGCGAGGAAGTGAAATTCGGCGGCGGGAAAGTGATCCGCGACGGGATGGGCCAATCTCAGCGCGTGGCCGCCGACGTGCCTGACACGATCATCACGAACGCCGTGATCCTCGACCACTGGGGCATCGTGAAGGCCGACATCGCGATCAAGCACGGCCGCATCGCCGCGATCGGCAAGGCCGGCAACCCGGACATTCAGCCGGGCGTGACGATCGCGATCGGCGCGGCGACCGAAGTGATCGCCGGCGAAGGGCTGATCGTGACGGCCGGCGGCATCGACACGCACATCCACTTCATCAGTCCGCAGCAGATCGACGAGGCGCTCGCGTCGGGCGTCACGACGATGCTCGGCGGCGGCACCGGGCCCGCCACCGGCACCAACGCGACGACCTGCACGCCGGGCCCGTGGCACATGGAGCGCATGCTGCAGGCCGCCGACGGCTGGCCGATCAACCTCGGCTTCCTCGGCAAGGGCAACGCGAGCCTGCCGCAGCCGCTCGTCGAGCAGATCGCGGCCGGCGCGATCGGGCTGAAGCTGCATGAAGACTGGGGCACGACGCCCGCCGCGATCGACAACTGCCTGTCGGTCGCCGACGACACCGACACGCAGGTCGCGATCCACACCGACACGCTGAACGAAGGCGGCTTCGTCGAATCGACGGTCGCCGCGTTCAAGGGTCGAACGATCCACACGTACCACACCGAAGGCGCGGGCGGCGGCCATGCACCCGACATCCTGAAGGTGTGCGGCGAGGCGAACGTGCTGCCGTCGTCGACCAACCCGACACGCCCGTATACGATCAACACGCTCGACGAGCATCTCGACATGCTGATGGTGTGCCACCACCTCGATCCGTCGATCGCCGAGGATCTCGCGTTCGCCGAATCGCGGATCCGCCGCGAGACCATCGCGGCCGAGGACATCCTGCACGATCTCGGCGCGCTGTCGATGCTGTCGTCCGACTCGCAGGCGATGGGCCGCGTCGGTGAAGTAATCATCCGCACCTGGCAGACCGCGCACAAGATGAAGGTGCAGCGCGGCGCGCTGCCGGAAGACAGCACGCGCAACGATAACTTCCGTGCGAAGCGCTACATCGCGAAGTACACGATCAACCCGGCGATCACGCATGGCATCGCACACGAAGTCGGTTCGATCGAACCGGGCAAGTGGGCCGACCTCGTGCTGTGGGAGCCCGCGTTCTTCGGGATCAAGCCGTCGATGATCCTGAAGGGCGGGATGATCGCCATCGCGCAGATGGGCGATCCGAACGCGTCGATCCCGACGCCGCAGCCCGTCCACTACCGCGAGATGTTCGCCACCCGCGGCGGCGCGCTCGCCCGCACATCGCTGACCTTCGTGTCGCAGATGGCGGCCGAGGCGGGCATCGCCGAACGCTACGGGCTCGCGAAGCGCGTCGTGCCGGTGCGCAACTGCCGCAACGTGACGAAGGCCGATATGATCCACAACGCATGGCGTCCGTCGATCAGCGTCGATCCCGAAACTTACGACGTGATCGCCGACGGCCAGTTGCTCACCTGCGAGCCGGCCACGGTGCTGCCGATGGCGCAGCGCTATTTCCTGTTCTGATTTCCGGTTTTTCGTTCCATGCGCACCCTCGACAAACGCATTGCCCCGAACGTGAAGCTCGCCGCGTCGCTCGTCGCGCGTGCGCCGACGCTCACGCTCGCGTATGACGCCCGCTGCAAGAGCCGCCTCGCGGCGACGCTCGACACCGGCGAGGACGTCGCAGTCCTGCTGCCGCGCGGCACCGTGCTGCGCGACGGCGACGTGCTCGTCGCCGACGACGGCGCACTCGTGCGCATCGCCGCGGCGCACGAGACCGTGCTGCTCGTGCGTGCCGCCGATGCGCTCACGCTGATGCGCGCCGCGTATCACCTCGGCAACCGTCACACGCCGGTCGAGATCGGCGACGGTTATCTGAAGCTCGAAGCCGATCCGGTGCTCGCGGACATGCTGCGCCGGCTCGGCACGCAGGTCGAAGAAGCCAGCGCACCGTTCCAGCCGGAAGCCGGCGCATACGGCGGTGGTCACAAGCACGGACACGACGCGACGTTCGCGGAGGATTACGCGCTTGCACAGCAGGTGTTCGGCGAACACCACGGCCACTCGCACTCGCACGATCACGATCACGATCACGATCACGATCACGATCATCAGCATGGCCCGGGCTGCTCGCACGGCCACCACGGTCATGACCACCACTGAACTCGTCGCGCTGCTGCATCTCGCGTCGCCGGCGCTGCCGATCGGCGCGTTCAGCTATTCGCAGGGACTCGAAGCCGCGCTCGACGCGAACCTGATCCGCGACGCGGACACCGCGCGCGACTGGATCGCGAGCGGACTGACCGACGTGCTCGCGCACGGCGAGCTGCCGTTCCTCGCGCACCAGCTCGCGCGCTGGCACGCGCACGACGCCGATGCGCTCGTGCGCGAGAACGCGTGGTTCGTCGCGAGCCGCGAATCGTCGGAACTGCGCCGCGAAACCGAGCAGATGGGCTGGTCGCTCGCACAACTCTGCGGGTCGCTCGAATGGGGCGATGCCGAGCGCCGCGCGACGCTCGCGTCGCTGTCACCGATCGCGCTGCCGACGGCGTTCGCGTACGCGGCTGCCGCGCATGATGCCGGCGCCGACGCGACGCTCGCCGCCTACGCATTCGGCTGGGTCGAGAACCAGACGTCCGCCGCGCTGAAAGCGGTGCCGCTCGGCCAGCTCGCCGGCCAGCGCATCATCGTCGCGCTGCGCGGCGCGATCGACGCGGCCGTGCGCCGCGCGCTCGCGACGCCACCCGACGCCATCAACACGTTCGCGCCGCAGCTCGGCATCCTGTCGGCGCGGCACGAATCCCAGTATTCGCGGTTGTTCCGCTCCTGAACAAGATCCACGCCATGAATGCACCTGCTCTCTCCTCCACCCGCCGCACCAAGAAACTGCCGCCGCTGCGTGTCGGCATCGGCGGGCCGGTCGGCTCCGGCAAGACCACGTTGCTCGAAATGCTGTGCAAGGCGATGCGCGACAAGTACGACCTCGTCGCGATCACCAACGACATCTATACGAAGGAAGACCAGCGCCTGCTGACGGTCGCGGGCGCACTGCCCGAGGAACGCATCATGGGCGTCGAGACGGGCGGTTGCCCGCACACGGCGATCCGCGAGGATGCGTCGATCAACCTCGAGGCCGTCGACCGGATGCTGTCGCGCTTCCCCGACGCCGACATCGTGTTCATCGAATCGGGCGGCGACAATCTCGCGGCCACGTTCAGCCCCGAGCTGTCGGACCTGACGATCTACGTGATCGATGTCGCCGGCGGCGAGAAGATTCCGCGCAAAGGTGGCCCCGGCATCACGAAGTCCGACCTGCTCGTGATCAACAAGACGGACCTCGCGCCGCTCGTCGGCGCGAACCTTGATGTGATGGCGTCCGATACGAAGAAGATGCGCGGCGAGCGGCCTTACGTGATGACGAACCTGAAGGCGCTTGAAGGCGTCGCGGACGTGATCGCGTTCATCGAGAAGAAGGGGCTGTTGACGGTGTGAGCGACACGACGGCGGTATGCCGTCGCCACGTCAGCCGGGGGAACGGCCTTACGCCTCCCGCTTATTCGTCGAAAGCGTCGGCTGCGCCGTGCATCGCACGCCCGCCCCGCTCCACCGGCGGCAGCAACGCCGCCAGCACGTCCACCGAGCGCGCGGTCGCACCGCGATGGCGCGCCGCGAACGCTGCACCGGCCGCACCCATCGCGATACGCCGCGCGTTGTCGGCGAACAGCGCGTCGAGCACGTGCGCGAGATCGAGCGGATCCGCGACCTGCAGCGCCGCGCCGGCCGCGACCGCATCGGCGGTCGCCTGCGTGAAGTTGAATACGTGTGGGCCGATCAGCACCGGCACGCCAACCGCGCAGGCTTCGATCAGGTTCTGTCCACCGAGCGGCAGCAAACTGCCGCCGATGAACGCAACGTCGCTCGCCGCGTAATACGCGCCGAGCTCGCCCATCGAGTCTCCGAGCAGCACCGTCACGTCGTCCGCCAGCGGTTCGGCGGCGGCGGCGCGCCCGGCCGCGAGCGCCGCAGCATCGGCCCCCCACACCGAGCGCCGTACGCACTTGAAGCCGTTGCGCGCGACCAGCGCCTCCACTTCCGCGAAACGCTGCGGATGACGCGGCACGAGAATCAGCAGCGCATCCGGCGTCTTCATCGCGGCGAACGCCTGCAGCACCAGCGCCTCTTCGTTCTCGCGCGTGCTCGCCGCGACCCACACGGGCCGCGCGCCGATCGCGTCGCGCCACGCATGGCCGCGCGCGGCCAGCTCCGGCGGCGTCGTCATGTCGAACTTCAGGTTGCCGAGCACCGTCACGTTGCGCGCACCGAGCGACGTCAGGCGCTCCGCGTCGGCCGGGCTCTGCGCGAGCACGCGCGAGAAACCGCCGAACACGTCGCGCGTCGCCGCGCCGAATTTCGCGGCGCGCCGATGCGAACGCGCGGACATCCGCGCGTTGGTCAGCACGAGCGGTACGTCCGCACGGCGGCATTCGTCGATCAGCGTCGGCCACACTTCGGTTTCCATCACGAGCCCGAGCGTCGGCCGCCATGCGTGCAGGAAGCGCCGCACCGCGCCCGGCATGTCGTACGGCAGATAGCAGCGCAACACTCGATCGCCGAAGATCTGCTCGCCGGTCGCGCGGCCGCTCGGCGTCATGTGGGTAAGCAGGATGCGCGCGTCGGGACGCGCGCGCATCAACGCGTCGATCAGCGGCTGCGCAGCGCGCGTCTCGCCCACCGATACCGCATGCACCCAGATCAGCGGCGCGCGATCGTCCGGCGAACGGCCCGCGACGTGACCAAAGCGCTCGCCGATGTGTTCGCGATAGCCGCGTTCCTTGCGCGAACGCACGAAGAGCCGGATCACGGCGATCGGCGCGACCAGCCACCACAGCGCGCGATAGATCGCCCTCAGCATGAGGCAGCCCCCGTCATGCGTCGAAACAGGCGCGCGCTCAAACCAGCGTCCTGCCGGTCAGGCGCTCGAGAATGCCGAGCGGCGCGCAGTCGCGACGCACCATCGCGTCGACCGGCAGGAAAAAGGTCTGCTCGAGCATGAACTGGCCGGACATCACAGCGTGCGAAGTCTGATCCGAGAAACATATCCACACGCTGCCCGGCGGAAACGGCATCGTTTGCTGTGGACACGTCTTCTGGTAGTCGAGGTCCGCCTTCATCCCGTCGTGCAGGTTCAGCATCAGGTGGTCGTACGCGCTGCGCGGCGACTTCGTCACGTGCAGCAGGTTCAGCAGCCACGCGGAACCAGGAAACTGCGGCCGGATCTTCGGCAGGAAACGCTTCGCGACGTCCTCGAACGGTTCGCCCACGCGCCACACGCGCGGCTGCCCGGCCGGGTTCACGTTCGTGAACACGCGCAGGATCCGCTCGCCGTAGTTCGGCCGCGACGGGAACGCGTCGACGTGCAGTCGGCTGTCGTCCTTGCGCCATGAAGTCTGGCGCGTCTCGACCTGCATCAGCCGCAGGCTCGTCGGCGCGACGCGCAGCTTGCCGCGGTACTCGGGAAAGAGGCCGTCGACGAGCGTGCCGGCTTGCTGCTGGAAACGCGCGACGAGCGCGCGCACGGCCGACTGCGTGACGCTGTCGCCGAGCACGCCGGCGAGCGCGCCGCCATTCGGCGCGAGGCTGATGTTCTTGCGTTTCGGATCGGCGAGCGCCGGATCGAGCAACGCTTCCTCGCCGCCTTCGATCGCGAAGCGCAGGTTCGGGAAATACAGCACCTTGCCTTCCTCGACCGCGGCGAGCAGTTGCTCGCGCGGCGTCGACAGGTTGTGTCCGCTCCAGTCGGCGGACGGGACTTCGATGATCTGGGATTCGCTCATGATCGGTTCGCGTGCGTGACTGGCAGGGCAGGCGTGACGGGCGTCACAGCAGACCGAAGCCCGCGAGCGCCGCCTTCACCTGCGAGATCGACGGCGGCTGCCCCGCCGTGCCGAGATTGACGACGTTCGGCGACCAATAGCCGCCGGTACGCCAGGCCGTCGCGAAATTGTACAGTTCGACCGTCGGACGCTTCAGCGCGGCCGCGATGTGAACCAGACCTGTATCAACCCCGACCGTCGCGGCCGCGCCGTCGATCAGTCCGACGACGGCAGGCAGCGACAGTTTCGGCGGCACGATCGCCGCCGCGCCGAATTCCTTCGCGAGCCGCTCGCTGGTTGCGCGCTCCGCTTCGTTGCCCCACGGCAGCACGAGCGACGCGCCGCGCCGCACGAGCGCCTGGCCGAGCTCGATCCAGGCGGCGTCCGGCCACTGCTTGTCGGCGCGCGACGTCGCATGCACGAACACCACGTACGGCACCGGCAGGTTCAGGCCGAGCGCCGCGACCGCGAGCGCCGCCGCGCGCGTATCGAGGCCGAAGTCGACCGGATCGGCCGGCGTCGGCGCCGGGTCGCCCAGCGCGGCCGCGACCAGCTGGCGCGAACGCTCGACCACATGCGTGCGCGGCTCGATCGGCACGCGCTTGCGATAGAAGAAGCGCACCGGCCATTCGTAGCCCGCGCCGTCGGTGCGGTTGCCGAGGCCCGCGAGCGGACCGCGCGCCCAGCTTGCGACCCACGCCGTCTTGATAAGCCCCTGGCAGTCGATCACGAGGTCGTACTGCTCGGCCGCGAGGCGCTTGCGAAACGCGCGGATCTCGCGCCACGTCGCACCCGAGAACGGCTTCTTGCGCCAGCGGCGCAGCGAGAACGGCAGCACGTCGCGCACGCCGTCGACGAGCCGCACGAGGTCGACGAAGCTCTCCTCGACGAGCCAGTCGATCTGCGCGTCGGGATGGCGACGCCGGATATCGGCGATCACCGGCATGTTGTGCACGACGTCGCCCAGCGACGACACGCGCACGATCAGGATCTTTTGCACGCTGAAAAAACGCCGGCGGACGGCCGGCGACAGGCATAAAGACGCGATTTTATCGCGCCCGGGGGACCACACAGGCAAAAAGCGGCCGCACGCCGTCGGCGTGCGCCGCTTTTCGGGCATGACGCGACGATCCTTCGATCATCGTCGCGCCGACGGCGGTCCGCAGGCCGCCGGGGCTCTCGAGAAAACGCCGGGCCGTCCGAAGTATTCCTTGCACACTCCGGGGCCTGGCGCGACGCGCCAGGTTCGGGGCGCTCAGAACGGCAGCTTGACGTCCGGCTTCGCGGCCGTCAGCACGCGGCGGAAGTCGTCCTGGATGCGCTTGAGCCCTTCCTCGGTCTCGGATTCGAACCGCATCACGACGACCGGCGTCGTGTTCGACGAACGCGCGAGGCCGAAGCCGTCCGGGTACTCGACGCGCAGGCCGTCGATCGTCACGACCTCGTCCGCACCATCGAATTTCGCTTCCTTCTGCAGCTTCTCGATCAGGCGGAAGTTCTCGCCTTCGTCGAGCCAGAGTTGCAGTTCGGGCGTGCTCATCGCGTCCGGCAGCGCGTTCAGCAGCGCGCTCGGATCGGCCGTCTTCGACAGGATCTCCAGCAGGCGCGCGCCCGTGTAAAGCCCGTCGTCGAAACCGTACCAGCGATCCTTGAAGAACACGTGGCCGCTCATCTCGCCCGCGAGCGGCGCGCCCGTCTCGCGCAGCTTCGCCTTCACGAGCGAATGGCCCGTCTTCCACATCAGCGGCTCGCCGCCCTTCGCCTTCACCCATTGCGCGAGATGGCGCGTGCACTTCACGTCGTAGATGATCTGCGCGCCCGGGTTGCGCGACAGCACTTCCTCCGCGAACAGCATCAGCTGGCGATCCGGGTAGATGATCTGGCCGTCCTTCGTGACGACGCCCAGGCGGTCGCCGTCGCCGTCGAACGCGAAGCCGAGCTCGGCGTCGGTGTCCTTGAGCGCCTGGATCACGTCCTGCAGGTTTTCCGGGTGCGCGGGATCGGGGTGGTGGTTCGGGAACGTGCCGTCGATGTCGGTGAAGCGCTCGACGAGTTCGCAGCCGAGCGCCTTGAACAGGCGCGTCGCGAGCGGGCCCGCGACGCCGTTGCCGGCATCGACGACGAGCTTCAGCGGACGCGCGAGCTTCACGTCGCCGACGATGCGCTCGATGTACTGGTCGGCGACGTCGAATGCCTCGTACGAGCCGCTGCCCGTCTCGAAGCGCTCGTCGACGATGCGGCGGTACAGCGCCTGGATCTGCTCGCCGTAGATCGCCGCGCCGCGCAGCACCATCTTGAAGCCGTTGTAGTCGGGCGGGTTGTGGCTGCCCGTGACGACGATGCACGAATCAACGCGACGCTCGCCACCCTTCAGCGCAAGCGGCACGCTCGCCGCGAAATAGCCGACCGGCGTGGGCACCATGCCGACGTCGACGACGTCGACGCCTGCCGCACGCAGGCCCTCGGCGAGTGCGCCGACGAGCTCGGGCCCCGACAGGCGGCCGTCGCGCGCGACGACGACCGCGTCGCCGCCCTGTGCGCGCACTTCGCTGCCGAATGCCCGGCCGATCCCGCGCGCCGTATCGGCGTCGAGCGTCTTGCCGACCACACCGCGAATGTCATATGCCTTGAAGATGGATTGGGAGATCATCGATTCTCTCTCGGTTGCGTGCATGGAAAATAATCTGGCCGCCTTCGCGCGTGCCCGGCATCATACATGCGGGCCCGGCGCTGCAAGGAACGGGACGGCTGGTGCGGCCCCGATCCCACTTATAATCGCGGGTTTTGATGACGCGGATTCCGTCCATTTTAATGCCTAGCCGTTCCGCCGCCGCCACCCTGCCGCCTCCGGGCTCCCTGCCGGCCGCCTCGCGCGCATGCGGCTGTCCCGCATGCTGAAGCGATTCGGCAACCCGGACGTCGCGAAAGCCGTCGCGAATCTCGTCTGGCTGGGGCTCGAACGGCTTACGCAGATCGGCGTCGCGATCGCGATCAGCGGTCTTCTGGCCCGTTATTTCGGGCCGGACGTGTTCGGCAAATGGCAGTATGCGAATACGCTTCTCCTCGTACTGGCGCCGCTCACCTGGGTATGCGGCGCCGAAATCCTGGTTCCGACCATCGTCCAGCGCCCGCCCGCACAACTCGGCGCGGTGCTCGGCAGCGCATTCGCGCTGCGCATCGGCGTGTCCGCCGCCGCGCTCGTCGCGACCTGGGTCGCGATCGGCGCCGGCGCGTTCGATCCGCTCGTCGGCGCGATGCTCGCGGGCCTCGCGGTCACGATGGTGTTCCGCGAGCCGTTCGTCGGCGTGATCAACGCGTGGCTGCAGAGCATGACCTACAGCAAGCCGCAGCTCGTGACCAGCATGCTCACTGCGCTGGCCAAGGCGCTCGCCGTCTGGCTGCTGGTCCGCGCGGCCGCCGGCCCCGCCCGCTTCGCGTGGCTGTGGGCGCTCGAGGCCGCCGCGATCGGCTTCGTGCTGCTGCTCTACTACCGCCATCGTAACGGCGGCACGCTCGGCTGGACGTTCGACAAACCGCTGTTCGGGCACTTTGCCACCGCCGGCACCGTGTTCTGGCTCGGCCTGATCTGCATGTATCTGTTCCTGAAGCTGGACCGCCTGATGCTCGAGCGTCACGTGTCGTTCGCCGATCTCGGCCGCTATTCGGCGGCGCAGCAGCTCAACGAGAACTGGATCACGCTCGCGCTGATGCTTGCACAGACCATCGCACCCGCGTTCGTGTACCGCGTGCAGGACGTCGCACGGCTGCGCCGCAACATCGTCCGGCTGATCGCGATGACCGCCGGCCTGATGACGGCCGGCGCGCTGGTGCTGGACGCCGCCGCGCCGCTCATCGTCGGCAAGGTGTTCGGCCGCGGCTACGAGGCGTCGGTCGACATCTTCCGCTGGGCCGTCTGGCTGTCCGTGCCGGCCGGCATCGAGGCGATAGGCAATCTTATCGTTCTCAAATATCAAGCAAAATTCGTGTTGCTGGCGAAATGGGTGCTCGCGCTCGCGATCGCCGCGCTCGTCAACGTGTTCGCCATCCCCCGGCTCGGCCTGTACGGCGCGCTCGTCGGGCTGGCGGCCGGCTATGTTGCCGCCGCCGCCGTTAATTTTTATTACATTCGTTTCAAGCTGCGCCCATGACGTCTCCCGATTGCCCGCCCCCGCTCGACGACGTGGCCGTGCTGATGCCGGCCTACAACGGCCACGACGACGTCGTCCGCACCCTCGCGTCGTTTCGAGAGGACGCGCCGGTGCACGTGCTGATCGTCGACGACGGCAGCACGCCGCCGATCGTGGCGCCCGACCTGCCCGGCCTCGCGATCGAGGTGCTGCGCATGCCGCGCAACGGCGGCATCGAGCGCGCGCTCGAGGCCGGCATCGACGCACTCGCGGCGCGCGGCTTCCGCTACGCGGCCCGCATCGACGCCGGCGACCTCGCCGCGCCGCAGCGCCTCGCCAAAGAGCGCGCGTATCTCGACGCCCACCCGCGCGTGGCCTGCGTCGGCATGTGGACCCAGGTCGTGTCGCGGGCCGGGGAGCCGCGCTTCATGCTGACGCCACCCGCCGATCCGCGCACGCTGCGCCGCACGCGCTTCCTGCGCTCGCCGCTCGTGCACCCGTCGGTCATGTTGCGCATCGACGCGGTGCGCGAAGTCGGCAACTATCGGGCGAAGTACCGCGCGGCCGAGGATCTCGATCTTTTTTTACGGTTAATGCAACGCTACGATTGCGCGAACCTGCCCGAGCTCGGCCTCTACTACGAGCTCAACGAGGGCGGGATCAGCGCGACCAAGCGCCGCCGCCAGCTGATATCGACGCTATCGCTGCTGCTGCGGCACTTCAACGTTCTGAACCCGTACGACTGGGCCGGCCTCGCCAAGAACCTGCTGCATTTCGTGACGCCTTACCGCACGCTGCAGCGGATCAAGCGGACGCTGTTCGCGGCGCGCCCGTCCGCGTAGTCCATATCCGGCATTTTCGACGCTTTATTTTTACTTTTTTTTCATGCCCCCTACCCCCTCGCTGCGCATCGCGCTCGTCTGCAACACGGCCTGGGCGATCTACACGTACCGCCACGGGCTGATCCGTGCGCTCGTTGCGCGCGGCGCCGAGGTCATCGTGATCGCGCCGCACGACCGCACGGTGCCGCTACTCGAGCAGATGGGCTGCCGTTACGTCGCGCTCGCCGTGGCGTCGAAAGGCACGAGCCCGCGCGAGGATCTCGGCACGCTTGCCGCGCTGGTGCGCCATTACCGCGCGCTCAAGCCCGATCTCGTGTTCCATTACACGATCAAGCCGAACATCTACGGGTCGATCGCGGCGTGGCTCGCGCGCGTACCGTCGATCGCGGTCACCACCGGCCTCGGCTACGTGTTCATCCAGAAAAGCCGCGCGGCCAGTGTCGCGAAGCGCCTGTACCGGTTCGCGTTCCGCTTTCCGCGTGAAGTCTGGTTCCTGAACCGCGACGATCTGGCGACCTTCACCGGCGAGCAGCTGCTTGCACACCCCGATCGCGCGCGGCTGCTGCACGGCGAAGGCGTGGACCTCGAACAGTTCGCGCCGGTGCCGCTGCCCGCCGGCCGTGGCCCCGTGTTCATCCTGATCGGCCGGCTGCTGTGGGACAAGGGCGTCCGGGAGTACGTCGAGGCCGCGCGCGTCGTGCGGGCCCGCTACCCGGACGCGCGCTTCCAGCTGCTCGGGCCGCTCGGCGTCGACAATCCGAGCGCGATCGGCCGCGCGGACGTCGACGCGTGGGTTGGCGAAGGCGTCGTTGAATATCTCGGCGAGGCGCACGACGTGCGCCCGCACATCTCGGCGGCCGACTGCGTCGTGCTGCCGTCGTACCGCGAGGGCGTGCCGCGCACGCTGATGGAAGCGTCCGCGATGGGCCGCCCGATCGTCGCGACCGACGTGCCGGGCTGCCGCGACGTCGTGGCCGACGGCGAAACCGGCTTGCTGTGCCGCGTACGCGACAGCGCAAGCCTCGCCGAACAGTTGATCCGCATGATCGAACTCGGGACTGCCGGGCGCGATGCGATGGGCGCGCGCGGCCGTCGCAAGGTGACCGCTGAATTCGACGAGCAGCAGGTCGTCGAACGCTACAGACAGACCATTCATACATTGACCGGCATCACACTCTGAAGGAGCGCATCAGCATGACCGCTAAAGGCACCATCCTCGTTACCGGCGGTGCGGGCTACATCGGTTCGCACACGGCCGTCGAGCTGCTCGACAACGGCTACGATGTCGTGATCGTCGACAACCTCGTCAACAGCAAGGCCGAAGCCGTGCGTCGCATCGAGCGCATCACCGGCAAGACGCCGGCATTCCACCAGGTCGACGTGTGCGACGAAGCCGCACTCGCGAAGGTGTTCGACGCGCATCCGATCACGGGCACGATTCATTTCGCAGCGCTCAAGGCGGTCGGCGAATCGGTGGCGAAGCCGCTCGAGTATTACCAGAACAACCTCGGCGGGCTGCTCTCCGTGCTCAAGATCATGCGCGAACGCAACGTCCGACAGTTCGTGTTCAGCTCGTCGGCGACCGTGTACGGCGTGCCGGAGCGCTCGCCGATCGACGAATCGTTCCCGCTGTCGGCGACCAACCCGTACGGCCAGTCGAAGCTGATCGCCGAGCAGATCCTGCGCGATCTCGAGGTATCGGACCCGTCGTGGCGCATCGCGACGCTGCGCTACTTCAACCCGGTCGGCGCGCATGCGAGCGGGCTGATCGGCGAGGATCCGGCCGGCATCCCGAACAACCTGATGCCATATGTCGCGCAAGTTGCGGTCGGCAAGCTCGAGAAGCTGCGCGTGTTCGGCTCCGACTACCCGACGCCGGACGGCACCGGCGTGCGCGACTACATCCACGTCGTCGATCTCGCGAAGGGGCACATCGCCGCGCTCGACGCGCTCGCGAAGCGCGATGCGAGCTTCGTCGTGAATCTCGGCACGGGCCAGGGCTACAGCGTGCTCGAAGTCGTGCGCGCGTTCGAGAAGGCGTCGGGCCGCCCGGTGCCGTACGAACTCGTCGCGCGCCGCCCGGGCGACATCGCCGAGTGCTACGCGAATCCGCAGGCAGCCGCCGACATCATCGGCTGGCGCGCGACGCTCGGAATCGACGAGATGTGCGCGGACCACTGGAAATGGCAGGAGGGGAACCCCCGCGGTTTTGTATAATCCGCTGTCCATTTTTCGAGCGATCCCATGCTCAGCTTCGCGTCCGGCTTCATCGTCTCCCTGCTCGTCACGTTGTTCATCGTGCGCTATGCGCATCTGCACGAGAAATTCTCGATCGACAGCGACCTGGCGGGCGTGCAGAAATTCCACGTGCGGCCCGTGCCGCGCGTCGGGGGTATCGGGATCCTCGCCGGCGTCGTCATTGCCGCCCTGCTCCTCACCCGGCGCTATCCGACGATCGCCGGCAGCATTCTCGGCATCGTGGCCTGTGGACTGCCGGCGTTCCTGTCCGGGCTCGTCGAGGACCTGACCAAGCGCGTGTCGCCGCGCGCGCGGCTACTGTGCACGATGGGCGCGGCCGCGCTGGCGTTCTGGTTGCTGAACATTGCAGTCACGCGCATCAGCGTGCCGCCGCTCGACTTCCTGCTCCACTACGTAGCCATCTCGGCGTTCATCACGGTGCTCGCGGTCGCGGCGCTGGCCAACGCGATCAACATCATCGACGGCTTCAACGGCCTCGCGTCGATGGTGAGCTTCATGATGTTCGCGTCGCTTGCCTACGTCGCATTCCACGTGAACGACCCGGTCGTGATGTCCGCGTCGATCATCATGATGGGCGCCGTGCTCGGCTTCTTCCTGTGGAATTTTCCGGCCGGCCTGATCTTCCTCGGCGACGGCGGCGCGTATTTCATCGGGTTCATGCTCGCGGAGCTCGCGATCATGCTCGTGATGCGCAATCGCGAAGTGTCGGCGTGGTACCCGGTGCTGCTGTTCATGTATCCGATCTTCGAGACCTGCTTCTCGATCTACCGGAAGAAGTTCATTCGCGGGATGTCGCCGGGGATTCCGGACGGCGTGCACCTGCACATGCTCGTGTACAAGCGGCTGATGCGATGGGCCGTCGGGACGAAACACGCGCATGACCTCACGCGGCGGAATTCGCTCACTTCACCTTATCTTTGGCTGCTGTGCCTCGTCGCGGTGATTCCGGCGACGCTGTTCTGGCGGCACACGGTGCACCTGTTCGTGTTCGTCGTGCTGTTCGCGCTGACCTATGTGTGGCTGTATATCAGCATCGTCAGGTTCAGGGCCCCGCGGTGGATGGTCGTGAGGAAGGGGAAGCGCGGGCGTTGAGGGGTGCGGGCGGCCAGCGCGCCGCCGGTTCGCACGCCCCGTCCACTGCCACACACTGCGCGGCCATCGCCGACGGTAACCGTAACGGCGCGGCCGCGAATCGCAGAATGAAATCTTAGCTGCCCGACGTATTGGTGTTCCAGCGTGGCGCTTGCGCATAGATCACGAGATTGCCGTCGTCCTGAATGTACGTGGCTGCCCCCGGATTGCCGTTGGTGCCGGAATACCAGAGCGGCACGCCCGTTGGACTGTAGACGACCAGATTGCCGTCCGTCTGCATCGCCGCGTAGGAGCCCGGATGATTGTAGGTCCCTGAATTCCATCGCGGAACGCCCTGGCGAAGCAGCACCAGATTCCCGTCGCCCTGCATCACGAGTATGTTTGCGCCGTTGCCTGATACCAGGCTCTGGCCGCTGCCGAGGGTAGCACCGCCCTTCCAGACGGCCGGCCCGTTCGACGAATTCGTCAATCCCGCCGTGAACGTCGCCGTGGCGAATACCGGGACGGACGAAGCGTAGATCACCATGTTGCCGTCATCCTGTATGACAAGAGACTGGCCATAGGAACCGCTGTTGGTCGACGAAAACCACAGCGCCCTGCCGCTCGCGCTGTAGACCACGAAGTTGCCATCGGTCTGGAAAACTGCATACGCCCCTGCATTTCCGGACGTCCCTGAATTCCACAGCGCGGCACCACTGGTCGCGTTGTAAAGCACAAGGTTGCCGTCATTCTGCATGACCAGCCGATGGTTTTGCGACGTCGAATACACGATTTGCCCAGGCTTGAGCGTCGTCCCTTCACTGATGGTGCCGCCGTAGATCGGTGTCGTCGGCGCGCATATCGACGATTGCAGCGTGGTGACGATCGGTGTTCCCCAGCCGGTCACGAAGTCCCAGCCCGAACCCGCACTGTATGCGCCGTTGCTGCCGTAGGTGATGTCGCGGAAGATCGACGGCGTCGTGGCTTGAGTGCTGTACAGCGTCGGCGCCGCGAAGCCGAGGTTCGTCACGCAACTGCCGGCCAAAAGGCGCGCCCAGGTCGCGGTAAACAACGGCGCGGACAGGCTCGTACCGCCCAGCGTTTCGAGTTGTCCGCCCACGATGATCTGCGCGCCACTGTTGGGATCCGCGTCGAACGCAAGATCCGGCAGGCCCCGGAACGCCCGCCCCTTCAGCTGCGGTACATTCGACTGCCAGGCCGGAATCGGCTCGAAGCCGCTGCTGCCGCCACCGCCGGAGCCCCAGGCCATCTCGCCGCCATAGCTGCCGTTGCCGTTCGTATAGAGGCTGGTGCCGCCGACGGCCACGACATACGGTGAACTGGCCGGGTATTGCACCGACGTGCCGCTGCAGCCGTACGCAACGCTACCCGAATCGCCCGTGCTGACCGAAAAGGTCTGTCCCTGTGCGACGGCAAGTTCGAACAGCACGTCCATCGAGGCGGTCGGCGCCCAGTTCTCACATCCGCCGATCGACATGTTGACGATCCGCGCGGTGTTGTCCGTCACGGCGCGATTGATCGCGAGCGCCATGTCGCTCCAAGCGAAGGACGGCGCAACATAGAAATTGATTTGCTTGACGCCGCCGGACATCCCGACGATGGTCTGGCTGTCGAGCGACCATTCGACGTTTCCGCTCGTGTCGGCGCTTGGCGTGCCGGCGTTGATCACCGAAACGGGTACGGCGGGCAACCCGTTGTTCGTTTCGAACGTCGTCAGGTCGACGACGGGCTGCGTCAGGTTCCCTTCCGCAATGATGCCCACCGTCGTGTTGGCGGCCGTCGGCGCGCTGCCTACGGAATAGATGCCCGGAAACTCCGTCGGGTTGTGGCCGACCATGACTGCGTTGGTCGTCGGCGACGTATTGGTGGCTGGCGTACTGGTGGCCACGGAGGCGCGCACGAAGTGCGGATGCAGGCGTGTCGCGGTATCGAGCCCCAGAACCGCTTGAACGACTCCGCCGAGTGCATCGGGTACCGTCTCGGGGGCAGTATTGATATGCGCGCGGGTGCCATCCGCCATCGCGACGGGCACCAGCGTCGTCTGGAACACCCCGGAAATCACGCCGGCCGGCGCATCGGCTTCGACGATCATGTTGTTGCCGGCGACGTTGATGTTCGTGAAGCCCTTACTTCCCAAATAGGTCTTCACCGTGGCGACCTGGTCGGCGGTGGGCGCGTAGCGCGCGGCGATCTGCGCGGAGGTCAGCACGGCGCCGAAGCTGGCGCTGCCGGGCGTTCGCGCGTCCTGCACGAAGCGATGCAGTGCGGCTTCGTCGTTCAGCTTGAGTATCAGCGCAACATGAACCGGCGCCGTCGCACTCATCGGCGCCGCACTTACCACGTTGCCCGTGGCGCGCAGCGCCGACAATTTACCGACTTGCGCAGTGGCGGCGACGGTCGACGCCGTCGGACTCTCGTCGCCGCCACACCCCGCGAGCGCAAACACCATGAGTGCCGCGCTCATTCCCCTTGCAATATGTTCCGCTTTCATCGGATTGGTATGAACCGTTGATCTCGTACTTGGCTTTTCACCATTGTTCTTTACGGCAATCGCACGGCTATCTTGAGGAAAACATAGGAGGGAATCGACCGGTAGTCAAAAGACGAAGCGGGTCGATGCGAGTGGACGCGGGTTGACGCGGACGAGGTGATCGGTGCGTCGATCGGGACGATGGCGCCTAGCGGATGCCGGCGTGGGCAAGAGACCAGGCGGCGCTCGACCACCGCCCTTCATACGACATCCGGTATGACGCTCGAGACCGGATATAACGCGAAATCAACGAGTCAGCCCGGACTTGCGCCAGCGCCACTCGATCCACGCGCCGACAACGGCGAGCAGGGCGTACCACGCAACCACGATCCACCACTGCTCCACGACGGACGAAAGCTGACGCGCCGCGAGCCCCGCCGCCGAACCGCCCAACATCAACAGGTAATACAGCAGCGCCACTGGCACGTGCGAACCGAGCACCCGCACCAGCCGTTGATAGAAATGTTCGCGATGCGCCTGCCAGACCTTTTCTCCGCGCAACAGGCGGCGCAACAGCGTCACGGATGCATCCGCGATGAACGATCCGAACGCCATCGCGACAAACCATACCGGCCAGACATCGTGCTGCCAGCCCCACAGCCCGAATGCACCGGCCAGAAAGCCCAGCGGAATCGACCCGACGTCACCGAGGAAGACCTTCGCCGCTCCGAAATTGAGCACGAGAAATCCCAGACCGGCGCCCGCGATCACGCCGCTCGCCATTGCGAGCTCCGGCGCGACGCGCGCCGCCGCAATCGCATAGGTGCCGAAACCCAGCACCGTCATACCGGCCGCGAGACCGTTCGCGCCGTCCATGAAGTTGTAAAGATTAACCATCCAGACGAGCGCGACGACGACCAACACCGTCGTCCATATCGACATTCCGGTGGACGAGACCGCGACGGCGCCTGCGGCCACCAGCAGATGTATGCTGAAACGCACACGCGCCGACAGGCCACGCCGGTCGTCGATCAACGACACGACGGCCAGCACGCACGCGGCAAGCGCCGCCCAGCCGAATCCCGGCACGCCGAGCGCGATCAGCGGCAGCGCCGAACACATCACGCCCCATCCGCCGACACGCGGCACCGGCCGCTCGTGAAGGGAGCGCTGGTTCGGCACGTCGACGGCGAGTCGCCACGCGACACCCGATTTCAGCAGCCATGCAAGCACCGCGAAGCTGGCGCATGCCGCGAACGCGGCAACGACTACGATGGGCAACGATGCGATCATGCTCCGCCCCCCTTCGCCAAGCCGGCCACCGTGCGGGCCAGCCCCTCGTCGACGGTAAACGGCGGCGCCCAACCAAGCTCGCGCAGGTGCGCACATTCGATCCGCAGCGGACTCGTCAGGCGGTCGACCGCCGCGCGGCGTCCGGTCAACGCGCCCGCAGCGCGCAACCACGCGACGGGCACCGGCACGAGGCGCGGCGATCGGCCGAGCGCGACCGCAATCGCCCCAACGAGTTCGGCGACGGATCTGTCGTTGCCATCGGTCACATGGAATACCCCGTCCGTCGCGTGATCGCGCGTGGCCAGGAACCGCAATGCGTCGACAAGGTTGCCGACATACACCATGCTGCGTTGCGCGTGCGCGGCGCCCAGCGGTAGCGGCACGCCACGCGCGACCGCGCGCATCAGCCCGAGGAAATTCGCGCGCACGCCGGGACCGTACACGAGCGGCGGCCGAACGACCGTCAGCTCGATCCCGCAAGCCGCGCAGGCATCGCGCAATGCGACTTCCGCTTCCTGCTTCGAGATGCCGTACGGATCGCCGGGGCGCGGTACATCGTCCTCGCGCAACGGGCGGCCGTTCTCGTGCTCGCCGAGCGCCTTGATGCTGCTCACGAACACGAACCGGCGCACGCCGGCGCGGCGCGCGGCCTCGAGCGCATTGAGCGCGCCTTGGACGTTCGCGGCCCGGTAGGCCGCCAGCGAATCAGTTGCGTCGTCGTGCATCACGTGCACGCGCGCGGCGAGATGCACGAACGCGCTGCACGGTGGCAAAGCGGGCTGCCCGGCCGCGACACTGGCGAAATCGTCGTCCGCGATGATGCACTCCGTCGCCCGCGCATCGGTATTGCCCGCGTGGCGGCGAACGAGCGCGATGACGTCGTGCCCCGCATCGCACAATGTCTGAACCAGTGCGCGCCCCACGAAACCGTTCGCCCCGCTCACGCCAATCCGCATTGCTTCTCCTCCATCGGCGCCGCGCGCACGTCAAACCAGTGAATGATAGACCTCGCAGGTCTTGTCGACAGTTGCATCCCAAGTCAGCTCGGCTGCGCGCCGCAACCCCTTCTCCACCAGCAGGTCGCGCAATGCGGCGTCCGTCAGTAGACGCTCAAGCCCGGCCTCGATCGCGTCGACCGAATACGGATCGACTTCGAGCGCGGCACCGTTCGTGACTTCCGGAATCGAAGTCACGTTCGACGTCAGGACGGGCGCTCCGCTCGCCATCGCCTCCGCGACCGGAAGCCCGAATCCTTCGTAAAGCGACGGATACGCGAAAACCGCGGCAGACGAAAAAAGATGCAGCAGACTCGAGCGCGACAGGTAGCCCGGAGAAATGATCTGGCCCGCACGGGCGAGCGGTTCGATGCACGCCATCAGCTGCGAATTCTTCCAGCCGTCCGCGCCGACGAGGACCAGCGGATACATCTGCCGCAGTTCCTCCGGCAACCGTGCGAATCCTTCGACCAGTCGCTGAAGATTCTTGCGTGGCTGCAGCGTGCAGACGGACAGGACGAAACGCCGCGACTGAATCCCGAGCGCGTCAAGCACGGGACGGCACTCTTCTTCGCTGTATGGCCGGAACACTGATTCGACGCCGAGGTGGATCGGCACCACCCGCTCCTCCGGCACGTCGTAGATGTCGAGCAGTTCCTGCTTCGTGTACAGGCTGTCGACGATGATCGCGCCGGCCTGTCGCAGCGAGCGCGGCAACCCGTGATCGAGGTAGTTGACGGCGACCTGCGGATGAAACTCCGGATGACGCCGGTGAGACAGGTCGTGCACGGTCACGACGTTCGGGCCGCGATAACGCGACGCGACGAAATTGGTCTCGTGATAGAGATAGCCGCGCCGCGCGAAGTCGCTGCGCAACGTGCGCGAAGCAGAACTCCGCACGACCGTGCGTAAACGATATAGCCCCGGAATCGCCCTCGATTTCTGCAGCAGGCTCGCAGTCATGCCGTTGCGGAACTGCACGGCCTTCTGCAGCGATGACTGATCGACCATCATGGCGTCGAGACGCTCGCCCTGGAACACGGTACGCCCGACCCAACCGGCGACGTCTTCGACATCGCTGCGCCGCAGCAGACCTTCGAGCAGATGTTGTGTGTAGTAGCCGATGCCGCTTCGGGGCGGACGCAGCGAATTGAGATCGAAAAGCAGTTTCATGCGATCGAGGGCCAAACGAACTTGACGACGCCGTTACCCGTCGGAAGACGGGTCGCTGCGTCGTGTCAGGAAAATGAAGGATGGGCGGTGCGCGCTCAGGCCGACCGCGCCGATGCAACTGGCTGCAGTTGCGGCAAGACCGTCGGCTGGTATTCGGGCACCCAACGGCGCAGATCCCGTCGCACCTCGTCGTCGGGCAGCACGCGATTCTGCATCAGCCAGGGCAAAAGGTCGTCGAGCAGGTTGTCCGGCACCTCGCGCGCGCGCGCAATGCGCAGCTTCGGATGCGGTGTACGGGTCGCGGTCTCGTCGTCGGCGAGCAGTTCCTCGTACAGTTTTTCTCCCGGCCGCAGGCCCGAGAACGAGATGCGAATCTGACTCTCGTCGAAGCCGTAGAGGCGAATCAGGTCACGAGCGAGATCGACGATCCGGACCGGCTGCCCCATGTCGAGGACGAAGATCTCGCCGCCCAGTCCCATGCTGGAAGCCTGCAACACCAGCTGTGACGCCTCGGGGATCGTCATGAAGAAGCGTGTGACTTCCGGGTGGGTGACGGTCACGGGGCCGCCCTTCGCGATCTGCTGCTGGAATTTCGGAATGACGCTCCCGGCACTGCCGAGCACGTTGCCGAAGCGAACCGTCTCGAACTGCGTCGAGCTCGATTGCTGCAATGCTTGACAAGCCATTTCCGCCAACCGCTTGCTCGCGCCCATCACGTTTGTCGGGTTGACGGCCTTGTCAGTCGAGATCAGCACGAAGTGGCGCGTGGCATGGCGCGCAGCCGCACGCGCGACGCGGTACGTGCCGAGCACGTTGTTGCGGACCGCCTGCCATGCGTTGAGTTCTTCCATCAACGGCACATGCTTGTAGGCCGCGGCATGGAAAACGATGTGCGGCGCATGGCGGCGAAACACTTCGTCCAGCAACAGGGAGTCCTTCGCGTCGCCGACGATCGGCACGACGTCGACGCCCGGGAAACGCTCGTGCAAATCTTCAGTCAACCGGTAAATCGCGTACTCCGACAGATCGAACGCAACCAGCTGGGCCGGCTCGAACCGCAGGATCTGACGACACAGTTCGGAACCGATGGAGCCGCCCGCGCCCGTCACCATCACGACCCGGCCGCGCAGCAGGGCATCCACGTGAGCCGTATCGATCGATACGGGCTCGCGGCCCAGTAGATCCTCGAGATCGATCTGGCGCACGCGCGACAGGGAGGCCTGCCCCTGCGCGACGTCGGCGAGCGCGGGCAGCACCATGGCGCGAACACCGGCACGCACGCACAGCGTCGCGACCCGCCGCTGCACTTCGACCGGTGCAGACGGGATCGCGATGATCGCGGTCTCGACGCGCAACATGTCGGCAAAATGCGGTAGCTCGTCGATCGCACCGAGCACCTTGTAGCCGTAAATTTCCCGGCCGCGCTTGGTCGGATCGTCGTCCAGGAGTCCGATCAGGCGCCATTCGCCTGAACGCGACAATTCGCGAGCGAGAGTCGCACCGGCCGCGCCCGCGCCGAGCACGACGACCGGCTTGCCTTGCGCGATCAGGCCTCCGTATCGGTAGAACTCCTTCACCGTCCGGTACAGCGCACGCGCGCCGCCGGTCGACAGAAACAGCAGCAGCGGCGAAACGAGCAGGACCGAGCGCGGAATGATCGGCGTCGGCTGCAGCATGACCGCGCCGATCATCACGAGCAGCGCACCGATGCCGACCGCCTTCGCAATGCGGATGAGATCCGGCAGGCTCGCGAACACCCACATGCCGCGGTACAGGCCGCAAATTCGGAACAGGATCGCATAGGTCGGGACGACGCCCGCGAGCGCAATGAGACAACCGTGCCAGAATTCCGACGGCACGGCCCCATTGAAACGAATCACGTAAGCCGATATCCATGCGGCGGCGACGGCGAGCAAGTCGAATCCGAATACGCTCAGTGACCGCCACGACGGTTTGAATCGAAGCATGCGTGAGATCCTAGTGAAGCAGAACGTTAACTACTGTGCGGCGGCCGTCCCGCGGACGGCTTGGCCGCTTGGCCATGTCGTATAGTGTGCGGATCGGCTTGGGGGGACTCCAGCGCACGACCACCGTGAACCGGTAGGAATTATGCCGATAGACCGAACAAACAGGCAAATTCGGATACCTGCATGTTGCGGCGGATATGATTTCCGGACGATACCCTCTCTCGATTTATTGTTGTTTTCTTGCAGTGCAACTTCCGTAACGAGATGTATGGTGCAATGGTTTCGCAGGGTGAAATCCGCTAGAATCGCAGCCTTCCGATGGTCCCGCACCATGCCGTAAACGGATCGTAACCAGATCGAGTCAATGAACATCATACCCGTCATCATCTGCGGAGGCGCGGGCACCCGGCTGTGGCCCGTGTCACGTGAAGCGTTTCCGAAGCCGCTGTTGCGCCTTGCTGACGGGCAAAGCCTGCTCCAGAAGACCTATCTTCGGGCCCAGCAGGCGACCGCTGCACGCGAAATTGTCGTCGTCACGAACCGCGAAACCTACTTCCTGACCAAGGACGAGTGCACGAACGTGCGGGAAGCTGGCAACCGGCTCGGCTTCGTGCTCGAGCCCGAGGCCCGCAATACGGCTGCCGCCATTGGCGCGGCCGCCGAATTGATCCGCCGCGAGCACGGCCCCGAGGCCGTCATGCTCGTCCTGCCGGCCGACCATCTGGTCGCCGATCAGGCGGCGTTTGATGCTGCGGTGCAGCAAGCCGCGGCCGCCGCGGTCGATGGTCAGATCGTGACGTTCGGCATTCATCCGACCAGTCCCGAAACCGGCTACGGCTACATCGAATACGATGCGACGCCTGCCCGCAGCCCGGCGTCGCGCAAGGTGACGCGTTTCGTCGAGAAACCGCAGTTGTCGGTCGCCGAGGCGCTTGTCGCCGACGGGCGCCACCTGTGGAACGCCGGCATGTTCTGCTTTACCGCGCAGACGATCCTCGCGGAACTCGAACGTCACGCGCCCGGCGTTGCCGCGCCGGTCGTCCATGCGGTCGATACGGCGTCGCGCAGTGCATCGTCCGACGGCGACTACGCGCTCGAACTCACGCAGGCAGCCTTCCGCGAAACGGAAAGCATCTCGATCGACTACGCGGTAATGGAGCGCTCGGCCAACGTCTACGTCGTGCCGTGCGACATCGGCTGGAGCGACATCGGCTCCTGGCTGTCGATCAGCAGTCTCACCGCCCCTGACGAGCGCGGCAACCGCATCAGCGGCCATGCGCAACTTCACGACGCCGACAACTGCTTCGTTCAGAGCGAAGACCGGATGGTCGGCCTCGTCGGCGTGCACGACCTGATCGTCGTCGATACGCCGGACGCCCTGCTCGTCGCATCCGCGCAACGCGCACAGGACGTCAAGCACATCGTCGCCGGGCTAAAGCAGTCGAACCACAGCGCGTATCGCCTGCACCGCACCGTGCATCGTCCGTGGGGGACCTACACGGTGCTGGAGGAAGGCGAACGATTCAAGATGAAGCGGATCGTCGTCAAGCCGGGCGCCTCGCTGTCGCTGCAGATGCATCACCATCGAAGCGAGCACTGGGTAGTCGTGAGCGGTTGCGCGGATGTCGTCAACGGCGAACAGGTCATCTCGCTGCAGCCGAACGAATCGACCTACATCCCGGCTGGTCACAAGCATCGGCTGATCAACCCCGGCGTGCTCGATCTCGTGCTCATCGAGGTTCAGTGCGGCGAATATCTTGGCGAAGACGACATCGTCCGCTTCGAGGACGTCTACGGCCGCACATCGTCGAACTGATACGGCCGAACGGACCGCTCATGCCCCCGGCCGATCCGGGGGCCGCGCAGCATGGATGTCGCGGTGCGACTGGTTTTCCCGATGCCGCGCCGCGCGTCCCGGCGGCAATCGACGCGCGGAAGCCGCCACCCCGTGTCGCGCGCACGACCTGTTCATAGGAATTCTGCATGGCAGTAGGAATTGTCAAATCCGCGTGGCGATATCGCGGATTCATCGTCAGCAGCGTGAAGCGCGAGTTTCAGTCGCGCTACCGGAATTCGCTGCTCGGCGGCGCGTGGATGGTGATCAACCCTCTGGCGATGATCTTCGTCTATACGGTGATCTTCTCACAGCTGATGCGCGCGCGACTTCCCGGCGTCGACAGCAATCTCGCATACAGCGTCTACCTGTGTGCGGGGTCGCTCACGTGGGGCCTGTTTGCCGACACGCTGACACGCGCGCAGAACGTGTTCCTCGAGCAGGCCAATCTGATCAAGAAGCTCAACTTTCCGCGCATCTGCCTGCCGATCATCGTCGCATTGAACGCACTGCTGAACTTCGGCATCGTGTTCGCGCTCTTCACGATCTTCCTGCTGATCTCGAACAATTTCCCCGGCTGGTCGTATTTCGCGCTGATTCCGGTGCTGCTGCTCCAGGTCGCATTCTCGATGGGCCTCGGCATCGTGCTCGGCGTGCTGAACGTGTTCTTCCGCGACGTCGGCCAGCTCTTCGGCGTGGTGATGCAGTTCTGGTTCTGGTTCACGCCGATCGTCTATCCGATCGCAGTCCTGCCCGAGCGAGTGCGCCACTACATCATGTTCAACCCGATGGCGCGCGTGATTACCGCTTATCAGGACATCTGCGTGTGGCACCGCATGCCGAACTGGTACTCGCTGTGGCCCGTTCTTGCCCTTGCCGTACTGCTCTGCGCGGCCGGCGCATATATTTTCCGCAGGCATTCGGCTGAAATGGTGGACGAACTGTAATGACGGCGATCAAGGTAGCCGGCGTCGGCAAGGCATACAAAATCTATCGCTCCCGTTGGGGGCGGCTCATCGAATGGCTCGTGCCGGGCGCGAACCGCCACGAGTTGCGCTGGGTGCTGCGCAATATTTCGTTCGACATCGAACCTGGCGAAGCCGTCGGCCTGATGGGCGTCAATGGCGCGGGCAAGAGCACGCTGCTCAAGATCATCACCGGCACGGCGCGCGCGTCCGAAGGTCAAATCGCGATCAACGGTTCGGTCGCGGCGCTGCTCGAACTCGGCATGGGTTTCCATCCGGACTTCACCGGCCGGCAGAACGTCTACATGGCCGGCCAGTTGCTCGGCCTCACCAATCACGACGTCGACACGCTGATGCCGGAAATCGAGGAATTCGCCGAGATCGGCGAATACATCGACCAGCCGGTACGCGTCTATTCGAGCGGCATGCAGATGCGCCTGGCATTCAGCATCGCGACCGCGCGCCGTCCCGACATCCTGATCGTCGACGAAGCGCTGTCTGTCGGCGACGCGTATTTCCAGCACAAGAGCTTCGACAGGATCCGCAAGTTCCGCGAACAGGGCACTACCCTGCTGCTCGTCTCGCACGACAAGACATCGATCCAGTCGATCTGCGACAAGGCCATCCTGCTCGAGAAAGGCACCGTCTCCAAGATCGGGCCGCCCGAGGAAGTGATCGACTTCTACAACGCGTCGCTCGCGCAGCGCCAAAGTCAGACGATTCGCCAGGAAGTAACGGCGGAGGGCAACACGCGCACCATCTCCGGCACCGGTGAAGCCACGGTCGAACACATCGTGCTCTGTGACGGCGACGGCAACGAGGTCGAAATGGTCGACGTGGGCTCCAGCGCGCAACTCGAGGTCACCGTGCGCGCCAACGAGGCGATTCCGAAGCTCGTGCTCGGCTACATGATCAAGAACCGCCTCGGTCAGGACATCTACGGTACGAACACGTACCACACGAAGCAGATCGCGGAAAACGTGCAGGCCGGCGAACGCTTGAAGTTCACGGTCGCGTTCGACATGAATGTCGGCCCGGGCTCGTATTCGGTTGCAACGGCACTTACCAGCGGGTCGGATCACCTGACCAACAACTATGAGTGGCGCGACTATGCACTGGTCTTCACCGTCGCGAACCTGACCCGCCCCTTCTTCCTCGGTTTCAGCTTCATCGAACCCACCATCCGGATCGAGCGGCAATGACCTTTCTTTCCTTTGCGCAGAACTTCGAAGACATCGTACTCTGGCGCGCGCTTTCCGATGTCGAACAGGGGTTCTACATCGACGTCGGCGCCAATGAACCGATCGAGGATTCCGTCACGAAGGCGTTCTACGAACGGGGCTGGCACGGTGTCAATGTCGAGCCGGTCACCGAGCATTTCGATGCGCTCGTGCAAGATCGGCCTCGCGACATCAATCTCGCATGCGCGCTCGGCGAAAAGCCTGGCCGCGTGACGCTCTATGAAATCGATGCGCGTGGCCTGTCGACCAACGCGCCCGAGATTGCGAATCGCTATCGCGAAACCGGTCGCGTGTACGGCGAACGCGAGGTCGAGGTTCGTACGCTCGCGGATGTCTGCGAAGCGTACGCGCCGCGCGACATTCATTTCCTCAAGATCGATGTCGAAGGCTTCGAGCGCAACGTGCTGCTCGGCGCGGACTTCAAGCGCTTCCGCCCGTGGATTCTCGTGATCGAATCGACCGAGCCGAATTCGCCGGTCGACAACAGCGCTGAATGGGAATCGATCGTGACCGACGCCGGCTACGAATACGCATACTTCGACGGCCTGAATCGATTCTACGTCGCGGTCGAGCATCGCGACCTGAAGCCGCGCATTGCGCTCGCGCCGAACGTATTCGATCGTGCGAAGCTGCGTCGCGGCCACTGCTTCGTGCTGGATCCCGAAGTTTCGCCGGACGCTCATCGCGCGTTGCAGGACACCCTTGCGGAGCGGGAGCGCGCGTTGGCCGGGTTGCAGGGCGAACTGGCCACATTGCGGGGCGAGCTGGCCGCGGCGCGCGCCGAGCTCTCGGAAGCACATCTAACCGCCGCCCATGCCGATGCGCAGGCGATGGACCTGAAACGCCAACTCGCCGCACTGCAGGCAGACCACACTCGGCAGTCCGAACAGCTCGCGCAGCCGCTCGTGCGCCTTGCGCTGCGGCTGCACGGCGCAGCGCGTTAAGTGACGACGAGGGATCGACGACATGACTCAATCCGATAACCGCCCGGACGTTGCATCGGGCAACGAAGCATCGACGCGCAACGCACGAATCCGCGATTCGCAGGCGTTCGCGAAGCATCTCGAACCGACGCGCGACGATACGCGTCAACCCGTGCCGTCCCCGTTGCGCATCGATGCGGAGCTGCTCGCGCGCATAGGTATGCTGAGGCACCTCGCCGCGCCGCGTACGTCGCTGCCGCCGCGCATCGCGCGCTACCGGCTGCTGCGGTTCGGTCCCGTGCAGCGCATGATCCTGCGCGTATGGAACTACGTCACGCGCCCAGGCCGCACCCAATCACAAGCAACGGCCGACTGCGTCGACCTGATTTACACGGAACTCAAGCGGATCACGCAGCATGACCACCGGTAACCTGTCCGCCAAGCGGCGCGTTCTGATCATTCGTGGTGACCTGAACAGCTACAGCGGCTATGCGTATGCGACTCGTCTCTATCTCGAATGGCTGGAGCCGCACTTCGACATCGTGCTCGGCGTCGATCTGCACGGACACCCGTCCCGCCATGTCACGGTATGGCCGTATCCGCTGATTGCCGACAACTGCGTCGCGAGCGCCGCGAAGATGCCCGATAGCGAGGTCGTCGTCCTGACGATCTCGACGCCCGACAACTTCCGCCCGTTCACGGGCGCGCACAGTATCGGCCTGTTCTTCTGGGAAACCGATCGCCTCGGCAATCAATCGTGGATCGCGTCGATCAACGATATCGACGAAGTCTGGGTGCCGGCCCGGTTCATGCAACCGATGCTCGAGGAAGAAGGCGTCGAGGTCCCGGTCGTCTACACGCCCTGCCCGATGCCACACGGCTCCGCCGAACCGCGCGACGTGTCGGTTCCTGATCTCACGCTGCGCGAAATTCCGCTGCGCGACGGCGCGGCCCCGAAACTCGTATCGCTGTCCGAAGTACGCTCGTCGTGCGACCTGCTTCTGCTCAGCACCAACACGCTGATCCCTCGCAAGGGCTTCCCGGTCCTTGCCGACGAATGGCTCGACGTGGTTCGCGCGCATCCTCGCGCGGGGCTCGTGCTCAAGGTATCGACGATCGACGTCACGGAAACGGTGGATCGCCTGTTCGACCGAGTGGCAACCCTGTTCGCGCAGATCGCGCGCCGCCACGACGTCGACGCGTCGCGCGTCTATTTGTGCACCGGCTCGCTGACGCACGACACGATGCAGGCGCTCGGGTTGACCTGCGACGGCTTCCTGACCGCGTCGTTCGGCGAGGGTCTCGGGCTCGGCCTGTTCGAAAACCTGCTGGCCGGCAAGCCGGCCCTGTGTCCTCGCCACACGTCGTTCGCGGAATTCCTGCCGGCCGACTATCGCTATTTCATCGACACCGAGGTCGCAAACTTCGGCCTTGCCGATCCGGTCGGCGTGAATCCGATCTCGGCGCACTGGGGCGTACTTCGCGAAGGCGCGCTGCTCGCGACGGTCGAAACCCTGCTCGGCGATCTGCGCGAGCGGCGCACGCACACCGAAATCAGCGCCGCAGTCGAACATTTCCGGACCGTCTGCAGCCCGCGGGCATGGGAGTACCACGCATGATGCGTCTCGTCATCGACATCACGCCGCTCGCGATCAATCGTACCGCGATGTACTTCATCGTGCGCGACACGGTGCGTCACCTGATCCTGTCCGGCCATCCGGTTCAACTTCAGGCGCTGGGCGAACCGGTTGATCTCGCGGAATTCGTTGCAAACGACTATACGCTGAACGCCAGCTTCGAGTCGCGTGTCGGCGCACTGCTCGGCGCGGCCCTCGCGAATCCCGACGCGTTCGCACGCCGCCAGGACGATCGGCAACCCGAAGCACCGTGCATCAACTTTGTGTTCGACCCGCTGTACCTGCTGTTTGTCGGCCGAGCCGCGCGCACGATCGCATACGTGCTCGACCTGACGCCGATCACGCGTCCGCAGTGGCACAACCCAAGTGTGTCGCGCCTCTACTCGATTGCGTACGACCGTCTTTACGATCCATCGATCGACATCCTGTCGATCAGCGAAAGTACATCACGCGACCTGTGGGCCAACTACGGCATTCCGCGCAGCCGCATGCGCGTTGTCCCGCTCTACGATCGTTTCGATCATCCGGTCGAGGCGAAACGGCGCCAGCCGTCGCGGCAATTCCTGTTCGTCGGTAGCCTGGAAACCCGCAAGAACATAACCGGACTCGTCCAGGGCTTCGCGCTGTCGGGTCTGGCCAAGGAAGGCTACACGCTGCGCATCGTCGGTGGCGACGGTCACGGTGCCGAGGTCATCAAGGCCGCGGTCGCACGCGTGGATGGCGCCGTGCTCTGCGGCCGCCTACCCGACGACAAACTGCGCGACGAGTACGAGCGCTGCTGTGCGCTTGCATACCCGTCGCTATGGGAAGGTTTTGGCCTGCCGGCGCTGGAAGCGCTCGCGCGCGGCATCCCGCTGCTGCTGTCGGATACCGGCGCGCTACCCGAGGTCGGCGGTCCGTTCGCGCGCTATGTCGATCCATGCAATCCGCATTCGATCGCGCAGGGTCTCGTCGAAGCCGCCCGTTGCGCGCACGACGACCCCGACTACGGCGCGCACACCCTTGACGCACGTCGGGAATGGGTTCGCAAGTTCTCGCGCGAAGCCTACCTGTCGGTCGTCACCGAGGCCGTTCGCCACACGGAAAGCGCGGCCGCCCGGTCGAGCGCACGCAACGATCCGTTGTCCGAACATGCGGCGCCGGCCGGCGAATCCGCGGTCGACTCGCCCGCCGCGAATCGACCGCTGCCGCTCACGCGCCGCATCCGACGCGCACTGATCCATCGATCGCGGATCGTGCCGGCCACGCTGCGCGACGTGCCCGGAAATTCGTTTTCACTCGACTACCTCTACTGCCTGCAGCAAGAGCGGCGCCTGCGTCTGTCGCGTATGCTGTCGCGCTTCATGTCGGGCCGGATCTGGATGTATCCGTGGTACGCGGTGCGCGTGGTTGCCGAGGCCGTTTCGCTGCAGGTCACCAATACGCTGGTTCGATCGATGATCAACGAGACGCTGATCCAGAAACTCGGGACGCGTCTGGAGCGCGATCATGACTGACGTGGCTGTCGTCAAGCCCGATCACCTCGGCGATTTCGTCCTCAGCGTACCGGCGCTGCGCGCGTTACAGCAGAAGTTCGGCAACTACGATCTGTACGCCGCGCCGGGCAACCGGTTTCTGCTCGAGCATTTCCTGCCGGACGGGCCGGTGCTGCATCCGACGAAACTCGCCCACTTGCAGAAAGACGGGATCGGCGAAGGCATGCCGGAACTGATCGCACAGTTGAAGCCCTACTCGCTCATCGTCTTCCTGCGTGACGACGGGTTCTGCCACGAAGCGGCCAGCATCCTCGGCACGCGCGCCGTCGTACCGCGCAGCGACAACGTCACCCATGAGACGCGCATTCAGCAGCGCGTCACGGAATTGCTGACCGGCAAATACTCACGCTCGTCGCTGATGTGGCCGGCGGCCGGCTCCGCGCCGCAATGGCCGTCGGCACTCCGCACCGTCGGCATCTCGCTGAGTGCCGGCTTCTTCGCGAACAAGATCCCGGCGACGACTTGGGTACGGCTCGCGCAATCGCTGCAGTCGAAGCACGGCATCGCAATCAAGCTGATCGGCGGCCCGCTCGAGGCAGACGAACTGCGCATGCTCGCGCGAATGCTGAATCTGGCCGACTCGGACGTGATCCTCGGTGGCGCGAAGCTGTCCGATTTCCATGCGCGCGTCGGCGAATGCGATGTCGTGGTGGGCGCCGACAGCGGTACCCTGCATCTCGTGTCGGTCTGCCGGCCGGTGCTCGGCGTATTCACTTCGAGCCCGTGGCAACGCTTTTCGCCGTTCGGCGCATCGAACCGCGTGCTGTACTCCGATGTTCCCTGCTCGCCGTGCATCCAGTTTTCAAAGGATGCCTACAACGGATGCGTCATACGCGAGTGCGCCGCGCTGATCACGGCGCAGGACATCGAAGCCGCCCTGCTCGCGTCCGGCCCCGGTGCAAAACCCAAACTGGGGCGCCTGCTGCATTTCGTCTGCGGCCCCAGCCATATCTGACCCGAACTCACCCATGGCCATTATCGAGGACAACGTGAATACCCAGCCTCATATCCTGGTCGTCGGCGACGTGATGCTCGATCAATACTGGTTCGGCAACGTCAACCGAATTTCGCCGGAAGCGCCGGTGCCCGTCGTCGCGGTCCAGCGGACCGAAGACCGGCTCGGCGGCAGCGCCAACGTTGCGCACAACTGCGCGCGGCTCGGCGCGACGGCCACGCTGCTCGCCGTCGCGGGACGCGACGCGAATGCAGACACGATCGAGCGCCTGTGCCGGGAAAACGGCATCGACGCGCGGCTCTGCGTCGACGACGATCTGCATACGACGGTGAAGCTCCGCGTGGTCGGCCATCAGCAACAGCTGCTGCGCCTCGACTTCGAGCGCACTCCGGCACCGCCCGTGCTCATCGAGATCGCAGCCGCCTTCGACGACGCGCTGCCGCGCGCCGACGTCGTGATCTTCTCGGACTACCACAAAGGTGCGCTGGACGGCGTGCAGGCGCTGATTCAGCGCGCGCGATCGCAAGGCAAGGTGGTCCTGGTCGATCCGAAAGGCGACGACTACGAACGTTATCGCGGCGCGACCCTGCTCACGCCCAATCTCTCGGAATTCAAGGCGGTCGCGGGTCGGTTCGGGTCGGAAGCCGAACTGACCGCGAAGGCCGAGGCGCTACGCCAACAGTTGTCGCTCGACAAGTTGCTCGTCACGCGCAGCGAGGAAGGCATGACGCTGTTCGACGCACGCGGCGCACACCACCAGCCGGCGAAGGCCCGCGAGGTTTTCGACGTGTCAGGCGCGGGCGACACGGTCATCGCCACGCTGGCGGTACGATATGCAACACATGGCGACTGGTTGCGTGCGATGCACGAAGCCAATGTCGCGGCGGGCATCGTGGTCGGCAAACTCGGAACCGCTACCATTACGCTCGACGAACTCGAAAACGCGCTCGCGGCCGAGTAATTCTGCCCGCCCGTTCAACCATCGCAAGTTACAGAGGATCTGACATGCAAAAGAAAACTGCAATCATCACCGGCATCACCGGTCAGGACGGCGCGTACCTCGCGGAACTGCTGCTCGGCAAGGGCTATCGCGTGTTCGGCACGTACCGCCGCACAAGCTCCGTGAATTTCTGGCGCATCGAGGAGCTCGGCATCGCCAGGCATCCGGACCTCAATCTGGTCGAGCATGACCTGACCGACCTTTCGTCGACGATCCGCCTGCTGCAGACGGCCCAACCGGCTGAGGTATACAACCTCGCGGCGCAAAGCTTCGTCGGCGTCTCGTTCGACCAGCCGGTCACCACCGCCGAGATCACCGGCATCGGCGCGCTCAACGTGCTGGAGGCCATCCGCATCGTCAACGACAAGATCCGCTTCTACCAGGCGTCGACGTCGGAGATGTTCGGCAAGGTCCAGGCTGTTCCGCAGATCGAAACCACGCCGTTCTATCCGCGCAGCCCGTATGGCGTCGCGAAGCTGTACGCGCACTGGATCACCGTCAACTATCGCGAGTCGTACGGCATCTTTGGTTCATCCGGGATCCTGTTCAATCACGAGTCTCCGCTGCGCGGCCGCGAATTCGTCACGCGCAAGATCACCGACTCGGTCGCCAAGATCAAGCTCGGCAAACTGGACGTGCTCGAGCTCGGCAACCTGGATGCCAAGCGCGACTGGGGCTTCGCGAAGGAATATGTCGAAGGGATGTGGCGAATGCTGCAGGCGGACGAGCCGGACACGTTCGTGCTGGCAACGAACCGCACCGAAACCGTGCGCGATTTCGTGACGATGGCGTTCAAGGCGGCCGGCTATACGCTTCGCTTCGAAGGGACCGCGGACAACGAGCGCGGGATCGACGTCGCGACCGGCAAGACCCTCGTCAGCGTCAACCCGAAGTTCTATCGCCCGGCGGAAGTCGAACTGCTGATCGGCGATCCGGCAAAGGCCAAGGAAAAGCTCGGCTGGACACCCGAGACGAACCTCGAAACGCTCTGCGCGATGATGGTCGAAGCCGACCTTCGCCGCAACGAAGCCGGTTTCTCGTTCTAACGGGCCCGCGCTCATGGAACGTCATGCGCTGATTACCGGAGCGAGCGGATTCACGGCGGCCTACGTCAGGGATGCGCTCGCGCGCGCGGGGCATCGCGTCACGGGCGCGGGAAATCATGCCCATGACGGCCTGATCGCGCTCGACATCTGTTCGTTGGACGCCTGTCGCGCGACGATCGATGCAGTGCGTCCGACCAGCATCGTCCACCTCGCGGCGATCAGCTTCGTTGGCCATGACGACGCCAGCATGTTCTACGACGTCAACGTGATCGGCACGCTCAACCTGCTGCAGGCATGCGCAGATGTCGGCCACGTGCCTGACAAGATCCTGATCGCCAGTAGCGCGAACATCTACGGGAACGCAAGCGGCGCCGTGAACGAAACGCAGCAGTTTGCACCGGTGAACCACTACGCGGCCAGCAAGGTCGCGATGGAACACCTCGTGCGGACATGGTTCGACCGGCTGCCGATCGTGATCACGCGCCCGTTCAACTACACCGGACGCGGGCAGTCGCCACGCTTCCTGGTGCCGAAGATCGTATCCCACTTCGCGGAGCGCAAGCCGAGGATTGAACTCGGCAATCTCGACGTGTCGCGCGACTTCTCCGACGTCCGCTACGTCGCCGAGGTCTATCGCCGGCTTGTCGAGAACGACACCGCGGGCGAGACCGTGAACGTGTGCAGCGGCACCGCCCATTCGCTGACCGACATCGTCGAGATGTGCCGCGAGATCTCGGGACACGATCTCGACGTCGAGGTCAACCCGGCTTTCGTCCGTGCCAACGAGGTAAAGATGCTGACGGGCGTGCCTGACAAGCTGCGGGCCGCGGTGCCGGACGTCGCGCCGATCGATCTGCGTTCGACGCTGCGCTGGATGCTTGCAGCAGACTAACCGAGCCTACCGATTCGCAATGCGCGTCCTGCATTTCTACAAAACCTACAAACCCGACTCGATGGGCGGCGTCGAGCAGATGATCTGGCACATCTGCGACGGCGCCGCGGCACGCGGCATCCGCAGTGACGTGCTGACAGTCAGCCGCAACACGTCGACCGTCGACCTCGGCAGCCACTTGCACCACCGCGCCAAGGTCACGATCGATATCGCGTCATCGCCGTTCTCCGTGTCCGCGTTTCGCCACTACCGGGAACTCGTGCGCGACGCCGATATCGTCCACTACCATTTTCCGTGGCCGTTCGCGGACATGGTTCACCTGACCGCGCGTTCTGGCAAGCCGTCGGTCGTCACCTACCACTCGGACATCATCCGGCAGAAGAACCTGCTGAAGGTGTATCGGCCGCTGATGCTTCGCTTTCTCGACTCGGTCACCCGAATCGTCGCAACATCGCCGAATTACGTCGACACGAGCCCGGTGCTTCAACGTTTCCGCGACAAGGTCGACGTCGTGCCGATCGGCATCGACGAAGCCGCGTATCCGCGTGCGACCGATGCGACGCTCGCACGTTGGCGGCGCGAGATCGGCGGAAAGTTCTTCCTGTTCGTCGGCAACCTGCGCTACTACAAGGGGCTGCATCTGCTGCTCGACGCGCTGCACGGCACCAACCACCGCGTCGTGATCGTGGGCGCCGGCCCGATGGAACAGGAACTGAAGGCGCAAGCGCGCAAGCTCGGCGTGGAAGGACAGTTGCTGTTTACCGGCGCATCGCCCGACGAGGACAAGATCGCGTTGCTGGAGCTCTGCGAGGCGCTCGTCTTTCCGTCTCATCTGCGCTCCGAGGCATTCGGGATCTCACTGCTCGAGGCATCGATGTTCGGCAAACCGATGGTGTCGATGGAAATCGGGACCGGCACATCGTTCGTCAATGTGAACGGCGAGACCGGGTTGGTCGTCCCGCTCGGCGACACGCCGGCCCTGCGTAACGCACTCGACACGCTGTCGAACGACGCAGCACTCACGGCCAGGTTCGGCGCGGCGGCACGGCAACGCTACGAAGCGCGCTTCACCGCCGACAAGATGGTCGACGGTTACGTTGAAATCTACGAGCGCGTGTTGCGCGAGCAGCGGCCGGCCTGAGACGGTCGTCAACCGGTCATGCCGTCCAAGCATAATTGCAATGCATCACGCCATTGCGGCGCCGCGAGACCGAACGCACGCATGAAGCGGTCGTTTGCCAGCCGCGAATTGGCCGGTCTCGACGCGGGCGTCGGATAAGCCGAGGCAGGGATCGGCAAGACCGTCAGCGCGCGTTCCATGCGGGTTTGCTCGAAGATCGCCGTCGCGAATTCGTGCCACGAGGCGCCCCCCGCCGCCGTCATGTGATAGAGCCCGCCATGTCGGCGCCACCACGCGTCGGCATCATCCGACACAAGCGCCTGTGCGACGACGTGTGCAGTCAGCGCCGCGATCGTTTCCGACCACGTCGGCGCGCCAAACTGGTCAGCAACGATCTTCAGTTCGTTCCGTTCTTTCGCGAGGCGCAACATCGTTGTCAGGAAATTTCGGCCTCGCGCGCCATAGACCCAGCTCGTGCGGAGGATCAGGTGACGGCCGCCAACCGCCGCGATGGCCTGCTCACCGTCCAGCTTCGACTGGCCGTAGACGTTCAATGGATTCGTCGCGTCGGTCTCGACATACGGATCGGCCTTCGTCCCGTCGAACACATAGTCCGTTGAATAGTGAATCAGCGATGCACCGACCTGCGCCGCCTCTTCAGCCAGCACGCGCGGCGCAGCCGCGTTGATCGCCATCGCAAGATCACGCTCACGCTCGGCGGCATCGACGGCTGTATACGCGGCGGGATTGACGATCAGCGTGGGGCGGATCGTGCGCACGACTTCCCGGATCATGTCCGGGCGGGTGAGATCGAACGCCGTCCGGTCGAGCCCGACAATCTCGCCGAGCCCCTGCAGATGGCGCAGCAGCGCGAAACCAACCTGGCCGCCGATACCCGTCACGAGAATGGTGTGTTTGCGTTGCATCGTATCGCTCCGGCTCGCGCTTACGCGTACACGTCGGCATCGGCCAGACGTTTGCCGGCCGCATCCTTCGCCGCCAGCTGAGGTTCACCGTCGAACGGCCAGTCGATGCCCAGCGCGGGATCGTTCCACAACAGGCACCGCTCGTGTTCCGGGTACCAGTAATCGGTCGTCTTGTAGAGGAACTGCGCCGTGTCGGACAGCACGACGAAGCCGTGCGCGAACCCCGGCGGAACCCAAAGCTGACGATGATTCTCGCCGGTCAGCACCACGCCGGCCCACTTGCCGAAGTTCGGCGAGCTGCGCCGGATGTCGACCGCAACGTCGAACACCTCGCCTTCGACCACGCGCACGAGTTTTCCCTGCGCACGCTCGATCTGATAGTGAAGTCCGCGCAGCACGCCCTTCGCCGAGCGCGAATGGTTGTCCTGGACGAATTCGACACCGGCCTCGACACGCTCGGCGAATTCCCGTGCGTTGAAGCTCTCGTAAAAGAATCCTCGCGCATCGCCAAACACCTTCGGCTCGATGAGCTTCACTTCGGGCAACGCCGTTGCGGTTACTTGGATAGCCATGCGACCTGGTCCGTCAGGATATTTTTGAGATACTGCCCGTATGCGTTTTTCGCCAGCGGCTGTGCGAGCTTCAGCACCTGCTCCGCATCGATCCAGCGGCGGCGATACGCGATTTCCTCGGGGCACGCGACGACCAGCCCCTGACGCTTCTGCAGCGTCGCGATGAAGCTGGCCGCCTCGATCAACGAATCATGCGTGCCGGTGTCGAGCCATGCATAGCCGCGCCCCATGATCTCGACGTTAAGCGAACCATCCGCGAGATAGAGCGAGTTGACGTCGGTGATTTCCAGCTCGCCGCGCGGCGACGGCGTGATCTCGGCGGCGATATCGCACACGCGGTTGTCGTAGAAGTACAAGCCCGTGACCGCGTAATTCGAACGCGGCTTGGTCGGCTTTTCTTCGATCGACAGTGCCCGGAAGGACTGGTCGAATTCGACCACGCCATAGCGTTCGGGATCGTGCACGTGATAGGCGAACACCGTCGCTCCCGTATCGCGTGCGTCTGCCCGGTCGAGCTGCTTTGCTAGATCGTGGCCGTAGAAGATGTTGTCGCCGAGGATGAGTGCCGACGGATCGTTGCCGACGAAGTCCCGGCCGATCAGGAATGCCTGCGCGAGGCCGTCCGGAGACGGCTGTACCGCATACTGGATATTCATGCCCCACTGACCGCCGTCGCCGAGCATCGCCTCGAAGCGCGGCGTGTCTTGCGGCGTGGAAATGATCAGCACGTCACGGATTCCCGCGACCATCAGCGTCGACAGCGGATAATAGATCATCGGCTTGTCGTATACGGGCAGCAACTGCTTCGATACGACATGCGTGACCGGATACAGGCGTGTGCCGGAACCGCCGGCGAGAATGATGCCTTTGCGTGCCATGGGGTAAGCCCTCAGTTCCGTTCCGCGTAATTGGTTTCGACCCACTTCCGATATTCGCCCGACGCGACTTCGTCGACCCATTGCTGATTATCGAGGTACCACCGCACCGTCCGCGCCAGCCCGGTCTCGAATGTTTCGGCGGGACGCCACTGGAGTTCGCGCTCGAGCTTGCGCGCATCGATCGCATAGCGGCGGTCGTGGCCGGGGCGATCCTTCACGTAGGCGATCTGCTCGCGATACGAGCCAGCCGCCTTCGGGCGGGCGCGATCGAGCAGGTCGCACAGCGTGTGCACAACTTCGAGATTCGTCTTTTCGTTCCAGCCGCCGATATTGTAGGTTTCGCCGGGCACGCCGCGTGCGAGTACTTCCCGGATGGCACTGCAATGGTCGCCGACATACAGCCAGTCGCGCACGTTCATGCCATCGCCGTATACGGGCAACGGCTTGCCGGCGAGCGCGTTCGCGATCATCAGTGGGATCAGTTTCTCCGGAAACTGGTACGGACCGTAGTTGTTCGAACAGTTTGTCGTGAGCGTCGGGAGGCCGTACGTATGATGATAGGCACGCACGAGATGATCCGAACCGGCCTTCGTTGCCGAGTACGGGCTGTTCGGCGCATAGGGGGTCGTTTCGGTGAATTGCGGATCCGTCGCGGACAGCGAGCCGAATACCTCGTCCGTCGATACGTGCAGAAACCGGAACGCCGCCTTGTCGGCATCGCCGAGACCGCTCCAGTAGATGCGCGCCGCTTCAAGCAGCGTGAACGTGCCGACGACGTTGGTTTGCACGAAATCGGCCGGCCCGTGAATCGAACGGTCGACGTGGCTTTCCGCCGCGAAATGCAGGACCGCGCGCGGTTTGTATTCGGTGAACAGCGCATCGAGTGCCGCGCGATCGCATATATCAACCCGCGCAAACACGTGCCCGGGATTCTTCTCGACCGATTGCAGCGTGCGAAGGTTGCCCGCATAGGTAAGCTTGTCGACGTTGAGTACGGCTTCGTCGGATTGATTCAGCCAGTCGAGTACAAAGTTGGCGCCGATAAATCCCGCACCGCCCGTAATCAGGATCATGAGATTCTCTCAAATAGTACGCGGCTGGCACCGGCTGGTACCGCCCGCCTTCGACTTGCCAGTGCAAACGGCCGTCACGTCAGGGCCGAAATTTTACCGGATCATCTTGAGCCGCCCGGCGAAGACCGTAAAAATCGCGCGCCTGACTACCCGCCCCCCTGCACCAACCGCGCCGAGGCGGCATTGCACGCATTCGACAGTCGATTATCATGGGACGGCAATCGAGACATCTCGCTCCGTCACGGCCCGCCTCCATCACGACTTCAACCTCCTCGACAATGCGCCTACCCTCATGAGCCGGCCCCCCATCGCCATCGGCGACATCCAAGGCTGTCATTCAGCTTTCCAGTCGCTGTTCGAAAAGCTTTCACCCCCCGCCGACACCCCACTCTGGATCGCCGGCGACATCGTCAACCGCGGGCCCGATTCTCTCGCCGCGTTGCGCGCGCTGGTCGAGCTCGGCCCGCGTGCAACGGTCGTGCTCGGCAACCACGATCTCCACCTGCTTGCGGTTTCGGCCGGCATCCGCACGGAGCGCCCGGGCGACACGATCGGCGAGATCCTCGACGCGCCCGACGCCGACGCCCTGCTCGACTGGGTGCGCCACCGCCCGTTCGCGCACTTCGAAAACGGGATGCTGCTCGTCCACGCAGGCGTGTTGCCGCAATGGGACGCCACACTGGCACTGGAACTCGCGGACGAGCTGCAACACGCGCTGCGCGCGCCCGATTGGCGCGACACACTACAAGGCCTCTACGGCAACGAGCCGAACCAATGGAGTCCGAACCTCAAAAAACGCGACCGGATGCGCGTCGCATTCAATGCGTTCACGCGCCTGAGGTTCTGCACGCCCGACGGCGCGATGGAATTCAAGACGAACGGCGGCCCGGAAAGCGCGCCGCCAGGCTATCTGCCGTGGTTCGACGCACCGGGCCGCCGCACCGAGAACGTCACGATGGTATTCGGCCACTGGGCCGCGCTCGGCCTGATGCTGCGCGACAACGTCATCGCGCTTGATTCGGGGTGCGTATGGGGAAATCGATTGTCGGCCGTACGACTGATGGCCGATCCGGCGCTGCGTACGGTCACGCAGGTGCAGTGCGAAGCGTGCCGCACGCCGGGCGGCGAGTAGCCCGCGCGCAATGCACGCGGGCGGAATGAAGCATCAGCCCTCGCGTCCCGGCACCGGCTCCTCGGCCGCCGCATCGCCCGCCGCGCCGCCGCCGACTTCAGTCGCCGGATATGCATGTTTCTCCAGCTCCGCCAGCGACTCGGGCGACGGCTTGCCGACCTTCGCCTGCAGCGTCTCGAGCGCCGCCGCGATCGCATCGCGCGCCGCCGCAGAAGTCGCGCGGCGGTCGCCGCCCGGCGCGATCGGCTCACAGACGTAAAGGTGCGCAACGAGCGGGCCGCCGCGCAGCACCATGTCGAGCGACATCCCGAGCGACAGCTCGCCCGTATACGCGGGCGCGACCGACTGGCGCCGCTGCGCGTCCTCGTACATGAGGCAGATCGGCTGCACCGCGCAGCCGGCCGACACCGCGGCCTGGAACAGGTTCGCGTGGAACGGCAGCAGCCCTTGCCCGTCCGACGTCGTGCCCTCCGGAAACACACACATCACGCCGCCGTTGCGCAACCGGTCGGCCATCTCGTGCATGACCCGCATCGCCTCGGTACGTTTCTCGCGCTGCAGGAACACGGTGTCGAGCTTCTCCGCCAGCCAGCCGACGACCGGCCATTGCCGCACCTCGGCCTTCGACACGAACGGCGTCGGCCGCCAAGCGTTGACCGCGTAGATGTCGAGCCACGACACGTGGTTGCCGACGACGAGCGCCCCCGCGTCGAGGCGCGCGCCGTCGTTGTGCACGACGAGACGCATCCCGCAGATGCGCAGCATCTTGAGCGACCAGCGGCGCGTCAACTCCGCGCGATGCGCGGGCGTGACATGCGAAAAACGCAGCGCGACGATCGCCATGCCGCGCAACAGGTGAAAGACGAGACGCAGCTTGCGAAGTGCGGTCATGGCGAGGATCCGGCGTGGTTCAGTGGCGCTCGAACGCGACCTGGCCCGCCACGAGCGTCGCGCGCACGCAGGCAGGCAGTTCGTAGCCGAGGAACGGCGAGTTGTGGCCCTGGCTCTTCAGCGCGCGCGGCTCGACGCGCCAGTGCGCGCGCGGGTCGAACACGCACAGGTCGGCCGCGCCGCCTTCGGCCAGACGGCCCGCCGGCAACTGCAGCACATCGGCCGGCGCAGCCGTGATGCGGCGCAGCGCCTGTGCGAGCGGCGTGTTCGTTTCATCGGCCCACTTCACGGTCAGCGACAGCAGCAGCTCGAGCCCCGTCGCGCCCGGCGTCGCTTCGGCGAAGGGCAGCAACTTCTCGTCGTCGTCGACCGGCGTGTGATCGGAACAGATCGCGTCGATCGTGCCGTCCGCGAGCGCCGCACGGATCGCTTCGCGATCGCGCTCGCCGCGCAGCGGCGGGTCGAGCCGGAACTGCGAATCGAAGTAGCCGATGTCGACGTCGATCAGGTGCAGGTGGTTCACGCCGACGTCGCACGTCACGGGCAGCCCCTCGGCTTTCGCCGCGCGCACGAGCGCGAGGCCGGCCGCCGACGACAGCCGGGCGAGGTGCACGCGTGCGCCCGTCACGCGCATCAGTTCGAAAATCGTGTGCAGCGCGATTGTCTCGGCCGCGACCGGCACGCCGGACAGGCCGAGTCGCGACGCGAGCGCGCCGCTCGCGGCGACGCCGCCGCGGCCGATGAACGCGTCGAGGGGACGCAGCCACGTCGTGTAGCCGTAGGTGCTGGCGTACTGCAGCGCACGCAGCAGCACCTGCGTGTCGCGCACCGGCACGTTCGCGTGCGTGAAGCCGACGCAGCCCGATTCGGTCAGCGCGACCATCTCGGTGATCACTTCGCCCTTGAGGCCGACGGTGAGCGCGCCGAGCGGATGGACGTTGGCCTGGCGCAGGTTGCGGGCGCGGAACTTGAGCATCTCGACGAGGCCCGGCTCGTCGAGCACGGGGTCGGTGTCCGGCGGGCACACGAGGGTCGTGACGCCGCCCGCGACGGCCGCGGCCATCTCGGACGCGAGCGTCGCCTTGTGCTCGTAGCCCGGCTCGCGCAGCCGCGCGCACAGGTCGACGAGACCGGGCGCGACGATCAGGCCGGACGCGTCGATCGTCCTGTCCGCGTTGAAACCGGCCGGCACGGCGCCGAGCGCGGCGATCTTGCCGTCCGCGACGAATACGTCAGCCTGCCGTTCGGTGCCGGCGACCGGGTCGATCAGCGTGCCGCCTTGGATATGAATCTTCATGCGCTGTCTGTGAATGCGTTGATTGCGTGAATAAGGATGCGCGAAAGCGGGCTCAGTCGCTGTTGCCGGCGACGATGCCCATCACCGCCATCCGCACGGCGATGCCGAACGTGACCTGGTTGAGAATCACCGACTGCGGACCGTCGGCTACCTGCGAATCGATCTCGACACCGCGGTTCATCGGGCCCGGATGCATCACGATCGCGTCGGGCGCGGCGAGCGCGAGGCGCTCGGGCGTCAGGCCCCAGGTCTTGAAGTATTCCTGCGCGGACGGCAGCAGCGCGCCGCTCATCCGCTCGTTCTGCAGGCGCAGCATGATGATCACGTCGACGCCCTTGAGTCCTTCGTCGAGGTTGTGGAACACCTTCACGCCCATCTGCTCGAGGCCGCCGGGCAGCAGCGTGCGCGGGCCGATCGCGCGCACTTCCGGCACGCCGAGCGTGGTGAGCGCGTGGATGTCCGAGCGCGCGACGCGCGAATGCAGGATGTCGCCGACGATCGCCACGCGCAGCTTCGTGAAGTCGCGCTTGTAGTGACGGATCGTGTACATGTCGAGCAGACCCTGCGTCGGATGCGCATGTCGGCCGTCGCCGGCGTTGATCACGTGCACGTGCGGCGCGCAGTGCTCGGCGATCAGGTACGGCGCGCCGCTCGATGCGTGGCGCACGACGAACAGGTCGGCATGCATCGCCGACAGGTTGTTGATCGTGTCGAGCAGCGACTCGCCCTTGCTCGTCGACGATGCGTTGATGTTCAGGTTCAGCACGTCGGCCGACAGGCGCGTCGCGGCGATCTCGAAGGTCGTGCGCGTGCGCGTCGAGTTCTCGAAGAACAGGTTGAACACCGACTTGCCGCGCAACAGCGGCACCTTCTTCACCTCGCGGTCCGTCACGCTGACGAACTGCTCGGCCGTATCGAGAATATGGTTGACGATCGAGCGCGGCAGGCCCTCGATCGACAGCAGGTGTTTCAGCTCGCCGTTTTTCGTGAGCTGCGGGTTGCCCTTCAGGAAACCGTAGCGGAACCGCTCGGGGCTCGCGGCCGCGGCGGGATTGCCGGTGCGGCCAGTGGTGTCGGTGGTCATGGTGTGCGTGATTCCAACTATGCAAACGGGCCGCGGCGCGAACCGGCGGCCCGGGATACGATTTCGCGGCTCGGTCAGGCGCCGTGCGCCTCGATGCGCAGCGTGAGTTGCGCGGCTTCGTCGCGGGCGAGCACGAGCGTCGCATCGGCCGGCACGTCGAGCATGCCGCCCGCGAAGCGCGCGGCGACCGGCAGCTCACGGCCGCCTCGATCGGCGAGCACCGCAAGCTCGACCGCAGCCGGACGGCCGTAGTCGAACAGTTCGTTGAGCGCAGCGCGCACGGTGCGGCCGGTGTACAGCACGTCGTCGACGAGCACGATGCGCGCGCCGTCGACCTCGAACGGCAGCGATGTCGGGCTCGCCTGGCTGTGCAGCCCCTTCTTCGCGTAGTCGTCGCGATGCAGCGCGACGTTCACGACGCCAAACCCCGGCGCGCCGAGATCGCGCGCGAGGCGCTCGGCAAGCCAGGCGCCACCGCTGTGAATACCGGCGAGCCGCGGGCCACCCGGCTCGGCGAAGGCCGTGCCGTATGCGTCGCGGATCTGGTCGAGCAGGACGCGGTAGAGCGCGTCGGCGTCAATGGTGCTCATGGTCGGACAATTGATCGAGATACTGTTGAAGGATCACGCGCGCGGCCTCGGCATCGAGCATCTCGGCGCGAGCGCGGCCGCGCACGTTGCGCTCGCGCAGTCCGGCCTCGGCCTCGACCGACGAATAGCGTTCGTCGACCCACGTGACGGGCAGCCCGAAACGGCCGTTCAACTGGTTGCCGAAACGCTTCGCCTGCTGCGTCATCTCGTGCGGCGTGCCGTCGGGATGCATCGGCAGCCCGACGACGAGCGCGTCCGGGCGCCATTCGGCCAGCAGTTCGCCGACCGCCTTGAAGCGGTGCTCGCGGTTCAGGTTGGGAATCACGACGAGGGCGCGGGCCGAGCACGTCAGCGCATTGCCGATCGCGACGCCGATCCGCTTCTCGCCATAATCGAACGCCAGGAGCGTTGCATCGCGCGCGCTCGCGCCACTCATGCGTGCCCTGCTTCGCCGGACAGCATCGACGAGCTGACGCCGAGCAGGCCGAGCGCGGCTTCGAAGCGCTCCTCGGCCGGCGTGTCGAACACGATGCGGGGATCGGCGGCGACAGTCAGCCAGCCGTTGCGGGAAATCTCCTCCTCGAGCTGCCCGGCGCCCCAGCCTGCATGGCCAAGCGTCAGCAGGAAGCGTTTCGGGCCGGTGCCCGTCGCGACCGCCTCGAGCACGTCCTTCGACGTCGTCATCTCGAGCCCGCCCTCGACCGACATGGACGAGTTGTAGTTCGCGCCTTCGACCGGCTCGTGAAGTACGAAGCCGCGCTCGGTCTGGACCGGGCCGCCGAAGTACACGGGAATGTGCAGCAGCGGCTCGATGTCGAGCTTCAGGTCGATGCGGCTGAACAGCGATTCGAGGTCGATGTCGGTGGGACGATTGATGACGAGGCCGAGCGCCCCGCGCTCGCTGTGATCGCAAAGATAGACCACCGTTCCCGAAAACGTCGGATCCGCCATGTTCGGCATGGCGATCAGGAACTGGTTGGTGAGATTGATGCGATCGGAAGGCTTTGACATGGTTTGAATTTTAGCAAAGACGCCGCGACCTGACCGGGCCGCGATCAACAAGCAACGCCGCGCGACGCTGGCAACGACGCGCGCGGATCACACGGCACTCTAACACGCGCGCGGGTGCTGTCGGCAGCGTGTTGCGGGCCCGCGCGACAAGGGCTGCCGCCCCGTTGCGCATCAGTCTCGGCCGAGCGCCGCGCCGAGCACCCCGCACGCCGCGGTCAAGTCCGGCGGCGCCACTCCGGCGGCGATCTTCAACAGCGCGGCACGCAGCATGTCGGACGCGCGCGCGTGTGCGTCGAGCCCGCCGTCGGCGAGCGGCATGCCGTGCGCGGCGCGGCGCCACGCGAGCCCGAGCGTGTCGGCCAGCAGCGCCGCGTGACCGAGCCCGAGTGCACACGCGGCCGTGCCGACCCGGTAGGCCGCCGCGGATGCGTGCCATGCGGCCCCCGTATCAGCCGCGGCTGGATCGACGGCCAGATCGGCCATCGACGCGTCGGCCGTCTGCAGGAAATCCTCATACGCATGCGCGTTGACGGTCACGACCCCCAGCATGCGGGTGGGCGCCACGGCGACAGCATCGCGCTCGGCGCGCGCGGCGTCGGTTTCCCACAGCGCCTCGGACGCGGGCGTGCCGGCGACGTGCCAGTCCACGGTCAGCCCGTAATCGTGCAGCACGTCGACGAGCGCGACGTCTTCCGCAGCGGCGCCGAACAGCGCGAAATCGCGCCACAGCAGCGCAACCGTCTCGCGCACGAGCGCCGGCGGCGCACTGCGCCTGCCGTGCGCGTGCTCGCCGAGCAGCAGGTTGGTGCGTGCGAGGAAACGCTTCAGTTCGGGTGCGGCGCTCGCGCGCAGCGCGCGCAGGCATGCGGCGGCGAGCCGCCAGAAGTCATACGGCGCGCCGTCGGCCAGCGCGGTCAGGATCGCGTCGAGTTCGTCGAGCGCCGCGTCCGGCGTGCCTCGCGGCGCGCGCAGCACGCCGAGCAGCGCCTGCTCGTAGCGGGCCCGCGCCCGGCTTGCGAATGCGTCGGGCAGCACGCGCAGCGTCGCCGGCGGTATCGCGCGCCCGACGAGCGCCAGCACGTCGAGCGGCACGCTCGCGCGCAGGTCGGCCGCGGCTTGCGCGCGCAGCACACGGAAATGGTCGAACAGGATGGGCGAACAGGCCAGCTCGCGCAGGTTGTGGCGCCCGACCGCCGCGCGGAAATCGCTCAGCGCGGCGCGCCAGGCGGCGGAAATCGGTTCGGCGGCGACGAGCGGCACCGCGGCGGCCAGCTGCCCCGCGAAACGGGCGGCCGGCAGCCAGCCGGCCTCCGCCAGTACGGCGGCGGCGGCCGACAGCGGCGCGGCCGCGTCGTCTCGGTGCCCGAATGCGTCGGCGGCCGCCGCGAGCCACGCGTCGGCCGCACGCACGGCCCCGCCGCGAGGGTTGGGCAGTGCTTCAGGGTGGGGAGTGTTCGCCGGATCTGACGTCATGGACACGCGCGCCTGTCATCGTCAAGTCGCTCGCGTCGGCCGCGGCGCGCTAGCGCCCGGCAACCGCGAGGCCGAAGCGGTGTGTCCGTGGGCCAAGGGTCCGTCAGATCTGGACCATCTCGAAGTCTTCCTTTCGAGCGCCGCATTCGGGGCACGTCCAGTTGATCGGGACGTCTTCCCAGCGCGTGCCCGGGGCGATGCCCTCTTCGGGCAGCCCGGCTTCTTCGTCATAAATCCAGCCACAAATCAGGCACATCCAGCTCTTGTATTCCATCTTAAGCCGCGTCGGGAAAAGTCGGTAAATTCGGGAGCCATGATGGTACCGTGTCGGGGCCGGACTGCCTAGCAATCGCACTGGAGTACGACGACTACGTTGCGCTGCGCTAAAAATTCCGTCGTGCGGGCCGGATTCCGCCGCATAATGGCTGAAAAGTGCGGCCTGCCGGGCAACACGGGGCCAAATGCCCACTTCGCCTCGCCGTCCGCAGTTCTGTCGCTTCCCCGTTTTTTTCTTGCCCCATTTTTACATGTCCAGCAACGCCCCTCCGATCGTCCTCACCTTCGGCCTGTCCGATCCCACCGGCGGCTCCGGCCTCCAAGCCGATCTGATGACCCTGGCGAGCATGGGCTGTCACGGTGTGTCCGTCCTGACGGGCTACACCGTGCGCGACTCCGCCGCCTGCGACGAAGTGACCGGCCTCGATCCCGATGTCGTCGCCGCCCAGGCGCGCATGCTGCTTGAGGACATGCCGGTCGCCGCGTTCAAGATCGGCGCCGCGACGCGCGCGGAAGTCGTGAGCGCGATCGCGGAAGTGGTCGCCGACTACGATGGCGTGCCGCTCGTGCTCGCACCGGACTTCACGCTCGACGACGAGCACGTGCTCGCCGCCGACGACCTGCGCGAATCGATCGCCGACCTGCTCGCGCCGCAGACGACGCTGCTGGTCGCCGACCACGCGACGCTGATCGCGCTCGCGCAGCCGGACGGCGATGCCGAGGCGCCGAATCTCGACGCCGCTGTGTCGCATCTGTTGTCGCAGGGTTGCGAGTACATCCTGTCGTCGGAAACCGGCTCGCACCGGCTCGTCAACACGCTGTACGGCGAGGAAGGCCAGCTTCGCGAAGACATGTGGGATCGTTCGCCGCACCGGCTGATGGGCATCACCGACACGCTCGGCGCGGCGATCGCGGCGCTGCTCGCGAACGGCCAGGAGCCGCCCGAAGCGGTGCGCGAGGCGCAGGAATACCTGTACCAGGCCGTGCGCGACGCGTTCCGGCCCGGCATGGGCGCGTACCTGCCCGACCGGTTCTTCTGGGCGCGCAGCAATGATGAGGAAGGCGGGCGTCCGGTGACGGAGAGCAGCAAAAGCTCGCCGCGGATCGCTCGGCATTGACGTCCGCGCGGCGGACGCGTGCTCGCGAGGTGGCCCTTCGCGCTGACGTGCATACGGTCGCGCGCGTGACCGCCATTCAGACCGCCGGTTATCGCGCCCTTGCCCCCGTATTCTGTGCGTCGCCGTCCGACGACGACAAACACTCCATATCTGATCGTGCGACCCGTTCTTTGCAACATTTAATTACAAGATACCGACTGCGTCGGGTGTCACTGCATGGCCACCGGCCGCGGCTGTACGTCCACCCGGATCGGCGATCATGAAAACAATCATGCAACTGCCTCTGCGGGACGTCGCACTTGCGCCCCTCGATCGCGCCCCCGCAATCAATGCCCGAATGTAACTTCCTGTAATTTTCCGCATTTCGATCTGTTCTATATTCCAGTGATGTTCGCCGGATTCGATATTGTTCTTTGATATTTGAACGCCAGCAGCTATAGGCGAATTACTCTCTGGCAGGCAATGAAATTAATTATTCAAGTTCCGTGCTTCAACGAAGCCGCCACATTGCCGATTGCACTGGCGGCGCTGCCTCGCCGAATCCCTGGATTTGACAGGGTCGAATGGTTGATTATCGACGACGGCAGCAGTGACGGGACCATCGAGGTTGCACGGGCTGCCGGCGTCGATCACATCATCCGGCATCCGCGCAATCGCGGTCTGGCACGCGCCTTCATGACCGGACTCGAAGCGTGCCTGCAACGCGGCGCAGATGTGATCGTCAATACCGATGCCGACAATCAATACAATGCCGCGGATATTCCCGCGCTGGTCCGCCCAATTTATGTTGGTGACGCCGATATCGTCGTCGGTGCGCGGCCGATCGATGAGATCGCGCATTTTTCGCCGCTCAAGAAAGCGCTGCAGAAAATCGGCAGCTGGGTGGTCCGCGCGGTGAGCCGCACCGACATTCCCGACACGACGAGCGGCTTTCGCGCCTATAGCCGCCACGCCGCACAGCGGCTGACGGTTTTCAGCAATTACACTTACACGCTCGAGACGATCATCCAGGCCGGTCAGCGCGACATGTCGATCATGTCGGTGCCAATCCGGGTCAACGGATTCCTTCGACCGTCGCGACTGGTGAAGAGCATCGGTTCGTACGTGATGCGCTCCACCCATACGATCCTCCGGATCTTCGTGATCTACCGGCCCGCCGCCTTTTTCGGCACGCTCGGCACGATCCTGCTCGGCGCAGGCGTGGCGACTGGGCTGCGCTTCATCTATTTCTGGGCGATCGGTCACGGCACCGGGCACGTCCAGTCGCTGATTCTCGCGTCGATACTCGTGGGTGCCGGATTCCAGACACTGCTGATTGCCATCGTCGCGGACCTGTTGTCCACCAACCGCAAACTGCTCGAGGACGTGCGATTCATGGTCAAGCAGATGCAGACGGACAGTACGGCCCCGTCGCAGCTCGACAAGGATGCGGCACGCGCGCTCGAGGTCGTCCGATGAAGATGGCACAGGGCATGGCCGAAGACGGGATCGTCGTCGGCAACCATTACGACAAGTACGGCTCGCGCAACCCGATCGTCCGACGCCTGATGCGAGGTTTCGACGAAGCCTTGACCGACGTCGTGGCCCGGGCGGCACCTTCGTCCATCCACGAAATCGGCTGCGGCGAAGGATATTGGGTTCTGCGGTGGCGGCAACAAGGCCTTCAGGCCACCGGCAGCGATTTTTCGGGCCGCGTAATCGAGATCGCGCAGGAAAACGCGATGGCACGTGGAATCGATCCCGCACATTTTTCTCGGCGCGACGTCTACAACCTGCGGCCGCAGGATGTGCAAGCGGATCTCGTCGTCTGCTGCGAAGTGCTGGAGCATCTCGAGCAGCCGGAAGTCGCGTTGCGCAACATTCAGGCGCTGGGTGCGCGCCACGTGATTTTCAGCGTGCCACGCGAACCGATCTGGAGCGCCATGAACCTCGCGCGGGGAAAATATCTGCCCGCGCTCGGGAACACGCCCGGCCACGTTCAGCGCTGGTCGACCCGAGCGTTCCTCTCCTTCATCTCCACACGTTTCGAGATCGAATGCGTACGCACGCCGTTGCCGTGGACGATGCTGCTCTGCCGCCCTCGCAGCGCTACACACGAGTGAAGTTCGGCACACGGGAACGGCGCTGGGTACATCTCGTCGGTAGCGCGCTCGGCGCACTCGGGACGATCTTCGTCGGCATGAAGCTCGTCGAGTACAGCCGCCAGCTTTCACTCGACTCATTCTCTGCGACGATGTGGAGCGCCGTAGTGTTGCTGAGCGCGGGCTACGGCGCGTGCGGCGTGCTGCTGGCGCTCGCGTGGCGGCACCTGCTCGCCCACCATGGCGTCGAGCCGCCCTTGGCGTGGACCATTCGGACGTATGGCATATCGCAGCTTGCCAAATACACGCCGGGAAACATCTTCCATCTTGCCGGACGCCAGGCGATCAGCATCGCTGCGGGCCTGCCTGCGTGGCCCGTCGCGAAGTCGATCGGATGGGAACTCGCCGTCATTGCATCGACCGCGCTGTCCTTCGCGTTGCTGGCGGCTCCGCTCAAATGGCCGGCAGTCGGCGCTTCGGTGGCCGCTGCCGCATTCGCAGGACTGCTTGTCATCACCGCGTGGACAATCGGGACGGCCTGGTCCCGGCAGGTGGCTCGCGCTGTATCGCTGCATGCGGCATTTCTGCTTGCTGCGGGGCTCATCTTTTGCGCACTGCTCGCCATCGCGTCCGCACACACAACGGTCGACGCGCTTCGCGAGGGTTTCTGGCTACCCGTCTGCGGCGCCTACGTCGTGGCGTGGCTCGCCGGACTCGTCACGCCGGGCGCACCGGCAGGTATCGGCGTTCGGGAAGCCGCCCTGTACTGGCTGATGCATGGGATCGTGGGACAAGCGGATCTCATTACGGCGATCGTCCTCGGCCGCATGGTGACCGTGACAGGCGACCTGATTTTCTTTGTCGGCGCCACCTTTGTCCGCCGCACCTCGAACTGAACCTCATGCGCCCCCGCTGGACTACCCACCTTTCGCTCGCACGAACGGCTTTGCCATTCATCTCTGCTCTGGCGATCGTCTTCGCCGTCTATGGCGCCGTGCCGTTCGTTACACTTCCGACACTGGGTCAGGCGCTCTGGATTTCATCGTATGCGCTATCGTTCGCGAACCATGGCTGGCCCTCGATTCTCGCGCACGATTTCGGCATTCCGGACGCGGCGCGAATTGCGTTCGGATTGTCCGGCGCGGTGGTCGAAAGCGCGCTGCTTGTCACGACACCGCTCGGCGTCGCTGACGCGTACAACGTCACGATCGCAGGATTTCTCGCACTCGCAATGTGGGGCGCGATGCGCTATGCGCTATCGCTCGGCGCACGGCGGTCCCACGCATTGGCGCTCGCGACGGTGTGGGCGACCATGCCGCTCGTCTGGATGCACGCCGGCTATTCGATGCTGTCGATCGGGATTGCGCTGCTCCCACTGTATCTTTGGACGACGCAATCCTTGTGCGACGTTGCCGCCACCGGACGAGCGACGACGGTCGCCGCATGCGGCACCGCGTTCGTCGCACTCGCGTGCGTAGCCGCCTTCACCGACGGCTATACGTTCGTGATGTTCGGGGTCGGCGCGGGCGTTCAGTTCGTCGCACAACTCGCACTGCGTCGCAGCACCAGCATTCGCGTCCTCGCCATCGGCTTGCCGTTCTACATGACCGGATTCGGCATGGCCTATGTCCTGTATGCGCGATTCGTCGGTACGCACGACTTCGCAGCCGATCCAATCTCCGTGTTTCGCGGCTTCGGCGTCGACGTGACAATGCTGTTGCAGCCGACCGAGGGGCTGCTCTGGATATGGGATGTCCTTCGCGTCAGCACGCCACGCAGCGACGTCGCGTTCTACGGCGATGCGTCCGTGTGGCTCACAACGTTCAGCGCACCCGTCATCCTCGTCGGACTGGCCGGCTTCAAGCTGACGGCGAACAAGGCCCGCGCCGTTCCGCTACTCGCGCTCGGCATACTTGCAACCTACCTCGCGTTCGGACCGTCGCTGAAAATCGACTCGCAGCGACCGGTCACCGACCGGGAAGCCGGCAACTTCCAGGTCAGCATGCCGCCTGAACTCGCGGTCGGACCGACTGGTACCGCATGGCTGTCCGCTCACGTCCCCGGCTTCTCGAGCATGCGCGCGTCGTATCGATGGACTGCATTGTCCAGTCTCGCATTCTGGGCGCTATTCGTGCTGTTGATTGCGGAGTTGTCGACCCGCGGCAGACACAAGACGGCATGGCTGCTGCTGGCTGCCATGCTGATATCCAATCTGCCGAACCCCGAAGTCGATATCACCGCATCGGACGCGCACATCGACGAACGGGACGTCCTGCTGCACGCACCGATCCGTTTTCGGGAGCAATTCACGATGCTCGACCGCTCGATCGTCACCGACTTCCAGCACGATGCGCCGAAGGGCGGTGTCACGGTATTCTTTCCACAGGGCAATGACTTCCTGGCAGCGTACCTCGCGACCAAGTCCGGCACGCGGACGTACAACATCGGCGGCGACAAGAACGTGGCACTCGCCAGTTCGCAATGGCCGCCGTCCATCTCCACGCTCTTTGCGTCCGACTTGGCGACGCTTCCGGCGAACATCGAGCACACGCTGGAAAGCGGTGACGCAAACGCAGTGGTGATCAGTTACGTCGATCTGCTGTGGAACGCCCATCAATGGCCACCTTCGCCGAGCGAGCTTGCCGGTGCCCGCACGCGCTATGCGCAGGTGCTGGATTACCTCTCCCGGCATCCCCGCCTGATCGTCAAGAACCGACCATACTATGCGCTGATCGAAATGCGCGACTAGCGTGACACATCTCGCAGGCGATGTTCATTGAACACTCGTCCCGGCAGCGCGCATAAAAAAAGACCCGCATCGCTGCGGGTCTTTTTCTTTGGCTGGAGCGCGCATCGCTACGCGCTCCGGACACCATCGACCGAAGTCGATTACATGTCCATGCCCATGCCGCCCATGCCGCCCGGCATGCCGCCCGGCATCGGTGCGTCTTCCTTCGGCAGTTCTGCAACAGCTGCGTCCGTCGTCAGCAGCAGGCCTGCAACCGAAGCTGCGTTCTGCAGCGCGGTGCGCGTGACCTTGGTCGGGTCGACGACGCCGGCTTCAACCATGTCGACGTACTCGCCCGTTGCTGCGTTGTAGCCGTAGTTGCCCTTGCCTGCAGCAACTGCCGCCACCACGACGCTCGCTTCTTCGCCGCCGTTCGTGACGATCTGGCGCAGCGGCTCTTCCATTGCGCGCAGCACGATCTTGATGCCGGCGTTCTGGTCGGCGTTCGCGCCGGTCAGGCCTGCGATCGCGGTACGAGCGCGGATCAGCGCAACGCCGCCGCCTGCCACGATGCCTTCTTCCACAGCTGCGCGCGTTGCGTGCAGTGCGTCTTCGACACGTGCCTTCTTTTCCTTCATTTCGACTTCGGTCGCAGCACCGACCTTGATCACTGCCACGCCGCCGGCCAGCTTGGCCACGCGCTCTTGCAGCTTTTCACGGTCGTAGTCCGACGTCGCTTCTTCGATTTGCGTGCGAACTTGCTTGACGCGCGCCTCGATGTTCGCGGCTTCGCCTGCGCCGTCGATGATCGTCGTGTTTTCCTTGCCCACTTCGATGCGCTTCGCCTGGCCCAGTTCTGCCAGCGTTGCCTTCTCGAGCGTCAGGCCGGTTTCTTCCGCGATGACTTGACCGCCGGTCAGGATCGCGATGTCTTCCAGCATGGCCTTGCGACGATCGCCGAAGCCCGGCGCCTTGACCGCAACGGTCTTCAGGATGCCGCGGATGTTGTTGACGACCAGCGTTGCGAGCGCTTCGCCTTCGACGTCTTCAGCGATGATCAGCAGCGGACGGCCAGCCTTCGCGACTTGCTCGAGCACCGGCAGCAGATCACGGATGTTCGATACCTTCTTGTCGTGCAGCAGCACGAACGGGTTGTCGAGGACGGCGACTTGCTTGTCCGGGTTGTTGATGAAGTACGGCGACAGGTAGCCGCGGTCGAACTGCATGCCTTCGACGACGTCGAGTTCGTCGGCGAGCGACTTGCCGTCTTCGACGGTGATCACGCCTTCCTTGCCGACCTTGTCCATCGCTTCAGCGATGCGATCGCCGATCGACGAGTCGCTGTTCGCCGAGATCGAGCCGACCTGTGCGATTTCCTTGTTCGTCGTGCACGGCTTGCTGATCTTCTTCAGCTCTTCGACAGCCGCTGCGACTGCCTTGTCGATGCCGCGCTTCAGGTCCATCGGGTTCATGCCCGATGCGACGTACTTCATGCCTTCGCGAACGATCGATTGCGCGAGGACGGTTGCCGTCGTCGTGCCGTCGCCTGCGTTGTCGCTGGTCTTGGAAGCCACTTCCTTGACCATTTGCGCGCCCATGTTCTGGAGCTTGTCCTTCAGCTCGATTTCCTTCGCGACCGACACACCGTCCTTGGTGACCGTCGGGCCGCCGAAGCTGCGCTCGAGCACGACGTTGCGGCCCTTCGGACCCAGCGTGACCTTGACTGCGTTGGCGAGAATGTTCACGCCTTCGACCATCTTCGAACGGGCGGAATCGCCGAATACGACGTCTTTAGCTGCCATCTTCTAACTCCTTGAATTCTTGAGAATATGTGCCGACAGTGGACGCTTACTTGGCGTTGACCACGGCCATGATGTCTTCTTCACGCATGACCAGCAGCTCCTGGCCGTCGACCTTGACGGTCTGACCAGCGTACTTGCCGAACAGCACGCGATCGCCGACCTTCACGTCGAGCGCGATCGGTGCGCCCTTGTCGTCGCGCTTGCCCGGGCCGATGGCCAGGACTTCGCCTTGATCCGGCTTCTCAGCTGCTGCGTCGGGGATCACGATGCCCGAGGCGGTCTTGGTTTCTTGATCCAGGCGCTTGACGATCACGCGATCGTGCAAAGGACGAAGGTTCATATTCACTCCTCTCTTGACTGAGATTGAAGAACGCTTAGGGAATCTGCCCGGCGGGTCGCCCGGCAGAGAATTGTTAGCACTCTCGTGCAGCGAGTGCTAATTATATGGACGGGTTTTGACAAATTCAAGAAGGGAAGCCGGAGGTTTTTTCGTGCGGGGCGGAACGGGAAAAAAACGGGGACGAATTTAACAAACTCATTTAAAACAAATACATAGCTATCGACACCGCGGGCCGGCAGCGAACGAGATACGGGATATCCCGACCCTCGCCCCAATTTGACACGGAGCGAGCATCGAGTTCCCGCGGTCGTCGGCATCGTATGAAAATGGCTGCTCGGACGCAGCAGGAGCCTAGACGGAGGCCCGGAATATCACATGTCCGGACAGCCCGCGACCGGCTGGAACGTCCGGCCGTCGGTCTCGACCGTCGCGCCGAGCAGGCGGGCGAGGCCTTTTGCGCCTTCGCGCATCACGACGTCGTGATTCCACACGAACAGCGGCCGCGCGACCGGCTCCAGCCAGTTCATCCAGCGCTCGCGCGTGCGGATGTGCCACTCGTAGCGCACAACGGTGCGCGTGCCGTCGCCGGCGAACGACCAGCGTCCCTCGCCTTCGATCGCGCCGCTCGCGCGACCTTCGAGCACATGCGGCCGCTCGACGCGCAGCACGCGCATGTCGAAGGTCAGCCGGTACGGCAACGCGCCTTTCCATGTGTATCGCTGCAGCGCGCCGATGCCGCGCGTGTCGCCGCGCTCGATCTCGACGGTCCGCACGGCGCTCTTCCACCAGTCGGGCCAGCGATCGACCTGGTAGATCGCGTCCCAGACAGCCGCGAGCGGCGCGTCCACTCGCCACGTCGTCGAAAACCGGTATTCCGCCATGCTGCCTCCGGCGCGAATCAGAATCGGGATCAGGGCGTGAAGAAGCGGGCGGGAAACGCGACGTCGATCTCGACGTCGTCGAGGGTCACCGTTTCGAGCGGCGCGCCGTCATCGTCCGCGAAGCTCACCACCTTCAGCGGAAAGCCGTCCTCGGCGTCCAGCCACAGACGATAGCGGTGCACGCCGTCGACCACATGCGCGGGCGCGCCCGTCACCGATACGCGCAGCGTGGTGCGTCCGCCGATGGTTTCCTGGCCTTCCGTCACGGTCGCACCGCCCTGCTGCAGCGCATGCACGTTGCGCAGCAACACGCCGACGTCCGACCGGTCGACGCGATGGCCGCTGCCGTCTCGCAGGAGCGGATTGGACGGCGACAGCGTCAGCGCGGGCAGCGCATGCTCGCCGAACGGGCGCAGCCGCACCTTGCCGTCGCCGGGGTCGTACGCAAGCACCGCGCCGTGATGCGGCGACACGAAGTCCATCCGGACGAAACCGGGTTTCCGGTACGCATAGTGGAATTCGGCGTGCTCGCCGCTTCGCGCCGACGAGCGGATCGTCGCGCGGTACGAGTGGACCTGGTCGAAATGGGTCTGCGCGATGGTCACGGGATCGGCTGTCATGCTCGCTCCTATCAGGCTCGCGGCCAGCAATGCGGCGATCACGGCGCCGCCTCGACGTCGAGCACGCCTTCCATTCCGCGCTCGCGATGGCTGCGCAGGAACAGCAGCCGATGCGTGCAATAGTAGGCGAAGCGGCCGGGTGCGGTCGGCGTGAAGCGCAACGTGCGCGGCGTCGTGCCCAGCTCGGTATGCACCGCGACGCCGGCCTGTGGCGCGTCAATCTCGAAACTGTGCGGCACGACGCCCGGTTCGGCCGATACGGTCAGTTCGACCGGCACGTGCGCGCGGACAATCACGTGGTTCGGGCGAAAGAAATAGCTGCCGCCGACGATCGTCACCCGCTGCACGCCGTCGGCGTCGACCGGCACGCGCACCGGCGCATCGCCGTCCGCCCGCGCGAGCCCGGCGCCCGCGACGAGCGCAATCGTCAACATCGCCGCCTTCGTGTTCATCGTTGACTCCCTGCCGATGTCGCGCGTCATCCCTTCCACGCGTCGGTCGGTCCGCCGAGCGCGCCGCATGCTTCGATCGCGAGCTCGCGCAAGCGCCGTTCGTCGGCGCGTCCGGAGAGCGCAAAACCCATGCCGCGATCGGACCAGAAATACGTGTCGCGGCCGCCGGCCGACATCGCCTGGGGCGCAAAGCGTCGCGCGTCGTAGGCCGTCATGTAGAGCGTGACGCGCTCGCCATCCGCACGCTGGTACATCAGTTGCGCGGCCGGCCCCGCGTCGCCCGGCAGCAATCGGCCGCCCAGCAATGCATAGCCGTATTCGTCGAGCGACGGCGCGCGCACGGGCCGCCCGAGACGCGCGGACAGCCACGCGGCAAGGCGCGCCGGATCGCGCGCATCGACCTCGACCGGATGCTCCCGATCGGCCGCGTACACGGCGTACGCGACGTCCGCGCGCGCGGCAAAGGCCGGCTCGGCGCCGAACGTAGTCCAGCCGGCGTGCAGCGCGACGCCGATCATCAGCCCGGCGGCCAGCCCCGCGAACGCATACGCGACGCTGCGCCAGCGCGGCGCGCGCCGCTGCACGAACAGCGTGGGTGCTGCGGCCGGCAGCGGGAACAATGCTTGCACCGCGGCGCGCTGTGCGCCGTAATGCGCGAACCGGTCGGCTTCACGCGGATCGGACTCCAGCCGTTCGAGCATCTCGCGGCGCTCCGGCCCCGACAGCTCGCCGTCGAGCAGCGCCGACAGCAGCTGCGCCGATGCGTCGGCGTCGGCGCCGTCGTCCCGCTCGTTCGAAGGTTTGCGCGGATCGTCGTCCATCATGTCTTCCCGATCACCCGTAACGCGGCCGCGCCGCGCGCCGGCGGCTCGCCGGACAGCAGCGCACGCATGTGTTCACGCGCCCGCGACAGCCGTGACATCACCGTCCCCACCGGCACCCCGAGCACTTGTGCGGCGTCGCGGTAACTCAATTCCTCGAGCGCGATCAGCAGCAGCACCTCGCGCTGCTCGACGGGCAGCCGGTACAGCGCGCGCTGCACGTCGCGCAGCAGCAGCCCACCGATCTCGTCGGTCGGCGCGGCCATCGTCTGCCATGGCGCGGTCGCATCGTCGACCGCGATCTCGTGCCGCGCGCGCAACTGATCGATGAAACGATGGCGCAGCAGCGTCAGCAGCCACGCACGCAGGTTGCCGCCGTCGCGCGGCGGCCGGTTCAGCGCGCGCTCGAGCGTGTCCTGCACGAGATCGTCCGCCCAGGCTCGGTCGCCCGTCAGCGCGCGCGCATATCGCGTGAGATGCGGCAGCCACACCAGCAGGTCCGATTCGTAGCTCATCCGGATGCCTCGCGCGTCGCCGCGCCGTCAGTCCGTCCGTCGACTCTCAGGGACGCGCGACGTGCCACATGCCACCAATCCCGTCGCCACCCGCGTCGCCGGCCTTGTGGTCCATCTTCCAGCGATACAGCGGACGGCCGTGGTAAGCCCATTGCTTGCGGCCGTCGTCGCGCGTGACGAGGCTCAGTGCGCCGGACGCCTTGTCGTATCCGTCGGCGAGCGCCGGCGGCCAGTTGGCCGCGCAGGTGCCGGTGCATGTGCTCCTGCCCGGCGCATCGTGATCGAACACGTACAGCGTCATGTGATCTTCGTCGACCAGTTTCCCGTCACCGGCCTGCGGCGGCTCGGCGGCCGCGGGCCGCGCGATCGCGGCCGTCAGCGCGATGGCGAACAGCATCGTCTTCATTCCCGTTCTCCTTGGCATGGCATCGCGGCACCGCACCGCCGGACGGGACGTCGACTTCGTCATGACCATTATCCCGCCGTCCGGCCGCGCCGAGACTTGGTAGGTAAACGGACGGACCCGGCAAGTTATTCCATGCTGCCCCGCAACGCGGCGCCATTCCTCACAGGAAACACATCGGGAATCCAAAGAAAACGCGGCATGACATTGCTGTCATGCCGCGTTGTACGCCCCGTTGCGCGCGGCAAGCGATGGACCGCCGCCGCGCGTTCCGGCCGGTTACTTCGGCAATGCGCCAGTCACCGCCTGCAGCAGCGTCGACACCGGTGCGAGCGGGTTGTTCGCGGAGCCGTTGCCCGAGTGCGGCGTGACCGACAGGCTCGGCGTTGAACCCAGCACCGTGCCCAGCGACGTGCCGACAGCATTGACGACCGTCGCCGTCGCGTTGCCGGTCGTCGAGACCAGCGAACCGGTAGCGCCCGCCGTGCTGCCCGCAGCGCTCGCGCCGGAGCCGAGCAGGCTGCCGCCCGCCGCGGCAGTCGAACCGGCCGCGCCCGACAGCGCGCCGGCCGCCTGCCCGAGGGCTGCCGGACCGTTCGCGAGGGCGCCCGTGACCGAACCGAGTGCACCGGTCAGTGCGCCGGCCGGGTTGCTGCCGCCGCTCAGACCGCTGACGAGGTTCGTGATCGGCGCAATCGGGCTGCCACCTGCGCCCGACAATGTGCCAACGACCTGGTTCACGACGCCCTGCACCGGCGCCAGCGGGTTCGTGCCGCCGAGGTTGCCGAGTGCGCCTGTCACCGAGCTGACTGCATTGCTCAGTGCGCCTGCCGGGTTGCCGCTGCCCAGCGTACCGACGACCTGGTTCACGACGCCCTGCACCGGCGCCAGCGGGTTCGTGCCGCCGAGGTTGCCGAGTGCGCCCGTCACCGAGCTGACCGCATTGCTCAGTGCGCCTGCCGGGTTGCCGCTGCCCAGCGTGCCGACGACCTGGTTAACCACGCCCTGGACCGGCGCCAGCGCGTTCGCGCTACCGAGATTGCCGAGCGCGCTCGTGACCGAACCGAGCGCTCCGGTCAGCGCGCCGGCCGCATTGCCACCCGTCGGCAGGGCATTCTGCAGGCCGCTGACGAGGCTCGTGATCGGCGCGATCGGGCTGCCGCCGCCGGCGCCCGAAAGCGTGCCGACGACCTGGTTCACAACGCCCTGCACCGGCGCCAGCGGGTTCGAGCCGCCGAGATTGCCGAGTGCGCCCGTCATCGAGTTCACCGCGTCCGTCAGTGCACTGGCCGGGTTGCCGTTGCCGAGCGTGCCGGCGAGTTGCGTAACGGCACCTTGCACCGGTGCCAGTGGGCTCGACACGCCGCCGATGTTGCCGAGCGCCCCCGTGATCGTATTGACCGCGTTGCTCAGTGCACCGGCCGGATTGCCACTGCCCAGCGTGCCCGTGACCTGGTCGACAACGTTCTGGATCGGTGCCAGCGGGTTCGTGCCGCCGCCAACGTTGCCCAGTACACCCGTGACTGTGCCCAGCGCACCGGTCAACGCACCTGCCGGATTGCCGCCGCCGAGTGCGCCCGTCACTTGATTGACGACGCCTTGAACCGGCGCCAGCGGGTTCGTGCCACCGCCGACGTTGCCCAGTGCACCGGTGACCGTGCCGAGCGCACCGGTCAACGCACCTGCCGGATTACCGCCACCGAGTGCGCCCGTCACTTGATTGACGACGCCCTGAACCGGCGCCAGCGGGTTCGTGCCGCCGCCAACGTTGCCCAGTGCACCGGTGACCGTACCCAACGCGCCAGTCAACGCACCTGCCGGATTGCCGCCGCCGAGTGCGCCCGTCACTTGATTGACGACACCTTGAACCGGCGCCAGCGGATTCGCACCGCCGCCGACGTTACCCAGTGCACCGGTGACCGTACCCAGCGCGCCAGTCAACGCACCTGCCGGATTGCCGCCGCCGAGCGCGCCCGTCACTTGATTGACGACACCTTGAACCGGTGCCAGCGGGTTCGTGCCACCGCCAACGTTACCCAGTGCACCGGTGACCGTACCCAGCGCGCCAGTCAATGCACCTGCCGGATTGCCGCCGCCGAGTGCGCCCGTCACTTGATTGACGACGCCTTGAACCGGCGCCAGCGGGTTCGTGCCGCCGCCAACGTTGCCCAGTGCACCGGTGACCGTGCCCAGCGCGCCGGTCAACGCACCTGCCGGATTGCCGCCGCCGAGCGCGCCCGTCACTTGATTGACGACACCTTGAACCGGTGCCAGCGGGTTCGTGCCACCGCCAACGTTACCCAGTGCACCGGTGACCGTACCCAGCGCGCCAGTCAACGCACCTGCCGGATTGCCGCCGCCGAGTGCGCCCGTCACTTGATTGACGACGCCTTGAACCGGCGCCAGCGGGTTCGTGCCGCCGCCAACGTTGCCCAGTGCACCCGTGACCGTGCCCAGCGCGCCAGTCAACGCACCTGCCGGGTTGCCACCGCCGAGTGCGCCCGTCACTTGATTGACGACGCCCTGAACCGGCGCCAGCGGGTTCGTGCCGCCGCCAACGTTGCCCAGTGCACCGGTGACCGTACCCAACGCGCCAGTCAACGCACCTGCCGGATTGCCGCCGCCGAGTGCGCCCGTCACTCCGTTCACCACGCCTTGAACCGGCGCCAGCGGATTCCCACCGCCGGCAACGTTGCCCAACGCACCGGTGACCGTGCCCAACGCGCCGGACAACGCACCTGCCGGATCGCCGCTGCCGAGCGCGCCCGTCACCCCGTTCACCACACCCTGCACCGGCGCCAGCGGATTCGCGCCACCGCCAACGTTACCCAGCGCACCCGTGACCGTGCCGAGCGCACCAGTCAACGCACCTGCCGGATTGCCGCCACCAAGCGCCCCCGTCACTTGATTGACGACGCCTTGAACCGGCGCCAGCGGATTCGTGCCGCCGCCAACGTTACCCAACGCACCCGTGACCGTGCCGAGCGCACCGGTCAATGCACCTGCCGGATTGCCACCGCCGAGCGCACCCGTCACCCCGTTCACCACGCCTTGCACCGGCGCGAGCGGCGTCACCGTGCCGCCTCCGCCACCGAGCGCGCCTTGCAGCGCGTTCACCGCGCCCGACAATGCCTCCGCCGGATTGCCCAGCGACGTCTGAATCGCGCCCGATCCGCCCGCCGCCACGGTGACCGAACCCAGCGGCGACGTGCCGGTCGCGGCCAGCCCGATCGACACGCTGTTCGTCGGCGGATTCACGATTACCTGCGGAAGCGGCAGCGCATCGAGCGTCCCCGCGATAGCCGAACCGGAAGCCAGTACCCCGAACACCGTCGCGACCGACAGCGCCACACCCGTCAATTTAAGATTTTGTCCCATCTTTACCCCATCTCGGTTGGCACTACGTTGATAAAGCATGGGGACGGATTGCACGAAGCGTGCCACCCGGATAAAACGGATTGATTCGTCTGCCTATTGCAATCGAATAACGGTTTTATATGGATTTCAGGGCAAATAAATGGGTCACACGACCACAATCATCCGACGAATCAGACATCCGGCGTGCGGATGTAACGTAACGTTTGCGAGGCCCGAAGTAACGTGTTCCGGTACATTCCGTGCCACGTCGGAACGTCCTTACGAAAGCGCCGACGTATTGCCCGGGCGGATCCAACGATTCGCATTTCATTTTCATGAAAATGCATTAATAAATCGCTTGTTTGCCCATTTTCTTATTTCGCGATTTCTTTCCGATCAATTACGCAGATGATTTCCATTTGCGCGCCCTCCGACAACACGGACAGCCAAACGAAAAAATGTGACGGCCGCACTCTGAACTGCACCCCAAAAGTTGGACTAGATCCAACCTTTGGGGTGTTTTTCATGACGAAGTACGACGAACGTTTTCGGCGTCGAGTGGTTCAGGCGTACCTGGCTGGAGAGGCCGGCACCAAGACACTTGCTCACCGTTACGGAGTGGGCAGGACGATGGTGCGACGTTGGGTGGCGAGCTATCGCGAGCATGGCGAAGACGGACTGAGCAAGAAGCACAGCCACTACGACGCGCGATTCAAGTTGTCAGTCCTTCAGCGGATGCGGCGCGATGAGCTGTCGTATGCGCAGGTGGCAGCGCTATTCGGCATCCGCAATGAACGAAGCATCCCGATCTGGGAGCGTCTGTATCATGAGGGCGGTATAGATGCGTTGGCGCCTCGTCGCCGAGGGCGCCCCCCGAAAATGACCACCTCACCACCACCGAAATCCCTCGACGATACCGTGCAGAAAGAGCCGAGCCGCGAGGAACTGCTCAAGGAAATCGTGTATTTGCGAGCGGAGGTGGCATACCTAAAAAAGCTCGATGCGCTGCTGCAATCAAAGAAGCAGACAGCGCCCAGGAAAAAACGCAAATAATACGTGAGCTTAGGCAATGCCATCCGGTAGCCGCGTTACTGAAGGCGGCAGGTCTGGCACGCAGCACGTTCTATTACCAACTCAAGGTATTGGATGCTGGCGATCGGTATGCGGATCTCAAAGTGAAGATCCGGAGCGTGTACGACCACCACAAGGGCCGTTACGGCTATCGGCGAATCACGACAGTGATCCGGCAAGCGGGACACGCGATCAATCACAAGACCGTGCAGCGGTTGATGGGACAACTGCAGTTGAAATCTCTGGTACGCCCGAAGAGATATCGTTCCTGGCGAGGCGAAGTCGGCCGCGTTGCCCCAAATCTACTGCGGCGGCAGTTTGATGCTGAACGCCCGAATCAGAAGTGGGTGACCGACGTGACCGAATTCAATGTAGGGGGCCCAAAGCTCTATCTGTCGCCGGTGATGGACTTGTACAACGGGGAGATCGTCGCTTACCAAATGGATGAGCGCCCGAGCTTCGAGTTGGTCAGCGGCATGTTGAAGAAGGCGGTGGCCAAGCTCGATGATGAAGGACGGCCGTTACTGCATTCGGATCAAGGCTGGCAGTATCAGATGCCCGCCTACCGTCGGTTGTTGAAGCAGCATGCGCTCACCCAGAGCATGTCGCGCAGAGGCAACTGCCTTGATAACGCAGCCATGGAGAGCTTCTTCGGCACGCTGAAATCCGAGTGCTATCGGCTGGCGCGCTTTGCGAACGTGGAGCAGTTGCGAGATGCGTTGAGCCGCTACATTCACTACTACAACCACGAACGCATCAAGCTGAAATTAAATGGGCTGAGTCCCGTGCAATACAGGACTCAGCCCTTGGCCGCTTAGATTTTAACCGTCCAACTTCGTGGGGTCAGTTCACTCGCGGCGGCCGTCGCGTCGAAACGGGCTCAGCCGAAGCGTGCGGGTCGATACGGATGGGGATCGATGTAGGTCGGCTCGCCCGTCATCATCTCGGCGAGCAAACGTCCGGTCGCGGGGCCGAGCGTGAGTCCGTGATGGCAATGGCCGAACGCGAACCACAGGTGACGATGGCGCGGCGCAGGCCCGATCACCGGCCGCATGTCGGGCGTGCACGGCCGCATCCCGAGCCACGGCGCCGGATCCAGCCGTTCGCCGATGCCGAACGCGTCGCGCGCAAGCGGCTCGGCGCGCGCGAGCTGCACGCCGGTCGGCGGCGCGCCGCGCAACGCAATCTCGACACCGGTCGTGAGCCGCAGGCGGCCGCCCTCCATCGGCGCGACGACGAAGCCCTCCTCGGTATCGCACACGGGCACGTTCAGCGGCACGCGGGTCGGCCGGTAATGCATGTGGTAGCCGCGTTTGGCACGCAACGGAATCCGGTAACCGAGCGGCGCGAACACGTGATCGGACCACGGCCCAAGCGCGACCACGGCCGAGCGCGCCGCGATCGGCCCGTGTCCGGTATCGACCTGCCAGCCATCGCGCACCTGCGCGAGCGTCGTCGCGTCGCCGCGCACGAACGTGCCGCCGTCGCGCTCGAACAGCCGCGCGTACGCCTTCGTCAGGCCGCCGGGGCTCGACACGGTCTTCGGATCCTGCCAGTGGAACGCACCGCAAAATGCATCGCCGATGCCGGGCTCGCGTTCGCGCAACGTACGCGCGTCGAGCACGCTCATCCGCAACCCGTGCGCGTCGGCCACCCGCTGCTGCGCGCGCGCTTCCGCGTCGAACAACGCCGGCGAACGGAACGCCTCGATCCACCCGCCGTCATGCACGAGCGGTTGCGCGTCCGTGCGCGCGAGCAGCGCGTCGTGCTCGACGACGCTCGCCGCGACGAGCGGCAGCATGTCGCGCGCGGCGGCCGCGAGCCGCTGCGGCGACGATTCCCGCCAGAAGCGCGCGAGCCAGCCCGCATACGCGGGCAATGCCTTGTAATCCCAATAGAGATCGACCGAGCGGTTGCGTGCGTAACGCAGCAGCGTGCCGAAACGGCGCGGGAACGCGTACGGCACGACCGACGAGCGTTCAATCAGCCCGGCATTGCCGTGACTCGTTTCCTCGCCGGGCGCGCGCCGGTCGACGAGTGCGACGCGCAGCCCGCGATCCTGCAGATGCAGCGCCGACGACACGCCGACGATGCCGGCCCCCAGAACGATGACGTCGAAATCCATGCTTCTCCGTACTGCGTCGAGATTCGGTGCGACGCGCGCCGGCACCGCGGCCGGCGCGCGGCCACGCTTACTTCGCGATGATGTCGCGCTTGAAGTACTTCTGCGACAGCGCGCTCAGCGTGCCGTCCTTCTTCAGCGCGTCGAGCGCGCCGACGATCTTCGCCTGCAGCGCCTTGTCGCCCTTGCGCATCCCGAAGCCGGTGCCTTCGCCGAGCGTCGCGGGATCCTTCAGCGCATCGCCGACGATCTGGTAGTCGCGGCCGGCAGGCTTGTCGAGGAAACCGTCCTGCGCGGTCTGTGCTTCCTGCACGGCCGCGTCGAGACGTCCGGCGACGAGATCCGCATAGATCTGGTCCTGGTCCTGATACGACACGACAGCCACGCCCGCATTCGCCCAGTGGGCCTTCAGGAAATCCTCCTGCGACGAGCCCTGCAGCACGCCGACGTGCTTGCCGCGCAGGCTCGCGGCGTCGGGCCGCAGCGGCGAGCCGCGGTGCGCGACCATCACGATCGGCACCACGTAGATCGGCGGCGTGAAGTCGATGCTCTGCTTGCGCTTCGCGGTGATGTTCATCGCCGAATTGATCGCGTCGAACTTGCGCGCCTGCAGCGCCGGGATCAGCCCGTCGAACGCATTCTCGACCCACACGCACTTCATGTTCAGCTTCGCGCACACCGCGTTGCCGATGTCGACGTCGAAACCCTGCAGCTGGCCGGCCGGCGTCTTGCTCTCGAACGGCGGATACGCGGCTTCGATCCCGAAGCGCAACGTGGTCTGTTCCGCGTGGGCCGTGACGGCCGCGCACGCAAGCGCCGCGACGGCGCAGAGGGAAAGCTTCCAGTTCATGACGGATGTCCTTCGATTCCGGATTGAGGCGATGAAGACCGGCCGCCGTGCGACGACACGCCGGTCCGCACGCGGAAATATAGACTCTTAGTCTACTATAGACTATAGGGGATACGATAATCGCGACGCCGCCATCGTCCGGCGAGAGTCCACCGATCACGCGAAACGCCGTTGATTTGCCGACATTTTTCCGGCGATGCGCGCGGCAATCGTGTCTCGAAAAGAAAATTTCACCCGGCCAGTTTTGTCTATATTAGACTTTTAATCCATCACGAACACCGCCGGACACCTGTTTTCGAGACTGTCCTGTCCGGCGCCCGACCGGAGAAGTCCCATGACGCAACCCGCCCCGACCCTGCCGCTGACCGTCGACGAAGCCACGGTGCGCGCGGCGCTGCCGTCGCTCGACGTGCTCGGCACGCTGCGCCGCATGTTCGCGTCGCTCGCGTCGGCCCGCGCGGTGCAGCCGCCGCAGACCCTCACGCTGTTCCCCGAACACGCCGGCGATTTCATCACGTATCTCGGCGCGCTCGCCGACGAGCAGGTGTTCGGCGCGAAGCTGTCGCCGTACGTCGTGACGGGTGCAAAGCCGATCGTCACCGCATGGACCGCGCTGATGTCGATGCGCACCGGCCAGCCGCTGATGTGGTGCGATGCGGGGTTGCTGACGATCGAGCGCACGGCCGGCACGACCGCGCTCGCGGTCGACTGCCTTGCGCCGCGCGACGCGCGCCGGCTCGCCGTGGTCGGCACGGGCGCGGTCGGCCTTGCGCATCTGCGTCACACGGCGGCGTTGCGCGACTGGGCATCGATCAGCGTCCATTCGCCCGCGCTCGCCGGCGACGCGGCGCTGCAGGCGACGCTCGCGCGGATCGATCCGCGAGCCCGTGCGGCCGCCAGCGTCGACGCATGCGTGCGCGACGCTGACGTCGTGATGCTGTGCACGTCGTCGGGCACGCCGGTGCTCGCCGACGGCATGCTCACGCGTCCGGCGCTCGTCACGTCGATCAGCACCAACGTCGCGCGCGCGCACGAGATCCCGCCCGCGTGGCTGCCCGACATGGACGTGTATTGCGACTACCGGCACACGACGCCCGCGAGCGCGGGCGAGATGCAGATCGCGGCGGCCGCGCACGGCTGGACGCATGAGCGAATCGTCGGCGACCTGCCCGCGCTCGTCGCCGGCACCTGCGCGGCGCCGTCGCGCACGCGTCATGCGTTCTTCCGCTCGATCGGCCTCGGGCTCGAGGACATCGCGATCGCACATGCGCTGTACACGCATCTGACGCACGCATGAGCAGCACGCGCACGCGGGGCCGATACAATGGCGCAACCGCCGCGGCGGCAGCGCGCGGGCGCACGGACCAGCCGTTCGACGGCACGCCGGCGCGCCGCGCCGACGCACCGCCCGGCCCCCGCTCACCCGAGATGGCGATTCCGATGCGCAAGAAGCAATCCCCCGTCAAAGACCTGCTGCTCACCCGCTATGCACCGATCGCCGACGGCATCGCGGCGCTGTTCTTCCCGTATGCGGAAGTCGTGATCCACGACCTGCACGACCAGACCGTGCTGTATCTCGCGAACAACCTGTCGAAGCGCGAGGTCGGCGACGACTCGGCGCTCGAGGAAATCGATCATTCGGCGCGCGAGCGCGTGATCGGTCCGTACGAAAAGCTGAACTGGGACGGCCGGCGCATGCGTTGCGTGAGCAACGTGCTGTTCGACGACGAAGGCCGCCCGGCCGGGATGATGTGCATCAACTTCAACATCGCGGTGTTCGACGACGTCCGCGCGACGCTCGACGTGTTCATCAAGGGCGCGGGCATCGTCGCGCAGCCGGACGAGCTGTTCCGCGACGACTGGCAGGAGCGCATCAACACGTTCCTGCACGGCTGGCTGCGCGAGCGGCAGGTCGGCCTGAACGGGCTCACGCGCGAGCACCGGCGCGAGCTCGTCGAGGCGCTGTATGCGGAAGGCGCGTTCCGCGGCAAGAGCGCCGCGAACTACGTGGCGAACGTGCTCGGAATGGGGCGCGCGACCGTCTACAAGCACCTGAAGCATCTGAAGGAAACGCAGGGCGACGCATAAGCGGCGCGTGCAGCGGGACCGATCGTCGGTTCACCGCCGAGATCGACATCGACGATCGCGACCGGTACGCGCGAGCCATGTTCCTCCGTCGTGAAGCGTGCGGCCCGTTCCACCCCCGGCGAGCCTCCGACGAGGCATCGAAGCATAAAGTGATATAGTCTCGGTTACATTTATTTGCCGCCCCGGACCGCTCATGACGACCATCCCTGCCCCGACTGCCCGCCCGAGCCTGACCGTCGAAATCTGGTCCGACCTGATCTGCCCATGGTGCTGGATCGGCAAGCGCCGCTTCGACGAGGCACTCGCCGCGTTCGCGCACGCCGAGCATGTCGACGTCGCGCTGCGCGCGTATCGGCTGATGCCGGGCCAGCCGGTCGAGCCGGTCGAGGCAATGCTCGCCGGCAAGTACCGGATGCCGCCCGCGCAGGTCGGCCAGATGCTGCGCCAGGTAACCGATGCGGCCGCGAGCGTTGGACTCGACTACGACCTGCCCGGCACGTTCGTCGGCGACACGCTCGACGGTCACCGGCTCGTGAAGCTCGCGGAAGCGACCGGCCGTGCGCATGCGCTGACCGAGCGGCTGTACCGCGCGTATTTCTGCGAGCACGGCTCGCTGTTCGACCACGCGGCGCTGATCGACTACGCGGTCGAAACGGGCCTCGAGCGTTCGGCCGTCGAAGCCGTGCTGCGCAGCGACGCATACCGCGACGAAGTCGAAGCCGACATCGCGCGCGCGGCGCAGATCGGCGGACGCGGCGTGCCGCTGTTCGTGTTCGGCCGCCGCTACGCGGTATCGGGCGCACAGCCGGCCGACGTGTTCGCGCAGGCGCTCGAACAGGCGTGGCGCGACGGCGCGATCGTCGAATTCGCCGGCGACGACGCGGCAGCGTGCGGCCCCGACGGCTGCGAACTGCCGCCGCGCGGATAACCTCCGGCGCCGCGCGACGCGCGCCGCCGCTACGCGTCGCTCCTGCCACAAACCGGCAGGAAGCGCGCGGGAATGACGTCTACAATGCAGCCTTTCAAATAACTATCAGAGAGAAGGCGGCCAGCCCATGACCCACGGTATCCACGGCGAGAAGCGCTGGTACGCGCTGATCGTCCTCTGCCTCGGCGTGCTGATGATCGTGCTCGACAGCACGATCGTCAACGTTGCGCTGCCTTCGATCAGTACCGACCTCCATTTCACCGAAACGGCCCTCGTATGGGTCGTCAACGCATACCTGCTGACGTTCGGCGGCTGCCTGCTGCTCGGCGGCCGGCTCGGCGACCTGTACGGCCAGCGGCGCATGTTCCTTGCGGGCCTCGTCGTATTCACGTTCGCGTCGCTCGCCTGCGGCCTCGCGCAGTCGCAGACGATGCTGATCGCCGCGCGCGCGGTGCAGGGCTTCGGCGGCGCGATCGTGTCGGCCGTGTCGCTGTCGCTGATCATGAATCTCTTCACCGAACCGGGAGAACGGGCGCGCGCGATGGGTGTCTACGGCTTCGTCTGCGCGGGCGGCGGCAGCATCGGCGTGCTGCTCGGCGGGCTCCTGACCAGCACGCTGTCGTGGCACTGGATCTTCCTCGTCAACCTGCCGATCGGCATCGCGGTTTATGCGATGTGCGTCGCGCTGTTGCCGCGCATGCGCGCGCCGGCCGGCGCCGCGCGGCTCGACGTCGCCGGCGCGATCACCGTGACCGCGTCGCTGATGCTCGCGGTCTACGGGATCGTCGGCGGCAACGACGCCGGCTGGCTGTCGACGCAGACCGTCGTGCTGATCGGCGCGGCCGTGGTGCTGCTCGCGCTGTTCATCGCGATCGAGGCGCGCGTCGCGCATCCGCTGATGCCGCTCACGCTGTTCGCCGCGCGCAACGTCGCGCTCGCGAACGTAATCGGCGTGCTGTGGGCGGCGGCCATGTTCGCGTGGTTTTTCCTGTCCGCGCTCTACATGCAGCGCGTGCTCGGCTATGGGCCGCTGCAGGTCGGGCTCGCGTTCCTGCCGGCCAACCTGATCATGGCGGCGTTCTCGCTCGGGCTGTCGGCGCGGATCGTGATGCGCTTCGGAATCCGCGGCCCGATCGCGGCCGGCCTGTTGATCGCCGCGTGCGGCCTCGCGCTGTTCTCGCGCGCGCCGGCGGACGGCAGCTTCGTCTGGCACGTGCTGCCGGGCATGACGCTGCTCGGCATCGGCGCCGGCGTCGCGTTCAATCCGGTGCTGCTCGCCGCGATGAGCGACGTCGCCCCGGCCGATTCGGGACTCGCGTCCGGCATCGTCAACACCGCGTTCATGATGGGCGGCGCACTCGGCCTCGCCGTGCTCGCGAGCCTCGCGGCCGCGCGCACCGACGCGCTCGCGGCGGCGCGCGCCATACCGCTCGAGGCGCTGAACGGCGGCTACCACGCCGCATTCGCGGTCGGTGCGGCATTCGCGGCCGCGGCGGGGCTGCTCGGCCTCGCGCTGCGCATCCGCCGCCAGGACGCCGTTGCCGGCGTCGGCCCCGCGATGCATTGACGGCGGCCGTCCGGCCTGACGCGGGACGCATGTCGCCCCGCTCTCCCCCGCCATGCCCGATAGCCGGCCGCCGTTCGCACACGCCCCAATGCCGGCGCACGGCCCCGTCAGGCCCGGCGCCCGTTCAAACGACCGTTTCGCACGTCACGAAGGGCCCGTCCGGCAAGCATTCCCCGCCGATTTTTAACGTAGTCGTACACCGACGCGCCACTTTTGCGACAATGGCGGACTTTGATGCGCGCGCCGCGGCCGCGCGCCGCCGCCGAACGCCGCATAACCGCCTGCTTCCGATGTCGCTTCCCCATATCGATCTGCTGTACTCCCTGTCCGGCCTGTTCGTCGGCATCCTCGTCGGCCTGACGGGCGTCGGCGGCGGCTCGCTGATGACGCCGATCCTCGTGCTGCTGTTCGGCGTCCACCCCGCGACGGCGGTCGGCACCGACCTGCTGTACGCGGCGGCGACCAAAGCCACCGGCACGCTCGTGCACGGGCTGAAGGGGTCGATCGACTGGCGCATCACCGGCCGGCTCGCGGCCGGCAGCGTCCCGGCCGCGGCCGTCACGCTATGGATACTGCACACGCACGGGATGAATTCGCCCGGCACCGCGCGGCTGATCCAGCTGGTGCTCGGCGTCGCGCTGCTGCTCACGTCGCTCGCGCTGATCTTCCGTCCGCAATTGACCGCGCTCGCCGCGCGCAACCCGCTCGCGCCGAGCCCCGCGCGCACGCTGTGGTCGACGGTGCTGACGGGCGCCGTGCTCGGCGTGCTCGTGTCGATGACATCGGTCGGCGCCGGCGCGATCGGCGTCACCGTGCTGCTGCTGTTGTACCCGACGCTCGCAACCACGCGCATCGTCGGCTCCGACATCGCGCATGCGGTGCCGCTCACGCTCGTCGCGGGCATGGGCCACTGGCTGCTCGGCTCGGTCGACTGGTCGATGCTGCTGTCGCTGCTGCTCGGCTCGCTGCCCGGCATCGTGCTCGGCAGCCTGCTGTCGGCGCGCGCGCCCGAGCGGCTGCTGCGCAACCTGCTCGCCGCGACGCTCGTCGCGGTCGGCGTGCGGCTCGTGCTCGCGTAAGCGGCGCGGGCGCCTTTCGCTCCGTAGTAATCTTCCATCCGGCCGGTGCGCGACGCGCCGACCCGCGTCCCACCGCACAAGAAAAACAGCCCGACCGGCCTGCGCCGATCGGGCTGTCGTCCATCCGGGGCGGTGCGATCCGCGCACGGCCCGGCTGCGAACCGGGCGACGCGAATCGCGTTGCCACGGGGCGGCGAGCACGCCGCCCGCCGCGCTTACTGCCCTTGCTGCTTCAGTTGCTGCTGCTTGAGCTGCTGCGTGCGCATTTGCAGCTTCAGCACGCGCTGCAGCGCCGCGCGGTTCGCGAGCACGCCGTCGTAGAAGTTGGCCAGATCGCCCTTCAGCGCGGTCCGGGACGCGTCGTTCAGGTAGATCATGTGGCCCGACGGGTAGTTCTTGATCGTCAGGTTCTGCGCCTTGAGCGTCGGATCGAGCGGCATCTGCGCGAGCGTCAGCTCGGTCTGGTGGAACGGCGTGACTGCATCGAAATAACCGTTCGCCGACAGCACCTTCAGGTCCGGGTTCACGCTCATCGTGGCCGCCAGGTCGCCGGCCGTGTACAGCGTATTGCCGCCGCCCTTGTTCGCGCCGGTCGGATCCGTATGGCTGAAGTCCCAGTTGTTGAAGACCTGGTCGTTCAGGTCCACGAACGACGACGTCGACGTGTACTTGAGGTCGGTGTTGATATAGCTGTTCCACAGCACCGTGTACGCGCCGCCGACGTTCGTGATCGACGGATCGTTGCTGCCCGAGTTCGGCAGGATGTACGGCGCGATGCCCTTGCCCGTGAAGTTCGCGCGCCCGTCGTACTGGCCGATCTGCGTGCCCGGCACGAGCGTCAGGAAGAACGTGTACGGCGGGTTGTCGTCCGACGACGGCACGTTGCCCAGCGCGGCCGGGTTGCCGAACGTCTGGATCAGCGACGTCGGATCCGTGCCGATGTACGAGCCCATCTGCTGCGCGGTCTGCAGATTGAGGTTCAGTCGCACGTTCACGAAGCCGCCGTCCTGCGGGTTCGGCTTCTGCGCGAGCGGCGCGAGCGTGTTGTCCGCGTAGTTGCGGGCCTGCACCATGTACGCGTCGAGATCGGTCGGTGTCGGGTTGAGCGTCGTCTTCTTCCAGTAGAACGCGTCGGCCGCGAGCGTCGGGAAGGTGCCGGGCGCCGACAGTGCATTCGCATAGTCGAGGATCGACGATTGCAGCGTGATCCCGTTCAGGTCGATGCCGTCCTCATGCAGCACCCACGACACCACCGCGCTGCGCGCCGTGCCGTACGACTCGCCATACAGGAACTTCGGCGAGTTCCAGCGCGAATACTTGGTCAGATAGCGCTGGACGAAGCGATCGATCGAGCGCGCGTCCTGGTCGGTGCCCCAGAAGTCCTTGTTCTTCGCCGGGGCGATCGCCGCCGAGTAACCGGTGCCGACCGGGTTGATGAACACGAGGTCGGTGCGGTCGAGCAGGCTGTCCGGGTTGTCGAGCAGCTTGTACGGGGCCGGCGGCGTGAAGTTCGGGAACGACGACTGCAGGCGCTTCGGCCCGTACGAGCCGAGCAGCAGGTAGACCGACGACGAGCCGGGGCCGCCGTTGTAGAAGAACGTGACCGGGCGCGGCTTCGACGGGTCCGGATTGTCCTGCGTGTACGCGACGTAGAACATCTTCGCGTTCGGCGCCGACGTGATCGGATCGATCGTGGTCAGGTGGCCCGTGGTGGCCGTGTACTGGACGGTCTTGCCGCCGATCGTGACCTGGCGGTGCACGACCGCGGCCCCTTCGGTCGAATCCGTGACCGCATCGTTCGGCCCGGTGCCGTACACGTCGTTGTCGACGTACGGCTGGTCGGCCGGGACGGCGGCCGTTGCATTGGTGCTGGCCGTCGTGCTGCCGTTCGGCGTCGTCGCCGCCGCCGCGGTGGCGGCGGTCGGGCCGGACCCGTCGTCGCCGCCACATCCCGTGACGAGCAGCGCCGCGGTCGCGGCTGCGGCGAGCGGCACGCCGAGTGTCGTTCCAAATAGCGCGAAACCGTCTTTCAAGGACTTCAGTGTCGTCATTATTGCCTCTCGAACAGAACGATAAATACCGCCGCCCGCAAAGGATCATTTGCGCCGGCGCTCCGCACCGGGAGCGCATTCGTTTTGCGATGCACTCCGAGTTTTTTACCGAATCGGCAAATACCGATCGGCACGATTTACCCCACCCGCATTCCGCGACCGCGCAATGGAATCAATTCCATTGAAAAACGACAATTCAATAATGCGCGCCAATGCGAATTCAGCCTCCGTCATCCGCATGCGCGAGAAACAGCCAAGCAAAAGCATCCCCTGCAAGGCCCGCCCGACAAGGCGCCTTCGCTTCGAACAAACGAACAATCCCCCTCGGCGAAATGCCGATCAATCGCGAAACAGCGACCAATCGCAGTTCGAGCCGATTTAATAAAATCGAAAGGATCGATTAACTATACGGAAAGGAATATTGTCTTTACGGTAATTTATTAAATTAAGTGAAAATATCGGCGCATAATAGATTCCGGGTTTTCCGCCGTAAAGTAATAATTTGTTACAGCGCATGCCGCTCCGATAAAGGCCAGTGCGGGACCGATTCCAGGTGCTGAAAAGAAAAAAGCCGGACGACGGTCCGGCTTCCTATCGCGGCGCGGCGGGCGCCGTCAGAGGGGCACGTCGATCGCGCCAGCGCCGGTCGTGATCGCGTTCGCGCCGGGGGACGCCGAGATCGGCGGCAGGTTCGCGCTCGTCAGCGCCGGCGCGGCGCCCGGCGTGCCGCCGCGCGGCACCGTGCGGATCACCTGCGATGGCGGCAGCGCGGCACCGCTCTTCAGGTGCCGCCACATCAGGTTCAGCGCCTGCAGGTTGTAGTAGTGGACCGGCACGAAGCGCGTGTCGAAGCCCGCGACGGGCAGGAACGCATCGAAGTGCTGCCCGTTCGTCACCTCGTAGAACACGAGCTGGCTGCGCCCGCCTTCACTGATGCCGTTCTGCGCGACGTATGCGCGGGACGCGTGATTCACGGGCACGAGCGCGTCGCTGCGGCCCTGCACGATGATCGCGGGCTTGCCCTGCAGATTCGCGTTCACGCGCACCGCGTCGACGTTCGCCGGCATGTCGAGCATCCCGTTGGTCCACAGCTGCCGCAGGCACAGCGCGCCCGCGAAACTCGCGTCGGGCGTCGCGAGCCGGTGGTCGACGCCCGCGCCGGTGTTGAACACGAGATTGACACCCGCCGTCGGCGGCACGCCGTTGCCGAGGCCGAACACGGCCGGCATCGGCGACGTGGCGGGCGGCGCGACCGCGCCCGTCGCCGCACTGGTGGTCGCGAAGCTGAAATTGCACAGGTTGTCGGTCACGCGCGAGCGCGTGTACGCGTTCGCATAGGTGACCGCGATCGCCGGAATCGCCTGCGAATCCCACATCGGCGCCTGCAGCAGGTCGGAATCGGCGAGATAGCCGGCCGCATGCAGTTGCGCGAGCGCGTCGGCGGCCTGGCTTTGCGTATCGGCGCCGGACACGAGCCCCGCAGCGGCGAGCGTCGCGCAGCGCTGCGTGCGGATCGACTGCGTGGTGGTGGCCGGCAGCGCGCTCAGGTACGGCGCGTCGGCGAGGGACGCCGATGCGGCCGCGCACGGCTCCAGCAGGTTCGCGAGCGTCGCGTAGTCGGCCAGCGGCCGGCCGAACGACGGCACCGGCTGGCCGCCCTCGCGCACGACCGCGTTCGGCGCCATCCGCACGTTGACCTGCGGCTCGCCGACCACGACCGCAGTGATCCAGCGACGCGTGTCCTGCTCGGCCGCCGCGAGCGCCGCGCCGCCGCCGTTGCTGACGGACGCGGCGATCGTCGTGATGTCGCCCGGATGGTAGCGCACGCCGTGATGCGAGCTGTCGAGCAGCGGCCCGAACTGCTCGTTGAGCGCCCAATACGCGAATTCGACAGACTGCAGCGTCACGTGCCCCCAGTCCTGCTCGGGGTTCTGCTGCGAATGCGCGTGCTTGAACGCGTAGCGGTTCGGGAAACGGCTGTTGAACGCGGCCAGGTCGCCGCTCGTCACGTTGGCGGTAAAGAGACTGGCGTTGCCCGCGAGCACCGCGTTCGCGAGCGTGCCGTCGATCAGCGTGATCGTGTCGGAGCCGAGCTCGTGGGCGCCGTTGCCGCCGCCTTTGTCGTTGTATGCGACCGCGCAGCCGCGCTTGAGGCCCCACTCGCCGGCCGCCGAAATCGCGCCGTACACGCCGCGCGAACCGGACGACGTCGCCGTGACGATGCACGGCTGCGCGGGATCGAAGCTCGCGGGCACCTGCACGAGCAGCGTCACGTTCTTGCGGCCGCTGCCGTCGTCGGAATACGCGAGATATTCGGTGCCGGGGATCTTGCCTTCGCCGAGCGTGTCGTTGCCGTCGAGGTCGACGTTCGGCCCCCAGAAACGGCCGTAGCCGCCATTGGCGCTCATGTCGACGAGCGCGCGGTAATTCGACCAGATCGCGAGCCGGCGCAGCTCGGCGCTGGTCGGCCGGGACGGATTCGCGAATGCAGGCGCGGCGGCGGCGGCGAGGCCGGTCTTGCCGAGGCCGGCCGTCAGCAGATCGTCGCTCGTGCCGTCATAGGCGGTCGTGCGCACGCTGCCGGACACGAAGCCGGGCAACCGGTTGCGCTCGCCAGAATCGTCGCCGTTGCAGGCGCCGAGCACCGCGACCGCGACCAGCGCCGCGCCCAAGAGAATCCGACTGCCCCACCCGTGCGTCGTCATTGCCGCCCTCTCGATATCGTTATCGGTCCGCCGCCGTGTCGTGCGCGGCTGACGACCTCTGATGGAAACGCAGGGGCGCCCGGCGTTTTCCGCCCCCAAGGAACTCGCCTTGGAGATACCCATTCGGGGGGCCTGACGCATGGCGGCAGGCCCGGGGCTCACAGCGCAGACGGGCCCCGGTACACCGGGACCCGCCGCAAACGGGCGCGCGGCGCTTACGCGCCGCCGCCCGGCGTCATTGCTGCTGGACCGTCAGCTTGTTCGTGACCGACGTCACGCCTTTCACGCTCTTCGCTGCCTCTTCCGCCTTGTCGATCTGTGCCTGGTCGGGCACCGTACCCTCCAGCGAGATCGCGCCGCCCTTCGAGCGCACGACGATGTTCGCCACGTCGATGCCGCCTGCCTTCGTAATTGCCTTGCGCACCGCGTAGCCGAGCTTGCGGTTCGCCTTCTTCGCGGTCTTGGCCGCGGCCTTCGGCGAGCTCGCTGCCGCAGCCGGCGCCTCGGTTGCCGCCGCGTCGCTCGACTGCGCATACACGCTGCCCGACAGACAGGCCGCAACGGCCGCAACACCCAACGCTCTCAACACGATCGACTTCATGCTATCTCCTTATGACTTCGGAACGGCCGCGCACAGTACGGCCGGATACCCCCAAAGGCAGCCAACCCGCGCGCGAACGGGCGGGACGGCCGATGATTTCCACGGCGATGCGAGAGAGGCGACACGGGCCGGCGACCGGCGCACGCGAATGCGGGCCGGCCGGGCCGGACAGCCGCCGGCCGGACGCGCCCGGTCTCATTGCGTGCCGGGTCGCGCGCGAATCGGTCGCGGCTGCGACGCACAATGTAATCCAGCGCCCGCCGAAGCGCAAAGCTTTTGACGCGCGGCCTCCCGGCGGCCGGCGGCGCGCGCGCCCGAGTCCGCCGCCGCGCTGCCGTGCCGGACTCGCGCATGCCGGGCGAAACCGGGTACCATCGCCGCGAGAACCTGCATCTCGCACATCGTCCGTGACGCCCGTCATCGATGCGTCACGCCCGTGTCATCCGCCGACTCCATGAAGCCAGCCCGCCCTCGCCCGCCCCGCCGCATCCTCGCCCGCTTCGTCGCGGTGTCGTGGCGCGACCTCGCACTGTCGATCGGCCCCACCGTGCTGCTCGCGGTCGCGGCGGTATGGCTCGCGGTCAAGCTGATCCAGCCGGCGCCGCCGTCCACGCTCGTGATTTCGTCCGGCCCGCCCGGCAGCACCTACTGGAATGCCGCGCAGAAATACAAGGCGATCCTCGCGAAGAACGGCGTCACGCTCGACGTCCAGTCATCCGAAGGATCCGCGCAGAATCTCGCTCGGCTGTCGAACCCGAACGCGCCGGTCGACGTCGGCTTCGTGCAGAGCGGCATCGGTCCGAAGGAGCGCGACGAGCACCTCGTGTCGCTCGGCAGCATCGGCTACGTGCCGCTCGCAATCATGTATCGCGGCCCGGTGGTCGAGCGCCTGTCGGACTTCAAGGGAAAGCGGCTCGCGCTCGGCGCGGAAGGCAGCGGCGCGCGCGAATTGAGCCTCGCGCTGCTGAAGATGAACGGCATCGTGCCGGGCGGCTCGACGGAACTGCTGCCGACGGCCGGCGAGGATGCGGCGACCGCGCTGCTCGACGGCAGGATCGACGCCGCGTTCCTGTCCGGCGACTCGACGCAGATCCCGGTGATGGCGAAGCTGTTCCGCGCGCCCGGCGTGCACGTGTACTCGTTCACGCAGGCCGAAGCGTACGCGCGGCGCTTTCCGTACCTGACCGCGATCACGCTGCCGATGGGCGTCTACGATCTCGGCCGCAACCTGCCGCCTGCCGACATCCATACGGTCGCGCCGACGATCGAGCTGGTCGCGCGCGACTCGTTGCACCCCGCACTGTCCGATCTGCTGATCGAGGCCGCGCGCGAAGTGCACGGCCACGCGACGATCCTGCAGCACGCAGGCGAATTCCCGTCGGCCGTCACGCGCGGCTTCCCGCTGTCCGACGACGCGGCGCGCTACTACAAGTCGGGCAAGACCTTCCTGTACCGGCGGCTGCCGTTCTGGGTCGCGAGTCTCGTCGACCGGCTGCTGGTCGTCGTGGTGCCGCTGATCGTCGTGCTGATTCCCGGGCTGCGGCTGGTGCCGTCGCTGTACGGCTGGCGCGTGCGTTCGCGCATCTACCGCTGGTACGGCGCGCTGATCGCGCTCGAGCGCCGCGCGCTCGGCGAGCATACGGCCGAGGAGCGCGTCCATCTGCTCGACGAACTCGACGACATCGAGGAAGCCGTGAACCGGATGAAGATGCCGCTCGCGTATGCAGGGCAGTTCTACGTGCTGCGCGAGCACATCGGCTTCGTGCGCGAACGCCTCACCGCGCACGACCACGACGCCGCGTCGGGTACGTCGGCCACGCCCGGCGCCGGCGGCCTCGCGGCGGCGCCGGCCGGCAAGCCCCCTCGGGCGACTCCCGGTTCCGCATGAGCGGCCGATCCGCGATCATTTCTGCATCCGCGCGGCCGCATCCGCGCGCCGCGCGTAACATGAAGGCCGCCGCGAGGCGCACACGCCCCATTCTCTGGAGATCGCCATGACAACCGGCCTCGACACTGCCCAGCCTGCCTGGTTCTTCGACTTCGTGTCGCCGTTCTCCTATCTGCTGCTCGAACAGCATGACAAGTGGCCGGACGTGCCGTTCGACCCCGTCGCCGTGTCGCTGCCCGACCTGCAGCGCCACTGGGGACAGCGCTCGAGCGCCGACGTGCCGGCCAAGCGCGTGTTCACGTACCGTCATGCGCTGTTTCGCGCCGAACAGCTCGGCATCCGCTTCAAGATGCCGCCCGTGCATCCGTTCGACTCCGACAAGGTGCTGCGGCTCGCGATCGCGCTGCGCGCCGACATCGCGACCGTGCTGGAAATGTTCCGCTTCATCTGGCACGACGGCAACGACCCGTCGACGCCGGACGGGTTCGCCGCGCTGTGCGAGCGCGTCGGCGTCGGGCACGGCGACGAGCTGATCGAATTCGAGGAGACCAGCGCGCAGTTGCGCCGCAACACCGACGACGCGATCGCGCTCGGCGTGTTCGGCGTACCGACGTTCTGGATGAACCAGCAGCTGTTCTGGGGCGAGGACGCGCTGCCGATGGTGCTGTATTGCGCGCGCACGCCGAACTGGCTCGAGTCGCGGGAGGTCAAGCGGATCAGCACGCTGCCGAAGGGGCGTGCGTGATGGCCGGTATCACGCACCGCGATGCGTGGCTGCGGTAAGGTTACGCTTCTCCCGAAACACCGCGCACCGATGGAAGACGACGACCGTACCGCCTCGCTCGATATCTGGCTCGTGCGCGTATTGCGCACGCTGCTGCTCGAGCGCAGCGTCACGCAGGCCGCGCTGCGGCTGAACCAGACCCAGCCCGCGATCAGCACCGCGCTGCGCAAGCTGCGCGAGACGTTGAACGACCCGATTCTCGTGCGCGGCAAGTCCGGGATGGTGCCGACCGAGTATGGCGCTTCGCTGCTCGGCGCCGCGTCGCGCGCGCTGCGCGAGGTCGACTTCATCGCGACGCCGCATGGCGACTTCGACCCTTCGTCAGCGCGGCGCACGTTCCGCGTCGCCGCGCCCGACTACCTGAACGATTTCTTCATGCCGACGCTGATCGAGCGCTTTCGCGACGCGGCGCCGCACGCTCATCTGGAAATCGACTCGCTGAACCCCGCGCTCGATCACGCAGAGGCGCTCGAATCGGGCGCGCTCGATCTCGTGATCGGCAACTGGCCGAAACCCGACCCGCAGTTCGCGCGCCAGGACCTGTTCTCCGACACGATCGTGTGCCTGATGCGCGATGCGCATCCGCTCGCGCGCGAGCCGCTCACGCGCGAAGCGTACGCGTCGGCCGCGCACGTCGCGCCGACGCCGTACACCGGAGACAAACGCAACGCGATCGAGATCGGCCTCGCACGCGCCCGTCTCGAGCGACGGATCGTGACGACGCTGCCGTACTTCGGAATCGTGCCGCAGGTGCTGCTGCAGACCGACCTGATCTTCACGACGACGCGCCGCTTCGCGACGCACTATGCGCAGTTGCTGCCGCTCGTGGTCGTCACGCCGCCCGTGCCGTTCCCGCGCATCAAGAGCTACCTGCTCACGCACCCGCACCCCGATCGCCCGACCGACATCGCGTGGCTGTGCGCGCTGATGCAGAGCGTGTCCGACGAGCTGACGGCCGCACGCGGCCGCAAGCGCTGACGTCGCGCGACGTTGCCCGCGCGCTGCGGCTACGACGCAGCGTCGCTGCTCAGGCCGTGCAGAAGGTTTCCTGCAGATGGGTCCAGCGCACGATGCCTGCCGCGTCGCGCGCGAACACGGCGGTCGCGCGACGCGCCGGCAGTTCGCCCGACGCCGCATGCTGCGCCTCGAGATAGGTGAGCACCGCATGCGATGCATCGGCCGCGATCACGCGGATGTCCGACAGCGCGATGCGCAGCCCCGGCTTCGCGCCGCCGAGCGTCGCGAACAGCGCATGCGTGCCGTCCCGGTCGAGCGCGCGGCCGTCGGTCATGATCATCGTGAAATCGGCGGAAAAAGGGGCGATCAGCGCATCGAGCGCCGCAGGTGAAGTATCGGCGCCGGACAGCCAGCGTTCGATGTCGGCGAGACTGGTATCGAGTGCGTCGAAATAAGCCTGGGGATCGGACATGGGGCGTGCACGAAAAGACGCGCGGCCCGATGCCGCGCGATCCGCGCAGTGTAGGTCAAAGCGGGCGGACGTGCGTCGCGCGTGCCGACTCTTATCGCACGCAGCTCGCTTCGCCGCGCATGCGTCCCGCCGCGGCCGCCTTCGTATCGGCCACCGGCATGCCCGAGCGCGCCTGCAGCAGTTCCGCGCAGACGGCCACCGCAATCGCGCCGGGCGCCTTGTCGACGATGCCCGCGATGCCGATCGGGCACACCATCTCCGTGAGCCGCGCCGGATCGACGCCGCGAGCCGCGAGCCGGCGCTCGAACTTCACGCGCTTGGTGCGCGAACCGATCATCCCGAAATACGCGAAGTCGCGCCGCCGCATGATCTGCGCGGCGAGCGAGAAATCGAGCGCGTGGTTGTGCGTCATCACGAGGAAGTACGCGCCGGGCGGCGCCGCGTCCACCACGGCCTCCGGCGTGTCGGTCGGCTCCGGCTGCACGTTCGGCGGACATTCGTCCGGGAACAGCTCGTCGCGCGTATCCACCCACTGCACGACACACGGCAGTGCGCCGAGCAGCGTGACAAGCGCATGACCGACGTGCCCCGCCCCGAACAGCACGATGTGCATCGGCGGCTGCGCCGCGCTCGCGCGGGGGCGCATGCCTGTGCCTGGCGCGAACGGCTGCATCGGCGACGGCGCGTTGCCGCATGCGCCGTCGCAACCGGCGGCGCTCGCATGCGACGTGGCATGCAGCGAGCGCGGCGAGCCTGGGAGCGGCTTCATGTCAGCCTGCCCGCGCGGCGCTCGCCGCGCGCACCGCATTCACCGCACGCAGGATCGACTCGCCGGTGGCCGGTGCGTCGAGCGGCGGATTCACCCGGTAATCGCCGACCGCGGCAATCGCGTCGCGCACCGCGAAGAACACCGAGAACGGTAGCAACAACGGCGGCTCGCCGACGGCCTTCGACCGATGGATGCTGTCCTCGACGTTGCGATTCTGGAACAGCCGCACGTTGAACTCGGGCGGCGTGTCGTTGACGGTCGGAATCTTGTACGTGGACGGCGCGTGCGTCATCAGCTTGCCGCCCGCGTTCCACCACAGCTCCTCGGTCGTGAGCCAGCCCATCCCCTGGATGAACGCGCCTTCGACCTGGCCGATGTCGAGTGCCGGGTTCAGCGACGCGCCGACATCGTGCAGCGCGTCGACGCGCAGCGTGCGCATCTCGCCTGTCAGCGTGTCGATCACGACTTCCGACACGGCCGCGCCGTACGAGTAGTAGTAGAACGGCCGACCCTGCAGCTTCGACTGATCCCAGTACAGTTTCGGCGTCGCGTAGAAACCGTCGGACCACAGCTGCACGCGCGCGAGATACGCCTTCGCGATCACCTCGCCGAACGGCACGCTCGCGCCGCCGATCCACACGAAGTCGTTGGCGAACTTCACGTCGGCCGCGTCGACCTTGCCGTCGCCGAACTGCTTCGCCGCGAACGCCGCGAGGCGCTCGCGCAGCTGGCGCGCCGCGTCCTGCGCGGCCTTGCCGTTCAGGTCGGAGCCCGTCGACGCGGCCGTCGCGGACGTGTTCGCGACCTTGCTCGTGTCGGTCGCCGTCACGCGGATCCGGCCGAAGCGGATGCCGAGCTCATGCGCGACGACCTGCGCGACCTTCGTGTTGAGCCCCTGCCCCATCTCCGTGCCGCCGTGGTTCACGAGCACCGAGCCGTCGGTGTAGATGTGCACCAGCGCGCCGGCCTGGTTGAAGTGCGTGACGTTGAACGCGATGCCGAACTTCACCGGCGTGAGCGCGATGCCCTTCTTCAGCACCGTGTTGCGTGCGTTGAATTCGCGCACGCCAGCGCGCCGTGCGCGGTAGTCGCTCGTCGTCTCGAGTTCGCCGAGCAGTTCGTGCAGCACGTTGTCCTCGACTGTCTGCCCGTAAGGCGTGACGTTGCGCTCGGTCTTGCCGTACAGGTTCGCGTAGCGCACGTCGAGCGGATCGCGGCCGAGCGAGCGCGCGATGTCGTCGAGGATGTACTCGATCGCGAATGCGCCCTGCGGGCCGCCGAAACCGCGGAACGCGGTGTTCGACTGCGTGTTGGTCTTGCCGCAGTAGCCTGCGATGTCCACGTCGCCGAGCCAGTAAGCGTTGTCGAAGTGGCACACCGCGCGCGTCATCACCGGGCCCGACAGGTCCGCCGAGAAGCCGCAACGCGACGTCATGTCGAGCGCGACGCCGTCGAGGCGGCCGTCGTCGTCGTAGCCGACGTCGAAGCGGTAGTGGAAGTCATGCCGCTTGCCGGTGATCATCATGTCGTCGTCGCGGTCCGGGCGCAGCTTCACCGGGCACAGCAGCTTCCACGCGGCGAGCGCGGCGCAGCATGCGAACAGGCCCGACTGCGATTCCTTGCCGCCGAACCCGCCGCCCATCCGGCGGCATTCGACCAGCACGTTGTGCGACGCGACGCCGAGCACGTGCGCGACCAGATGCTGCATCTCGCTCGGGTGCTGCGTCGAGCAGTACACGTGCATGCCGTCGTCGTCCTTCGGCACCGCGTAGGCGATCTGCCCTTCCAGGTAGAACTGCTCCTGGCCGCCGAGCGTCATCTCGCCCGACTCGCGATGCGGCGCGGCGGCCAGCCGCGCGGCCGCGTCGCCGCGCGCGAGCCTCAGCGGCGGGATCACGTAGGTCTCGGCCTTGCGCGCATCCTGCGCGGTCAGGATCGCGGGGAGTTCCTCGTAGTCGACCTGCGCGCGGCGCGCGGCGAGCCTCGCGATTTCGTGCGACGTCGCGACGACGATGAACATCGGCTGGCCGACGAACTGCACGATGCCCTTCGCGAGCACCGGGTCGTCGTGGATGATCGGGCCGCAGTCGTTCACGCCGGGGATGTCGTCGGCGGTGAAGACGGCGACCACGCCGGGCGTCGCGCGCACCGCGTCGAAGTTCATCGACACGATCTTCGCGTGCGGCTTCGCGGACAACCCGAGCGCCGCGTGCAGCGTGCCCGCGACGAGCGGGATGTCGTCGGTGTAGGTCGCGCGCCCGCTGACGTGCAGGTGGGCCGATTCGTGCGCACGCGACACGTGCACCTGCGCGGCGTCGGCCTGCGGGTCGAGGGTGTTCAGGAACGGTTCTGCTTGCTGGTTCATGTTCGGTGTTCTCCGTCTTCAGACGCGCGCCGGCGAATCGGCAACGTCGGCGCCGGCTTCGGCGGCCACTTCACGCACGTTCAACGCTTGCGGCGGCAGCGGGTCGTGCGGACGCGTCTCCAGCCAGAATCGGTACATCAGGTTCTTCGCGGTATCGAGGCGATACGCGCTCGTCGCACGCATGTCGGTGAGCGGCTGGTAGTCGCGCTCGAGCGCCTGCATCGCGGCCTGCGCGGTGGCTTCGTGCCATTGCGCGCCATCGAGCAGGCTTTCGGCATGCGTCGCGCGCTTCGGCGTTGCGGCCATCCCGCCGAATGCGATGCGCGGCTCGCGGATCAGCTCGCCGTCCGCGATGAATGCGAACGCCGCGCACACCGCCGAAATGTCGGAGTCGAACCGCTTCGACAACTTGTACGTGCGGAACTGCAGCTTCGCGCGCGCGCCGGTGCGGGTCGGCACCTTCAGGCCGACGACGAATTCGTGCGGCGCCATGTCCTTTTGCTGGTAGCCGGTGTAGAGCGCCTCGAGCGGCAACTCGCGCACCGTGTCGCCGCCGCGCAGCACGACGCGTGCACCGAGCGCGATCAGGCCAGGCATCGAGTCGCCGATCGGCGAGCCGTTCGCGACGTTGCCGCCGAGCGTCCCCGCGTTGCGGATCGGCAGCGACGCGAAGCGCTTCCACATTTCGGTCAGTTCCGGATACGTGCCGGCGAGCGCCGCATACGCGTTCTCGACCGTCACGCCCGCGCCGATCTCGATCCAGTCGTCGCCGTGCACGACGCGCTGCAGTTCGGCGATCTGGCCGACGTAGATCACGTCGTCCAGGCGGCGCATCTGCTTGGTGACCCACAGGCCGATGTCGGTGCTGCCGGCGAGGATCCGCGCGGCGGGACGCTCGGCCCTCAGCGCAGCCAGCGCGTCGAGCGTGCGCGGCGCCGCGAAGCGCGCGCCGTCGGGCGTCGTGTAGTCGAACGTGCCGTCACGCTCGAGCGATGCGAGCGTACGGGCCAGCGCGGCCGTGTCGACCGGTGCGCAATGCGCGGGCGCACCGTCGCCGGTCGCGCCTTCGCCGGTCGCATCGAACATCCGCACGGCTGCATCGACGATCGGCCGGTAGCCGGTGCAGCGGCACAGGTTGCCCGTCAGCGCATCGGCGATCTCGGTGCGCGTCGGCACATCCTTCGCCTTCGCGCACGCGCTGCCGCAGCCTTCGTGGCCATGCTTCTCGTACAGCGCCCACATCGACATCACGAAACCGGGCGTGCAGAACCCGCATTGCGAGCCATGGCAATCGACCATCGCCTGCTGAACCGGGTGCAGCGAACCGTCCGGCTGGCGCAGGTCTTCCACCGTCAGCAGCGCCTTGCCGTCGAGCGTCGGCAGGAACTGGATGCACGCGTTGACGGCCTTGAACGCGACGGTGCCCGCGTCGGTCAGCTCGCCGACGACGACCGTGCACGCGCCGCAGTCGCCTTCCGCGCAACCTTCCTTGGTGCCCGTGCAGTGCGCGTCCTCGCGCAGATACTGCAGCACGGTGCGGGTGACGTCCGCGCCGCTGACTTCGCGGACCGCGTGACGATGGTAGAAGCGGATCGGCTCACTCATGTCTCTATCGTTCTTCAAGTGGGGGCAAGGCGGCCTGCGCGGGGCGCTCGACCGACGTTTCTCTGACAGTTTGCACGCTATCACCATCAAATTCCGCAACCCATAGCCCATCACGCATGCGGCCCATATAACTGCCGCGATATGGGCGCCGGGGCCACCCGGCGGGCGTCGCGCGCGTTGCCCCATCCGGGTTCCAGGCCAGCCTGCACCGTTCCGTCAGCCATTCTTCGGCACCGAAAACGGGTCACGATTAACTAAATGGTACCTGCGGGAAAACCGGTTCCATGGGAAAATCCCGATTCCGTTTTTCGTCGCTTTCCTCTCCGTTTCGCCCATTCGTTCCGACCCCATGTCAACCGATTCCGCCACACCGCCGCGCAGCGGCGTTGCCGTCACGCTGCAAATCGTGTCCGTCGTCTGCTTCACGTTCATCTGCTACCTGACCATCGGCCTGCCGCTCGCCGTGCTCCCGGGCTTCGTCCACGACGACCTCGGTTTTTCCGCGATCGTCGCGGGCGGTGCGATCAGCGTCCAGTATTTCGCGACGCTTGCGTCGCGCCCGCTCGCGGGGCGCTTCGCCGATACGCTCGGGCCGAAGCAGACGGTGCTGCGCGGGCTGATCGGCTGCGGCGTGTCGGGCGTGCTGCTGCTCGTCGCGCTGCTGCTGGCCCACTGGCCGGTCGCGAGCCTCGTGCTGCTGGTCGCGAGTCGGCTCGTGCTCGGCATCGGCGAGAGCCTGTGCGGCACCGGCGCGATCCTGTGGGGCATCGGACGGGTCGGCGTCGCGCACAACGCGAAGGTGATCTCGTGGAACGGCATCGCGACCTACGGCGCGCTCGCGCTCGGCGCACCGGTCGGCGTCGCGATCGCGCATACGCTGAATCCGGCGCTGATCGGCGTGATCGTGATCGCGCTCGCCGCGAGCGGTTTCTATCTCGCACGCCTGATCGATGCCGTGCCGCTCGTGCATGGCGAACGCATGTCGTATGCGAGCGTGTTTACGCGCGTGCTGCCGCACGGCCTCGGTCTCGCGCTCGGCTCCGCCGGCTTCGGTTCGATCGCCACCTTCGTCACGCTGTACTACGCGGCGCGCCACTGGCCGAACGCCGCACTGTCGCTGACCGTGTTCGGCACGCTGTTCATCGGCGCGCGCCTGCTGTTCGCGAACACGATCAAGACTTACGGCGGCTTCCGCGTCGCGATCGTGTCGTTCGCGTTCGAATGCTCGGGCCTCGTGCTGCTGTGGCTCGCGCCCGTACCGCACGTCGCGCTCGTCGGCGCCGCACTGACCGGCTTCGGCTTCGCGCTGATCTTCCCGGCGCTCGGCGTCGAGGCCGTCGCGCTCGTGCCGCCGGCGAGCCGCGGCGCGGCACTGTCCGCGTATTCGGTGTTCCTCGACCTGTCGCTCGGCATCACGGGCCCGCTCGCCGGCTATGTGGCCGGTGAGTTCGGCTATCCGCAGGTGTTCCTGTTCGCGGCGGTGGCCGCCGCGGCGGGCGTCGCGCTGTCGATGATGCTGTACCAGCGGCAGGCGCGGGTCGCGGGGAGCGGCGCGGCGGCTTGAACGAGCCGCTCGCCGGACGGCCACGCGGCCGCTGCGCTGGCAGCCAACGCAAAACGCCCGCATCGCGCGGGCGTTTTTTGTTTGCGGCGGCCATCGCGACGGCCGCCCCGGTCAAGCCGTGCGCAGGAACAACCGGCGCGTCAGGTCGAACGCGACGAGATTGCCGGCCAGCACGAGCAGCAGCCCGAGCACCGCGAGCGGCGACCACTGGTAACCCTCGAAGACCGTCGACACGGCCAGCGCGACGATCGGGAACAGCACCGTGCAGTACGCGGCGCGTTCGGGCCCGATCCGGCCGACGAGCGTCAGGTAGGCCGTGAACCCGATCACCGAGCCCGGCACGGCCAGATAGAGGAGCGCACCGAGATAACGCGGGCTCGGGTCGATCATGAACGGCAGCCCGGCCACCGCACTGCCGACCGTCAGGATCGCCGCGCCGATCAGCATCGCCCAGCCGTTGGTTGCGAGCGGGTGCAGACCCATCGACTGCATGCGGCTCGACAGCAGGTTGCCGGCCGAGAAGCACATCGTGCCCGCGAACGCGATCGCGAGGCCCCTCCATGTGGCGTGATCGTCGAGGTGGCCGGCCATCTGCTGCCAGAACAGGCATGCGATGCCGGCCAGCCCGAGCAGCGCACCGGCGATCGCGGACGGCCGCAGCGGGCGGCCCATGAACAGCCGCCCGTTGATCGAGTTCAGCAGCGGCGCGGTCGAGAAGATCACGGCGACGAGGCCGCTCGGCACGACCTGCTCCGAATAGTAGAAGCACAGGAAATTCAGGCAGAACAGCGCGAAACCCTGCGCGACGAGATAACGCCACGCCTCGCGCGGCGGGCGCACCGGCCGACGCATCACGCGCAGCAGCGCGAACAGCACGGCAGCCGCGAGCCAGAAGCGCCACGCGATCGACACGGGCGGCGGCACGGCGCCGAGTTGCCATTTGATCGCGATCCAGGTGGTGCCCCAGATCAGCACGGTAACGAAATAAAGCGACAGGTTCATGGCGGCAACGAAGCGGAACGAGGGAAACGGACTTCGACTGTGCCGCCACCGCGTCAGCGCGGATTGTCCGGAATTGCGGTCTTTTTCCGGCGGCCGCACGGAGCGCTTCGCGCGCGCTTATACTCGCCCCATCATGAGTTCGCCCCTGTACGCCCCGCCCGCCGACCACGCGGCCGCCCTTGCCGGCGGTGCGATGCCGTTCGGCCTGCAATCGGTGTGCCGCACGCTCGCCGAGGCGAACGCGACGCTCGAGCGCTTCACGTGGCTCGGCGACCATCTCGCGATCGCCGAATGGACGCGCATCACCGACGAAAGCGAGACGATCTACGAACGGCCCGGCCACCACACGCTGTCGTGCTATCTGGACGGCGGCTACCGGACGGAGCGCGAGCGCGTGCCGCGCTACGGCGCGCCAAGCCTGCTGTGCGCGCTGCCGGGCGACCATGAATCGCGCTGGTGGGTGCGCGGCGAGATGCACTTCATCCACCTGTACTTCCTGCCCGAGCACTTCACGCAGCGCGCGATCCGCGAACTCGATCGCGAGCCGCGCGAGCTGAAGCTCGCCGATCGCACCTATTTCGAGGATGCGCGCGTCGCGGCGCAGTTCCGTTCGCTCGCGCTCGAGCACTGGGACGATGCCGACGGACGGCTGCGCGTGAACGAGGCCGCGCACGACGTGCTCAGCCTGCTGCTGCGCGGCCAGAGCACGACGCGCACCGACGTGCCGTTCCGCGGCGGGCTCGCGCCGGCCGTGCGCCGCCGCGTGCGCGACTATATCGACAGCTACCTGTCGCAGCCGCTGACGCTCGGCGAACTGGCGGACGTCGCCGCGCTGTCCGAATACCATTTCTCGCGGATGTTCAGGCTGTCGTTCGGTCGTGCGCCGCACGCATGGGTGGCCGAGCAGCGGCTCGCGCGGGCGCGCCTGCTGCTGCGCACGACGGCGCTACCGCTCGCGCAGGTCGCGGCCGAATGCGGCTACGCGAACGCCGGCCACTTCAGCCATCGCTTTCGCGACGCGCACGGCACGACGCCGAACGCGTACCGGCGCGCGATGCAGGGCGGCTGAGCGCCACGCCCCGGCTGACGACGAGGCGGTTTCGTCCAGCGCACCCGCCTCGCGTCCCTGCGCTTACGTGCCGCGCCGCGACAGTTCCTGCTCGAGCGCGGCCACGCCGGCCGGCAAATCGACCGGCACCTTCAGATCGACCATCGTGCGGCCGAACGCGTGCAGCGTGCGGAACAGGTTGTGTTCGCGGCACTGTTCGCCCATCTGCCCGATGCGCACGATCGGCAGCCCGAACGAGCCCGAGATCTCGACCTGGTACTGCTTCGAGATATGGCCGCACACCATTCCGGGCGTGAGCCCTTCGGGCGTCTCGATCCCGACCACCGAATTGAGCCGGCAATCCTTCGGCGCATAAAGCGCGAGCCCCATCGCCTCGACGCCCGCCTGCAGCGCGAGCGAGCAGCGCAGGTGGCGCGCGAAGCGGCTTTCGAGCGTCTCCGCGCAGACGAGCCGCAGCGCCTCGTGCAACGCGAGCACACCCGACACCGGCGCCGTGTAGTGATAGCCCGCGTTGTGCCAGAAGTTCTCCGCGAGCGCCATGTCGAGGCACCAGTGCGCATTCGGTTCCGGACGCTGCTTCATCCGCTCCCACGCGGCGTCGGAGAATGCGATCAGCGACACACCGGGGATCGACGACAGCCCCTTCTGGCCGCCGGTGATCACCGCGTCGATGCCCCACGCGTCCATCTCGAGCGGCATCGTCGAGAGCGTGCACACCGCGTCGACCACAACCAGCGCGCCGGCCGCCTTCGCGAGCGCCGCGATGTCGCGCAGATCGCGGTTCCACACGGTATTCGACGTCTCGCCCTGCACGATCGTGACGATTTCGGGCCGCTCGCGCGCGATCGCGTCCGCGATCTCGTCGAGGCTCGCGACCGAACGGTCGGCCACCTCGAGCGTGGCGACGTCGGCACCGACGCGCGTGGCCATCTCCGCCATTCGCGCGCTGAAAAAGCCGTTGCGAATCGACAGCACGCGCGTGCCGCGCCACGCGAGGTTCGAAATCGCCATTTCCATCGCGGCGGAGCCGGGGCCGGCAACGCCGAGCACCCATTTCGTGCGGGTCTGGAACACGTAGCGCGCCATCTCCTTCACCTGCTCGATGATCTTCGCCATCGTCGCGCCGAGGTGGTTGATCACGATCGTGTTCGCCTTTGCGACGGCGGCCGGAATCGGGACCGGGCCGGCCCCCATCATCAGCAGCGGTTCTTCGGGCAGGATCGCGTCGAGCGGCACGACGACGGGACAGGGAATCGGCGAGTAATCGATGGACATGGCAGGTAGAGAAGGAACGGAGAAAACGCTCGGACGTCGTTCGCCGCACGGCACGGCGAACTGATCGATCATTCCGCGTTCCGCGCCCGCGCGCAAGAGGCACGCACAGCCGGACAGCGTGGCGCTGGCCCGGTCGACGGACCGGGCCAGCCGGCCGCACCCGCGCCGCACGACCGATCTTGCAATACCGCGGCATTGCCGTGCGCATGCGTAACGGTTCCATCCGCGGCTCAATGCCCACGATTTTCTCGGGCAGTATTGCGTCGCACTCCGGATGGCCGCGTTCTGCACGACACATGCATCGACCGGAATACCGGTCGTCACGATAAAAATCGCGCAGGGCGGAATCGGCCGACGAAAACCGGACCTGTTCAAAAACATCCACTATCGCAGCATCTATTGGTGAGCGATTTCACCCATTACCGCACCCGCCACACACGATCATCCGCAATATATTGATTCACATGGAAAATATTCAAACCCGCAGAAATTTCTCCCAATACACCTCCGGCTATTCACCGCACGCACACGCGACATCGCCGCGTTAAATCGATACCCGCGATTTCGATTTTACGCAACCCGCCCATTTTCTCAGGTTGACGGATATTGGCTCCGTAATGAACAATCGTCTGCAGAATCGAAAACCGATTTTTCGATACGGGCCGGAACCTGGCGTCACGCGACGGCTTTCCAGGTCGTGCAACGAAAAATCACAACCAAAATCAATCAACCGGGCCAGAAATTCGCGAGCCATGAACCAGATTCAGACCATGCGTGTGTTCGTCTGCGTCGCCGAACAGCAGAGCTTCCGGCGCGCCGCGCACCATCTAGGCGTGTCGAATGCGCTCGTCACGCGCTCGATCGCAATGCTCGAGTCTCACCTGAACACGCGGTTGATTCACCGCACCACGCGCAACCTGTCGCTGACCGAGGCCGGCCTGCGCTACCTCGACGGCTGCCGGGCGCTGCTCGAGGAATTCGACCACCTCGAAGCGTCCGTCGCGCACGCCGTGCGCGAGCCGGCCGGCACGCTGCGGGTCGTCGCGTCGGGGTTGCTGTCGCCGCTTGCGCTGACGCCGCTCGTCAGCAGTTTCCGGCACCGCTACCCCGAACTGCGGGTCCAGCTCACGGTCGCCGAAGGGCCGCTCGACGTGCTCGATTCCGGCTACGACGTCGGCATCGCGACAGGCAACCGGCTTGACGGCAACCCGACGCTGATCGGCCACGCACTTGCGCCGAACCCGTTCGTCGCGTGCGCGGCGCCCGCGTATCTCGAACGGCGCGGCGAGCCGCGCACCCCCGAGGATCTGCCGGGCCACGACTGGGTCGCGCTCGCACCGCACCAGCATGCGCCCGCGTGGCGGCTGGTCGGCCACGACGGCGTCACGCATTCGATCACGGTGCGCCCGACCTGCACGGTCAACCAGCTGGCGCTCGTACAGGCGGCAGCCGTCGCCGGGTCCGGCATCGCGGTGCTGCCCGAGCCGAGCATCGCCGATGCGCTCGCCACCGGCGCGCTCGTGCGGCTGTTGCCCGCCTTCCGGATCGACGACCCGGACGCGCAGCTATCCGTCGTCTACCCAAATCGCCAGTACGTGCCGGCCCGCACGCGCAGCTTCGTCGAGCATGCGCTCGAGCATTTCGGCACGCAGGCGGCCCGCGAACGGACCGGCTACGGCTTCCTGCGCACGCCCGATCGCGCCGACATCGTCACCGGCCGGCAGACGGGCCTGCAGTAAACTGCACGCGACAGCCATCGGAGGTGCAGCGTGCGTGTGATCCTGTTCAGCAGCCGGCAGTACGACGACGAATCCTTTACCGCCGCCAACCGGCAATTCGGCTATCGGCTGCACTTCCAGCCGTCGCACCTCGACGCGGAAACCGCGATCCTCGCGCACGGCTACGAGGTCGTCTGCCCGTTCGTCAACGACACCGTCGACGCGGCAGTGCTCGAACGGCTCGCCGACGGCGGCACACGCCTGATCGCGCTGCGCTCGGCGGGTTTCAACCACGTCGACCTGGCGGCCGCCGAGCGGCTCGGCATTGCCGTCGTGCGCGTGCCCGCGTATTCGCCGCATGCGGTTGCCGAACACGCGGTCGCGCTGATCCTCGCACTCAACCGCCGGCTGCCGCGCGCGGTGGCACGCACGCGCGAAGGCGACTTCTCGCTGAACGGCCTGCTCGGCTTCGACCTGCATGGCAAGACCGTCGGCGTGATCGGCACCGGCCTGATCGGCAGCGTGTTCGCGAAGATCATGATGGGCTTCGGGATGCACGTGCTCGCGCACTCGATGCCGCCGTACGACGACGAATTGATCGCGTTCGGCGCACGCTACGTCGAACTCGACGAGTTGCTGCACCATGCGGACATCGTCAGCCTGCACTGCCCGCTGCTGCCGTCGACGCACCATCTAATCAACGCGCAGACGCTCGCGCGGATGAAGCACGGCGCGATGCTGATCAATACCGGCCGCGGCGGCCTCGTCGACGCGCAGGCGCTGGTCGACGCGCTCAAGAGCGGCCAGCTCGGCCATCTCGGGCTCGACGTGTACGAGGAGGAAAGCGGCCTCTTCTTCGAGGATCACTCCGACCTGCCGCTGCAGGACGACGTACTCGCGCGCCTGCTGACGTTCCCGAACGTGATCGTCACGTCGCACCAGGCATTCTTCACGCGCGAGGCGCTCGCCGAGATCGCGCACACGACGCTGCTGAACATCGAGGCGTGGCACGCCGGCACGCCGACCAACGTCGTCACGACGGGACGCTGACCGACGGCGTTCGGCGCAAGCGATCCGTCAACGATCCATCATTTTGTTTCGACTGATGTAACGCCGCACGCCCGGCGTCTGCTATCGTTGCGCCGACCTCTCCCTTGCTTCTGCCGCTCATGCGTTTCGACGACTCCGCCATTGCCGCGGTCTACCGCGCCATCTTCGAACGGCGCGACATGCGCCACTTCACGCCGGCGCCCGTCGATCCCGCCACGCTCGCGCGGCTGCTGCGCGCCGCGCACCATGCGCCGAGCGTCGGCTTCATGCAGCCATGGCGCTTCATCCGCATCACCGATCCCGCGCTGCGCACCGCGATCCACGCGCTGGTCGAGGCCGAGCGCCGCGCGACGGCCGACGCGCTCGGCGAGCGGCAGGACGAATTCATGCGGCTGAAGGTCGAAGGCGTGCGCGAATGCGGCGAGTTGCTGGTCGTCGCGCTGACCGACGATCGCGAGCGCCACGTATTCGGCCGCCGCACGCTGCCGGAGATGGACCTCGCATCCGCCGCCTGCGCGATCCAGAACATGTGGCTCGCCGCACGCGCGGAAGGGCTCGGGATGGGCTGGGTATCGCTGTTCGACGTCGACGCGCTGCGCACGCTGCTCGGCATGCCGGCCGGCGCGAAGCCGATCGCCGTGCTGTGCGTCGGGCATGTCGATGCGTTCTATGCGAAGCCGATGCTCGAGGAAGAGCGCTGGGCCGCGCGGATGCCGATCGAGGCATGCCTGTTCGAAAACGGCTGGGACGCACCGGTGACGCAGGCCGCCGATTGCACGGCGGACGCCGGCACGACAGCCGGATCGCCGTCATCGCCATCGCCCGCCGGCGCCGAACCCGATGACCGCTCCGACTCGACACCCGCCGGCGCGGGGCACGAGCGCTGACCGATCGTCGATCGACCGCATACCCGAACGCAACGCGCGCGGAACGGCCGCTCCACGGGCTTCGCTCCGACCCGAATTTCATGCGCGCCACCGCCATCCGCCCCGAATCCCACACTGTGGCGCAGCCCTGCCATGACCACGTCGCACGCCGGCAACATCTGTTTTGGCCCCGAGCATAGGGGTTTTCACTGAAGTAGAATCGCGGCTGACGCCTCCCCCGCCCTGCCCGTCCCGCGCATCCCGCGCCGGCTCCCGGGCCACGGCCTTTTCCGCAGCCCACCGCGATGCCATTACCTCTTTTCGCCCTAGCCGTCGCCGCATTTGGAATCGGTACCACCGAGTTCGTGATCATGGGGCTGCTGCCCAATGTCGCCCGCGACCTCGGCGTGTCGATCCCCGCCGCCGGAATGCTCGTGTCGGGCTACGCGCTCGGCGTGACGATCGGTGCACCGATTCTCGCGGTCGTTACCGCGAAGATGCCGCGCAAGCGGGCGCTGATGGGCCTCATCGGGCTGTTCATCGCGGGCAACCTGTTCTGCGCGATCGCGCCCGGCTATGCGGTGCTGATGGCCGCGCGCGTCGTCACCGCGTTCTGCCATGGCGCGTTCTTCGGGATCGGCTCGGTGGTCGCGAGCAACCTCGTCGCGCCGAACCGGCGCGCGCAGGCGATCGCGCTGATGTTCACCGGCCTCACGCTCGCGAACGTGCTCGGCGTGCCGCTCGGCACCGCGCTCGGCCAGGCATACGGCTGGCGCGCCACGTTCTGGGCCGTCACCGGCATCGGCATCGCCGCGGCCGCCGCGCTCGCGGTGTGCCTGCCGAGGAACCTCGCGATGCCCGACACCAGCATCACGCGCGAATTCAGCGTGCTGAAGCACCCGCAGGTGCTGATGGTGCTCGGCATCAGCGTGCTTGCGTCCGCGAGCCTGTTCAGCGTGTTCACGTACATCACGCCGATCCTCGAGGACGTGACGGGCTTCTCGCCGCGCCAGGTCACCTACGTGCTGCTGTTGTTCGGTCTCGGCCTGACGGTCGGCGGCACGCTGGGCGGCAAGCTCGCCGACTGGCGCCGGATGCCGTCGCTGATCGCCACGCTCGCGCTGATCGGCATCGTCCTCGCGCTGTTCGCGGGCACGATGCACGTGCCGTTCGCGGCGCTCGCGACGATCTTCGTGTGGGGCATCCTCGCGTTCGCGATCGTGCCGCCGCTGCAGATCCTGATCGTCGATCGCGCGAGCGACGCGCCGAACCTCGCGTCCACGCTGAACCAGGGCGCATTCAACCTCGGCAACGCGACGGGCGCCTGGCTCGGCGGGATGGCGATCGGCTCCGGCGTGTCGCTCGTGAATCTGCCGTGGGTCGGTGCGGCGATGGCGGTCGCCGCGCTCGCGCTCACGCTGTGGTCGGCGTCGCTCGAACGCCGTCCGGTGAGCGGGCCGACCGGATACGTATGACGCGCGCGCAGCGGCGACGCGCGGCGGTGCGGCAGCCGGCCGCGTGCCGCCGCGTTCGTTGCGCAAACAACGCCATGCAACCCTGATGGCCTTCATGGACCTTTCAGGGTTCGCGGTGTAGCATCGCGGCCGATGAAAGCCATTCTCAATCGTGATTTCCTCGCGCTGATCCTGAGCGTCGCGGTCGTCGGTCTCGGCACCGGCGCGACGATGCCGCTCACCGCGCTTGCACTGACCGAAGCCGGACACGGCACCAATGTCGTCGGCATGCTGACGGCCGCGCAGGCACTGGGCGGCCTCGCGATCGTCCCGTTCGTCACCGCGCTCGCGCGGCGCATCGGCGCACGCCGTGCGATCGTCGTGTCCGTCGTGCTGCTCGCGGCGGCCACGGCGCTGATGCAGTTCACGTCGAACCTGATGGTATGGGGCGTGCTGCGCGTGCTGTGCGGTGCGGCGCTGATGCTCCTGTTCACCATCGGCGAGGCGTGGGTCAACCAGCTCGCCGACGATTCGACGCGCGGCCGCGTGGTCGCGATCTACGCGACCAATTTCACGCTGTTCCAGATGGCGGGGCCCGTGCTCGTCAGCCAGATCGCCGGCGCGACGAGCATCCGCTTCGCGCTGTGCGGCGCGCTGTTCCTGCTCGCGCTGCCGACGCTCGCGACGATCCGCCGCGCGCCGCTCGCCGGCGACGATGCGCATCACGCAGCGCACGACAGCTGGCTTGCCGTGCTGCCGCGCATGCCCGCGCTGATCATCGGCACCGGCTTCTTCGCGCTGTTCGATACGCTCGCGCTGTCGCTGCTGCCGCTCTATGCGATGGATCACGGCGTCGCGAGCGCGACGGCGGTGCTGCTCGCGTCGATCATGCTGTTCGGCGACACCGCGATGCAGTTCCCGATCGGCTGGCTCGCGGACAAGCTCGGCCGCGAACGCGTGCATCTCGGCGCCGGCTGGATCGTGCTCGCGGGCCTGCCGCTGCTGCCGTTCGTGATCGCGAACCCGTGGCTGTGCTGGCCGCTGCTGTTCGTGCTGGGCGCGGCCGCCGGCAGCATCTACACGCTGTCGCTCGTCGCATGCGGCGAACGCTTCCGCGGCGCGGCGCTCGTCACCGCGAGCTCGCTCGTGTCGGCATCGTGGAGTGCCGCGAGCTTCGGCGGCCCGCTGGTTGCAGGTGCATTGATGGAGCAACTGGGCAGCAACGCGCTGATCGGCGTGCTGGTCGTGTGCGTCGCCGCGTTCGTCGCGGCCGCGCTGTGGGAGCGGCGCGCCGCGTTGCAGCGCGCGGTCTGACGCTGCCGCTGTCGCTGGCGTGAGCGCCGATGCTCGTGTCCAGCGTCACGCACCGGCGCGTGCGCGTCGCCATCCGCCGCCACAACGAAAACGGCCCGCGCAATGCGGGCCGCCCTGTCCTTCCGGACTACGCGTCGCGAGTCGCGGTGCAGTCGGTTATCCGCCGTGCGCCGGCAGAATCTTGCCCGCGCATGCGCCGAACCCGACGCGATAGCCGTCGCCCTGGCACCAGCCCGCGAGCGTGAGTTCGTCGCCGTCCTCGATGAAGGCGCGGCTGCCGCCGCCGTTCAGCGCGAGCGGCTCCTTGCCGTTCCACGTCAGCTCGAGCAGGCTGCCGAACGAATCCTTCGTCGGCCCGCTGATCGTGCCCGATCCCATCAGGTCGCCGACGCGCGTGTTGCAGCCCGCGACCGTGTGATGCGCGAGCTGCTGCGCCATCGTCCAGTACATGTGCCTGAAGTTGGTGCGGCAGATCGACGTCGCCTCGGCGGCCCCTTCGGGGCGCAGCGTCACTTCCAGCGCGATGTCGAATGCGTGCTTGCCCGCGTGCCGCAGATACGCGAGCGGCTGCGGCGACTGCTCGGGCTGCGCGACGCGAAACGGCTCGAGCGCGTCGAGCGTGACGATCCATGGCGAGATCGTCGTCGCGAAGGTCTTCGCATTGAACGGGCCGAGCGGCACGTATTCCCACTGCTGGATGTCACGCGCGCTCCAGTCGTTCAGCAGCACCATCCCGAAGATGTGCGCTTCGGCATCCTCGCATGCGATCGGCTCGCCGAGCGCGTTCCCCTTGCCGACGATGAACCCCGTCTCCAGCTCGATGTCGAGCTTGCGGCATGCGCCGAACACCGGACGCTCCTGGTCGGGCAGCTTCAGTTGCCCGTTGGGGCGCCGCACCGGCGTGCCGCTGACGACCACCGACGACGCGCGGCCGTTGTAGCCGATCGGCATTTCGGACCAGTTCGGCAGCAACGCATTCTTCGGATCGCGAAACATCGAGCCGACGTTGGTCGCATGCTCCTTCGACGAATAGAAATCGGTGTAACCGGGAATATCGACCGGCAGATGCAGCGTCGCATCACGTTGCGCGACGAGCACTTGCGCGCGCAGCGCGGCGTCGTCGCGCAGTCGCGCGTCGTCGCGCGAGAACAGGTCGGACAGCTGCACGCGCACGCTGCGCCATGCGTCGCGACCGAGCGCGATGAACGGGTTGAGCGTCGGCGCGGCGAACACGTCAGCACCGGTCGGCAGCGTCACGAGGCCCGCACGCGCGAGCGCGGCGAGGTCGACGATCTGGTCGCCGAGCGCGACGCCCGCGCGCCGGGCCGATTGCTTCGCATCGCTGAAGATCCCGAACGGCAGGTTCTGGATCGGGAAATCGCAGGCGGGATCGTTCACCGTGTCGACCCAGCTCTTGCGGGCGGGGTCGAGCGTCGCGCGCCAGTCTTGGGTGTCGCTCATCGTTGCTCCGGATTGAAGTGTTTCTTGATGCCTTGCCAGCACTCGAAGTAGTCGGCCTGCAGCTGCGCGGTGTCGAGCGCATAGCGCGTCGGCCGGATCAGCGTGCGGGTTTCGAACATGAACGCCATTGTCGCGTCGACCTTGTGCGGCTTCGTCGTGTCGCTCGCCGACGCCTTCTCGAACGTGTCCGCATCCGGCCCGTGGCCCGACATGCAGTTGTGCAGGCTCGCGCCGCCCGGCACGAAGCCTTCGGCCTTTGCGTCGTACGCGCCGTGCACGAGCCCCATGAACTCGCTCGCGACGTTGCGATGGAACCACGGCGGGCGGAACGTATCCTCGGCCGCGAGCCAGCGCGGCGGGAAAATCACGAAGTCGATCGTGTCGACGCCGGGCGTATCGCTCGGCGACTGCAGCACGAGGAAGATCGACGGATCGGGATGGTCGAAGCTGATCGAACCGATCGTGTTGAACAGGCGCAGGTCGTATTTGTACGGCGCGTAGTTGCCGTGCCACGCAACGACGTCGAACGGCGAATGTCCGATGTCCGCGCGCCACAGGCGCCCGTTCAGTTTCGCGATCAGCTCGAACGCGCCTTCGCGATCCTCGTACGCGGCCTGCGGCGTGAGGAAATCGCGCGGGTTCGCGAGTCCGTTCGAACCGATGGGCCCAAGGTCGGGCAGGCGCAGCAGCGCGCCGAAGTTCTCGCAGATGTAGCCGCGCGCGTCGCCGTCCGGCAGCGCGACGGAAAAACGCACGCCGCGCGGGATCACCGCAATCTCGAACGGTTCGACATCGAGCCGGCCGAATTCGGTCGCGATGAAGAGCCGCCCCTGTTGCGGCACGATCAGCAGTTCGCCGTCGGCGCTGTAGAAGAAGCGGTCCTGCATCGAGCGGTTCGCCGCGTACAGGTGGACCGCGCAGCCGTTCATCGCGGCCGCCGAGCCGTTGCCGGCCATCGTCACGAGCCCTTCGACGAAATCGGTCGGCTCCACCGGCATCGGCAGCGGATCCCAGCGCAGCTGGTTCGGCGGCGTCGGCGGCACGTCGGCCGAGTCGGCGAATTCCGACACGAGCCGCTGCGGGCCCGTGAACGGCTCGAACGGCCGGTGCACGGCCGCCGGACGGATCCGGTACAGCCAAGAGCGGCGATTGTGGCTGCGCGGTGCGGTAAACGCGGTGCCCGACAGTTGCTCCGCATACAGCCCGTACGGCGCGCGCTGCGGCGAGTTGCGCCCGTGCGGCAGCGCGCCGGGCAGTGCCTCGGTCGCGAATTCGTTCGCGAAACCGCTCAGGTAGCCGGCTCGCGCCGGTTTCGACAGGTCAAGCGTCATCGTTTCCTTTCTCCATCAATTCATGGCGGCGTTCGGCGCCTGCGCAGCGCTGCGACGCGTAACGCCGGCCAGTCCCAGCACGAACAGCGCCGAGCACAGCACGGGCAACGCGGCCGCATGGAACAACGCGCCGTTGGTCCAGTTGAGCGCGATCAGTTGTCCGCCGACGAGCGGCCCGAGCACCGAGCCGATCCGGCCGATGCCGAGGCTCCAGCCGATGCCGGTCGAGCGCAGCGACGTCGGGTAATACTGGCCGGCGAGCGCATTCACGGCCGGCTGCCCGCCGACCACGCAGAATCCGCCCGCGAACACGACGATCAGCAGCCACGGCAGCGCATGCGCGACCGAGCCGATCAGTCCGACCGAGACCGCCGCGCATGCGAAGCACGCGAACAGCACGCGCACGAAGCCGTAGCGTTCGATGAACCAGCCGAGCGACAGCGTGCCGATCACGCCGCCCGTCTGCAGCACCGTGCCGACGATCACCGCCGTGCCCGGCGAATAGCCCGCGTCGCGCATCACGGTCGGCAGCCAGTTCGACAGGAAGTACAGGTCGATCAGGTTCATGAAGCTGATCGCCCACAGCAGCAGCGTGACCGGCAGGCGGCCATCGCGGAACAGCTCGGCGACCGGCGCGCCGCTCGCCGCGCGCTCGCGCACGACGAGGCGCGTGCTCGCATCGATGCCGGCCTGAGGCGCGAAGCGCGCGAGCCACGCGCGTGCCTGCGTGTCGCGCCCTTTCAGCACCAGGAACTGCAGCGACTCCGGCAGCCGCGCGAGCATCGCGACGGTCAGCACGAGCGGCACCGCGCCGCCGACGAAGAACACCGAGCGCCAGCCGAGCGCCGGAATCAGCGCGGCGCTGATGAAGCCGCCGATCGCGGCGCCGAGCGTGAAGCCGCACGACACGATCATCATCCGCTTCACGCGATGCGCGGCCGGGCTGAATTCGCCGACCAGCGCCATCGCGTTCGGCATGATGCAGCCGAGGCCGAGGCCCGTGACGAAGCGCAGCGCCATCAGCACCGGGATCGAACCCGCGAACGGCGTCGCGAGCATCGTCGCCGCGAAGAACAGCGTCGAGCCGATCAGCACCGGGCGCCGCCCGATCCGGTCGGCCAGCACCGACAGCCCGAGCGCGCCGAGCAGCATCCCGAACAGGCTCGCGCTGAACACCGGCCCGAGCGCCTGCTTCGGCACGCCCCATTCGGCGATCACGCTGGGCGCGACATACCCCATCGCCTGCGCATCGAAACCGTCGATCACGAGACACAGCCCGCACAACGCGAGCAGCATCCAGTGAAAACCCGGGCGGTGGGTCTCGTCGATCACGCGCTCGACTTCGAGCACGCGCGCGTCGGCCGGCGCCGCGCTCATTGCGCCACCTCGGCGGCGGGATGCACAGGAGGCGTCACGCCCTGGCGCGCGAGCGCCATCGCTTCGCGCAGCACGTCGGCATCGCCGATCTGGTTCGCGAGCAGCAGGATCAGCTTCGCGTTGACGAGCTGGCTGTCGGCGTCGGACAGGTCGCGATGCATGTCGATCAGCGCTTCGTAGAACGCATCCGGATCGGCCAGGCGCGGGCGGGTGTCGAGTCGGGGCATGACGGGTGTCTCCGGTATCGTTGTCGTGTTCAATGCGATGTTCCGCGCGCGCAGGTCGCGCGCGCCAGCGCGTCGGCGACCGCCTGGCGCTCGAGCGAGCGCATCCGCGCACAGACGTGCTGGTCGGGGCGCAGCAGGTAGAACGTGCCCGGCTTCGCGTCGTAGCGTTGCGCGGCGAGGCCGTCAACGTCCTCCACGACGTCGACTCCGGCCACCGGTTGCGCATGCCCGGCCGGCACGACCAGCACCGGCCGCACCGGCAGCGCCAGGCCGTCGAGGGCCTGCGCGAGTGCGGCGGCGTCGCCCGGCAGCCCGAACAGCACGCCCGTGAAGCCGTCGCCCAGATGCCGCAGCAGCCAGCCCGACACGCCCTGCGCGCGCACCGGCGCATCAGCGGCGGCCGCGCCCGCGCGCATCGCGCACGCGAACACGTCGCCGTTGCGGTCCGGCGTATTCAGCGGCGAATCGGCGAGTACCGCCGGCACCGACAGGCGGCCGCTGTTCACGAGCTTGCGCGCGAATTCGCAGTCGCGTGCAAGCTTCAGCGTCGCGTCGCGGAACACGCGCGACACCGCGCTTTTCGGCGTGATGAAATCGGTCGAGCGCGTCGAGTTGCGGATGTTCTCGTCGGCCGCGAATTCGCGTTCGCTCGCATAGGTGTCGAGCAGGCGGTCATCCGCGCGGCCGTCGAGCACGAGCTTCAACTTCCACGCGAGGTTGTCCGCGTCCTGCACGCCGCTGTTCGCGCCGCGCGCGCCGAACGGCGACACGCCGTGCGCGGAGTCGCCCGCGAACAGCACGCGGCCGTGCCGAAACGTATCCATCCGCTGGCAGCGGAATGTATAGACACTCACCCATTCCAGCTCGAACTCGACGTCCGGCCCGAGCAGCGCGCGCACACGCGGGATCACGCGCTCCGGCTGCTTCTCGGCGACCGGGTCGGCGTCCCAGCCGAGCTGGAAGTCGATGCGCCACACGTTGTCGGGCTGGCGGTGCAGCAGCACCGACTGGTTGCGGTGGAACGGCGGATCGAACCAGAACCAGCGCTCGGTCGGGAATTCCGCCTTCATCTTCACGTCGGCGATCAGGAAGCGGTCCTTGAACGTGCGGCCGCGGCTCTCGAGACCCATTGCCGCGCGCATCGGGCTGCGCGAGCCGTCGGCCGCGATCACGTACTGTGCGCGCAGCGTCTCGATGCCTTCCGGCGTCTCGACGGTGAGCGTGGCGTGTTCCGCCCCTTGCGCGACACCCGTCACCTTGTGCTTCCAGCGGATGTCGATGTTCGGCAGCGCGAACGCACGCTCGGCCAGATAGCCTTCGACGTAGTACTGCTGCAGGTTGATGAACGCGGGACGCGCATGGCCTTCCTCCGGCAGCAGGTCGAACGCATACAGCTGTTCGTCCTGCAGGAACACCTTGCCGACGTGCCAGCTCACGCCCTTGTCGACGAAGCGCTCGCCGCAGCCGAGCCGGTCGAAGATCTCGAGCGTGCGCTTCGCGAAGCAGATCGCGCGCGAACCCGTCGACAGCGTGTCGTCGTCGTCGAGCAGCACGACCGGCACGCCCTGCTGCGCGAGATCGATCGCGGCCGACAGGCCAACCGGGCCCGCACCGACGACGATCACCGGGTGGATGGCCGCATCGTCGCCGGCGGCCCGCGTCGCGCGCGGCTTGTAGTCGAATTTCAGCGTCTGGTAATCGATGCTCATGGTCGCCATCCGCTCCTCAGCGCTGCCGCGCGCGCGCCGAAGCGCATGGCTTCGTCCCGCTCATGCCCGTTGCCCGCCGCTGCCGCGGCCCGCCCTGCCTCGCCCACCTGCTGTCAACCGCCACGTCTCGCTCCTTGCTTCCTGTTGATTCGATTCGGGAAACGGCGCCGCTCCGGGCGCCCGAACGCCGCTTTTCTTGATCGGCGACAAATCTTTGGATTTACGAATAGTAAAACCAATTACGAATAGTGAAATCAACGTAAACCCTAGCCATCGACGCGAGGGCGGGATAACCATATGAGCGAAACGCCGAGCCGAGCCGGGCACGCGCTGCTAATATCAAGTCATGAGGCGGCCGTTTGGGCCGCCATTTTTCCTTCCTACGCCAATGATTCCGCCCAACATTCCCGAGCTGGTCGTCCGTGCGGGGCAATTGCCGTATCTGCGGGAACACCTTGCGCTCGCCGAGGGCGGCACCGCGTGCGCAAAGCTGCCGGAGCGCACGCTCGCGAGCGCCTATGAGCCGATCTACGACGTGACGATGCCCGGCGCGCCGCAGTCGACGTCATTCGCCGACGCGATCGAACGCTACGGCGACGAACTCGGCTTCCAGGCCGTCACGCTGGTCACGGGTGCGCCGCACGATCCGGTCGACTCGGCCGTCGACGACCAGACGCTCGTCGCGATCGACCGGCTGTCCCGCGCGCTGCATGCGATCAACTTCTTCGGCGCGCAACGCCACGGGCTGCTGTTCCTGCGCGTGCACGAACGGCTGCTCAAGAGCGTGAAGTACGATCACGGCAAGCATTTCTGGTCGGTGCTGCAGCGCTTCGGGCTGCCGACCGAGCGGATCGTGATCGAGCTGCCGGCCGCCGCGGTCGCACATAAAACCTTCCTCGGCTACCTGACGCGCAGCTACCAGCATCACGGCTTCAAGGTTGCCGATAAGCTGCCCGACCCGGGCCGGATCCTCGCGGTCGAATCGGAGATGGCGCGTCCCGACTACATCAAGATGGATGCAGGCATCGCGTTGCGCGACGGGATGGTGAAGGCGCTGGTCGCATATGCGCAGCGCGTGCGGATTCCACTGATTTTCGACGGCGTCGTCGACGAGACGCAGTGCGAGCTGCTGCGCCAGCACGACGTGCGGTTCATGCAGGGGCCGGTGTTCGCGAAGGTCGTCCCGGCCTGAGCGAGGGGAGAACCGGCCCGCGCGCGGTGCGGCGCGTCGGATGACGGAATCCGGTGTCGGTATTGCGTCGGGAATCGGGGACGGCGTGCATCGTCGCTCGATGCCGGCCGGTTCCGTTTCCGCTCATCCGTGAAAGGTCGAACGCGCTTGCGCGCGGATTCGACGCCGGCACGTCGACATCGACGGCCGCCGCCTACGCTCTTCCGCCATCGTCGAATTTCGGCAGATCGTCGTCGATCTCGATGCCCGGGAAGCGATCCCCGTACCAGACGTGCCATGCGGGACGCAGCCGCGCCGGCTCGTCGAGCGTCGCATAGTTGATTTCCACGGTCGTCGGCGCATCGGCCAGCCGGTACTCCAACTGCGCGCCGCAGCGCCCGCAAAAGCGCCGCTCGCCCCAGGCGCTCGACGCATAGACCGTCGGCTCGCCCTGCAGGTATTCGAATGCGTCGAGCGGCACCGATGCCGACGCGACGACCGCCGCCCCCGTCGTGCGCTGACAGAGCCGGCAATGGCAAAAGCCTGCGTCGGCCGGAATGCCGGCGATCCGATAGCGGATCGCCCCGCATGCGCAACCGCCTTCCATGGTTTCCAGGTGGGACATCGCAAACCTCGTCATCGTCGCGGAACGGGTGGACGATGATGAGCGCGGTTCGCTCGCGGTGCAATCGTCGGCGGCGCCCACGCCGGTGCGTGGTCGACCCGGCGACGCGCCGCTCGCGGCGCCCGGTTCAGACCGTCTGCCCGAGCCGCTGCGCGAGCGCCTTCAGCTTCGGCCCGATCTGCGTGCGGAACACGTTCTCGTCCATCGACGACGCGGGCCCGCTGCAGCTCAGGATCAGCCAGCGCCCCTCGCGCGGCTCACGAAACGGCACGGCCGCCGCGTTCACGTCCATGTGCCACGCGCGGAACGAATAGCAGCATCCGCCCGTGGAGAACTCGGCCACCGCGTGCTGCGCGGCCGCGACGAGCGCATCCGCGTCGGCCGCGCCGCCGGCCGCCCGGTGCAGATCCGCATAGAGCGCGCGGCGCACGTCCTCCGGCTGCACGGCCAGGTACGCGCGCCCCATCGAGCTCGTCAGCATCGACAGCCGCGAGCCGGGCGCAAGCCCGAGCGTCAGCGCGGTTTCGCTGCGGATTGTCTCCAGATAGATCATGTCGAGCCCGTCGCGGCAGCCGAGCGACACGGCCGCGCCGATCTCGCGCGCGAGCGCCTGCATGTGCGGCCGCGCGAGATCGAGTGTCCCGGAGCCGGACAGCAGCGCGTAGCCGAGCGACAGGACGCCGGCGTCGAGCGCATACTTTCCGAGCGTCTCGTCATAACGCAGGTAGCCGAGCACGGTCAGCGTATAGGCGAGCCGGTTCACCGTCGCCTTCGGCAGCCCGGTGCGCTCCGCGAAGTCGCGATTGCCGAGCATCGTCTCGCCGGGCCGGAATGCACGCAGCAGATCCAGCCCGCGCGCGAGCGCAACGACGAACTTGCGTTCGTCGATCGTGGTTTCGTCGATGGTTGAAAGCGTCATGTGATGCTACACTGGGTTCGTTTTGCAAAACATTGTTCCGCACAGCGGAACTACAGTCAAGCGAACTTTAGACATCGGGCCAGGCAGCGAAGCGCCAACCCCGGACCGACCGCAAACCATGGGATCAGGGCAAGCACCGAAGCGCCATCTCTGGCCGACCGCGAAGCATGGGGCCAGAGTACGCGCTGAAGCGCCAACTCTGGCCGACAGGAGATAACACGATGAGCGCTGCAACTTTTCATTGGGATGATCCGCTGTTGCTCGACCAGCAACTGACCGAAGAAGAGCGGATGGTGCGCGATGCCGCGCAGGCGTATGCGCGGGACAAGCTCGCGCCGCGCGTCACCGAGGCGTTCCGCCATGAACGCACCGATGTCGAGATCTTCCGCGAGATGGGCGAGATCGGCCTGCTCGGCCCGACGATTCCGGAAGAATACGGCGGCCCCGGCCTCAATTACGTGAGTTACGGGCTGATCGCGCGCGAAGTCGAGCGCGTCGACTCCGGCTACCGCTCGATGATGTCCGTGCAGTCGTCGCTCGTGATGGTGCCGATCCACGAATTCGGCTCCGACGCACAGAAGCAGAAATACCTGCCGAAGCTCGCGAGCGGCGAATGGATCGGCTGCTTCGGGCTGACCGAGCCGAACCACGGCTCAGATCCGGGCAGCATGGTCACGCGCGCGAAGAAGGTGCCCGGCGGTTATTCGCTGTCCGGCGCGAAGATGTGGATCACCAACTCGCCGATCGCCGATGTGTTCGTCGTGTGGGCGAAACTGGAGGAAAACGGCAAGGACGCGATCCGCGGCTTCATCCTCGAGAAAGGCTGGAAGGGCCTGTCTGCACCCGCGATTCACGGCAAGGTCGGGCTGCGCGCGTCGATTACCGGCGAGATCGTCCTCGACGAAGTGTTCGTGCCCGAAGAGAACCTGATGCCGAACGTGAGCGGCCTGCGCGGCCCGTTCACGTGCCTGAACTCGGCGCGCTACGGGATCGCCTGGGGCGCGCTCGGCGCGGCCGAATCGTGCTGGCACACCGCGCGCCAGTACGTGCTCGACCGCAAGCAGTTCGGACGGCCGCTCGCCGCGAACCAGTTGATCCAGAAGAAGCTCGCCGACATGCAGACCGAGATCACGCTCGGCCTGCAGGGCGTGCTGCGTCTCGGCCGGATGAAGGACGAAGGCACGGCGGCCGTCGAAATCACGTCGATCATGAAGCGCAACTCGTGCGGCAAGGCGCTCGACATCGCGCGACTCGCGCGCGACATGCTCGGCGGCAACGGCATCTCGGACGAATTCGGCGTCGCGCGCCACCTCGTGAACCTCGAAGTGGTGAACACGTACGAAGGCACGCACGACATCCACGCGCTGATCCTCGGCCGCGCGCAGACGGGCATCCAGGCATTCTTCTGATCATTCGCGCGATACGCGACGACACCCGTCGCGTCATGTCGTCGCCGCTGAAACGACACGGCCCGCCCGGCATCGCTGCCCGGCGGGCCGTTTTCATCGGTGCGTGCGTTCGTCACGCGCCGCCGACGCGGCAGCCGCTGCTTACTTGTTCGGCTGCGGCGTGAGGCGCAGGTACGGACGCACGGCGTTGAAGCCCTTCGGGAAGCGCTTCTTCAGCTCTTCCGGATCCTGCAGCGACGGCACGATCACGACGTCGTCGCCGTCCTTCCAGTTGCCGGGCGTCGCGACCTTGTAGTTGTCGGTCAGTTGCAGGGAGTCGATCACGCGCAGCACTTCGTCGAAGTTGCGGCCGGTGCTGGCCGGATAGGTGATGGTGAGCCGCACCTTCTTGTTCGGGTCGATCACGAACAGCGAGCGCACCGTCAGCGTTTCGTTCGCGTTCGGGTGGATCATGTCGTACAGCTGCGATACCTTGCGGTCCGCGTCGGCGATGATCGGAAAGCCGACGACGGTCGACTGCGTTTCGTTGATGTCGTTGATCCAGCCCTTGTGCGATTCGACGCCGTCGACCGACAGCGCGATCACCTTCACGTTGCGCTTCTCGAATTCGCCCTTCAGCTTCGAGGTCAGCCCGAGTTCAGTCGTGCATACCGGCGTGTAGTCGGCCGGGTGCGAGAACAGGACGCCCCAGCTGTTGCCCAGCCACTCGTGAAACTTGATGGGGCCCAGGCTCGATTCCTGCTCGAAATCCGGTGCGATGTCACCAAGACGCAGACTCATGATGTTCCCTCCTCGAACGATGCTGGTTGAAACCGCGCGCTGGACGGCGCGGGACAGTCCATCAGCTTACGGGAAGCAATGGGCGGTGCGAACGATTATTCCGTTTGATATTCATACTTTTTTGTCATTTTTACCCGGTATCCGCGCAGGCCGGACGTCCGCAACGGAAACTTTTCGCAGCATTTGCGGCTCTGTCACTGCTTACGAGTCGTTTACCATGTGGTCTTGCACCGCCGCCGCGTGTCTTCCCGGCTCGCCAGCAGGCAGGGGTTTCGCTACGATGTGAACCTGCAGCATGACAGCATGAAGGGAGTTGCAATGTCGGAAATCAACAAGGAGAAACTGATGTCGGATATCAAAACCGTTCTCGCGGACGCCGAGGATCTGCTCAAGCAGGCAGCGAGCAGCACGGGCGACCGTGCGGCCGAGCTGCGCGAGAAAGCCATGTCGCGCCTGAAGCAGGCCAAGGAAAAGGCAACCGACGTCCAGGTCGTGGTGGTCGAGAAGGGCAAGAAGGCCGCGCGCGCGACCGACGACTACGTGCACGAGCATCCGTGGACGTCGATCGGCGTCGCCGCTGGCGTCGGTGTGCTGATCGGCCTGCTGATCAACCGCAAGTAACGCGCTCAGCGCCGTTCCGCTCCATGCGCCATCCCGTGTGCCGCCCCGTGCGGCGCATGGGTGCCGAGGCCAGCCGGCGGTTCGCCCCCGGCCGGCTTTGCCCTAGCCGCTCATTGCGCGCACAAGCGCCTCATCCATGACGACAGACACTCACCCGCAGCCGTCCGGCCAGGGACCGCTGCGCCGCCTCGTCGGCTCCGCGATCGGCCTCCTGCAAACGCGCCTCGAACTGGTCGGCATCGAGCTCGCCGAGGAGAAGGAACGCCTGATGGGCGTGCTGTTCCTCGGGCTCGCGGCCATGATGCTCGCGACGATGGCGCTCATCAGCCTGACCGTGCTCGTCGCGATCGCGTTCTGGGATACCTATCGCTGGCAGTCGCTCGCAGCCATCACCGCGCTGTACGCGATCGCGGGCATCGTATGTGCGCTGAAAGCGCGTTCGGGCCTGCGCGACGCGCCGACCGTGTTCGAGGCGACGCTCGCCGAACTCGAGAAAGACCGCGAGATTTTCCGCGGCAAGCCGTGAACGCAGTCGCGTTTCCCTCTCTCACCTACTTCGCCGACGCGCCATGAGCCAGAACGTCACGGGCCATTCAACCCGCCCCCATTCGTCGCGATCGAACTGGAGCGCGTCGCAGCATCGCGCACTCCGCAAGGAATTGCTGATCCTGCGATCCGAGGTCGAGCGGCTCGAGCTTGCCGAAGCCGCCGCCGAAATGCGCCACGCCGTCACGCGCTTCAGTTGGCTCAAGGTGTTCGTCCCCGGCCTGTCGGGCACCAGGTTCAGCCAGTCCGCCAAGAACCTGAACGCGAGCCTCGGCCAACTCGTCAACCAGTACCCGATGTTGAGTTCGCTCGCGTCGCTCGTGCTGGCGAAACCCGTTCGCTCGCTGCTGCGCGCGAGCGCGGGCCCCGCGTTGAAGTGGGGCTCCCTCGGCTTCGCCGCATGGGAGGTCTACCGGATCTGGAAACAGTCGCGCGACGAGCGCGGAACTGCCGCGAACGACGACTGACGCGCAACGACAGGCGCACGGCGCCGCGCCGATGCACGTTTTCCGTGTGTGATCGCGTGATCAACGCGCGCCCCAGCATGCCCGCTCCCATGCGTCGACCTGCGCGTCGTTCGATCCTGCGTTGCCTTTAGTCCCGTCCGCACGCAGCGTGAATGCGCCGCATGCGTCGTCGCGCATCGGGCCGCCATCGAGCGGGCGTGCAACGAGTTCGTACGCCACCGGCGCATCATCGCCGACGCTCGCCGCAGCGTCACGTGGTAGACCGCTTGACCGTCCGGGGGCGCCTGCGAATATGCGTCCGGCAGCGTCCGTGGCGGCGCGCCGTCGAGCGTTTCGAGATACTGAGCTGCGCGGTAGAGCGCAGCGACCGCGGACGCGCGATGCACGCGCACGACATGCTCGCGATACGATGGGATACCCCACCCGGCCAGCACGGCCGCGATCGCGAGCACGATCATCAGTTCGAGCAACGTGAACGCCACCGACCGGCGCATCGATGCGGGCCATTTCATCGATGAACCGCCGCGACGCGACGCCACCGCTGTGCAACGATGCGTCCGTCTCGCAGCGCGATCTGGCGCTGCAGCCAGACCGCGCTTGACGCATGGCCACCGACACCACGCGCGGTAACGAGATAAGCGCGACTCCCTTGAGGACCGATACCTCGCCAGGCTTCGATCAGGCAACGCGGCGGCTCGGCCGCCATCGGCCACGAAGCGAACGGGGCGAATGCTTCGGCGACGCTCAGCGCGGGCGCACGCCGCCATGCGTCCGGCTCGCCGGGTGACGCGGGTGCGTCGATGTACGGCGCCCAGCCTCCGAGCAATCGCGCCGTGCAGGCTGCCAACGCTGCATCGGCTGCATGAAATGCGATCAGCCGATCCGACAATGCACGCGCGCGGCGCGATTCCGTCAGTGCGGATTCGAACAATGTGCCGGTCAGCGCGGCGACTGCCGCTCCGACCGCGATTACGGCGGGCAGCGCCAGACCCGCGTCACGACGCCAGCCGCGGCTGGCGGACGGACAACGCATGCGTGATGTTGTCCCGCTCGGCATGGGGCCTTCATCGCGAACCGCATGTCGCGGAACGCCACGGCGTGCTGCCTTGCGCGGCCTGCGGAATCGCATCGCGAGTTCGTCGACGGATCGATTTGCGTCGATCATCGCAACACCCCTTGATCCCGCGCCGCGTCACCCAGCGGATCAGTGAATGCGACCACGGCATTGCGCAGCGCGACGATTCGATGCAGCACCAGATGCGCGCGACCATCCGACGAAATGGCTGTGCGGCCGTCGCAATCGACATGACGCGCGGGCTCGTGCATCGGTTCGCCACGCGCACGGACGCACACGTGCACGGCAACGACATCGCGCCAGTCACCGCTGCCTATCGCTCCGGCGTCGACAAACTGCGCGTTTTTTCTACGAAGGTAGCGCACGCGCAGTTGATCGATGCCGGACACGACGGGTTGCGGCGTACCCGGGCGCCCGCTGCCCTCGCAGTACAACTCGGGCTCGCCGGTCGACGGACTGACATGCGCATCGAAACGATTTTCCACGAGCGGCCGCTCACCCGGCGCGCCAACACCCTGCCCGAGACAATCAGACACCTGTGCCCCGATCGTCGGCCATGTCGACACGGTATCGCCGACATAACGAACCAGCAATGCGTCCGACGCTGCGCGCACGGCTTCGCAGCGCACCTGCGCTCCATTGCCTCGCACACGGCCCGCGGAACAGCCGAACACCGCCGGTAACGATGGCGGCCCTTCGACGTCGAGCGGGCGAAACCCGGCCATCTGGATCTGCTGGCCGATCAGCATCAGTGCGGTCGAGGCCGCATCGCGCATCCGGAACCCGTCTTCCGCTCGCCGCTGCGCGACGCGCTGGACGTGGTACAGCGTACCGGCAGCGGCAAGCACCAGCAGACCGACCGTCATCGCGATCAGCACTTCGAGCAGCGTATGCGCGCGGCTGCGGCGTTCACCGTTCATCGGCATTGACCTCTGCCTCCCGAAACGGCATGCGCACGCACGACGGTGGCACGGCCGTTACCCGCGCACTGTCGCAGCGCGCCGATGTCGGCGCGTAGGCGTGAGCGTCACGCCAGCCGACCGTCACGTAGCGGACATCGGCCGGCGCACCGTCGAGCGCCGTCGTGCCGTCTGGCAATGATGCCGACGCGAGCGCCGCGATGCCGTCGTCGGAGCCTGCCACCGCACGCCGGCTCTCAATGCGAGCATCGGCCAGCCACAGCGCGCGTTCACGCCAGATCGTCGCCCGCTGCGCGCGCGTCATCGCAAGCTGGCTGCCGGCCACGGCCAGCATCACGGTGGCGAGTAGCGCGACGGCCAGCACCGCTTCGAGCAGCGACGTGCCGTGCATCGACTTTCGCGCGCGCTTCATGCCGCTTCGCAGCGACCAGTGACGACGCGCGCCCGGCCGCCCGCCGCGATCCGGATGCAGCGCGACACGCGCGTGTCGTCACCGGACAGCATGCGCTGAGGACGCAACTCGAAACGCCTGATCCCTCCAAGCACCTGGCCCGCCGGCGGAGCAAATGCCAGATCGTGCGCCGCCCCCGCGACAGCGATGTCGGCATCGCGCGGATAGCGCCGCAGCACGCGCGATCGTCCGTCGAATTGCCCGCTGACGATCCAGCCGCACGACCATCCCGCGAGGTCACACCGCTCGCCGGAATGCATGCAGCCGCCGTCGCGCCCGGCCCTGCACAACGTCACGCGCACGCCGAGCCGTGTCGCCTCGGTGCGCGCGAACGACAGCGCACCGAGCAATGCGCGCGAGCGTGCATCCACACGTTCACGCATGTGCCACTGATCGAATGCCGGCACTGCGTATAGGCCGATCGCGGCCGCCAGCGCGATCGCGACCATCAGCTCGACGAGCGTAAAACCGCCGCTACATCGCATGCATCGTTCAACGCCCGATCGGTGCAGTCCCATCGCCATCGCCCTCCGTCAACGTGATGCGACGACTGTAGCGACGCAAGCAGACACGCGCCATTAGCCGAACGGCCGACTGGCGACATGCGATCGCGGCCGACACAATCGGCGCGAACCGAACCCACGGAGAAGACGATGAACGGACGCAGCGCGTCAGCGCTTACGCGGAGGTTTGGAGGGGGACGCGCGACGGAACTCTTCGATCACGTCGGCAAATTCGGAAACATCCTCGAACCGGCGATAAACCGATGCGAAACGGACATAGGCGATCGTATCGAGGCCGCGCAACTCGTTCATCACGAGTTCGCCAAGCTTCTCGCTACGCACTTCACGCTCGCCGGTCGCGAGCAGTTGATATTCGATGCGGGCAACCGCCGCGTCGATCGCGTCAGCCGCAACCGGCCGCTTGCGCAGCGCGAGTTGCATGCTGGCGACGATCTTGCGACGGTCGAATTCCGTGCGACTGCCGTCCTTCTTCACGACGGCCGGCAGGTTCAGCTCGACCCGCTCGTACGTCGTGAAGCGCTTGTCGCAAGCCGAACAACGACGGCGCCGACGAATCGCGGCGCCATCTTCGGACACGCGCGAGTCGACGACCTGCGTGTCCTCATGCCGGCAGAACGGGCAGCGCATGCCGGATCAGCGATAAACCGGGAAGCGCTTGGTCAGCTCGGCCACTTGCGCGCGCACGCGCTCGATCGTCGCTGCATCTTCCGGGTTCTCGAGCACGTCGGCGATCAGGTTGCCGACCATCTCCGCTTCCGCCGGGCCGAAGCCGCGCGTGGTCATCGCCGGCGAACCCAGACGGATCCCGCTCGTCACGAACGGCTTTTCCGGATCGTTCGGGATCGCGTTCTTGTTCACCGTGATGTGTGCCGCGCCCAGCGCCGCTTCCGCCGCCTTGCCCGTGATGTGCTTCGCGCGCAGGTCCACCAGCATCACGTGGCTTTCCGTACGCCCCGACACGATCCGCAGCCCGCGCTTGACCAGCGTTTCAGCCAGCACCCGCGCGTTCTCGACCACCTTTGCCTGGTACGCCTTGAATTCCGGCGACAGCGCTTCCTTGAACGCCACCGCCTTCGCCGCGATCACGTGCATCAGCGGGCCGCCCTGGATGCCCGGGAAGATCGCCGAGTTGATCTGCTTCTCGTACTCCGCCTTCATCAGGATCACGCCGCCGCGCGGGCCGCGCAGGCTCTTGTGCGTCGTCGTCGTCACGAAGTCCGCGTGCGGCACCGGGTTCGGATACACGCCCGCCGCGATCAGGCCCGCGTAGTGCGCCATGTCGACCATCAGGTACGCACCGACCGACTTCGCGATCTTCGCCAGACGCTCGAAGTCGATCTTCAGCGCGAATGCCGACGCGCCCGCCACGATCAGCTTCGGCTTGTGTTCGTTCGCCAGTTTCTCGGCGGCGTCGTAGTCGATGTCTTCGTTTTCGTTCAGACCGTAGCTCACGACGTTGAACCACTTGCCCGACATGTTCACCGGCGAGCCGTGCGTCAGGTGGCCGCCGTGCGCGAGGCTCATGCCCATGATCGTGTCGCCCGGCTTGAGCATCGCGAAAAACACGCCCTGGTTCGCCTGCGAACCCGAGTTCGGCTGCACGTTCGCGGCTTCCGCGCCGAACAGCTGCTTCACGCGGTCGATCGCCAGTTGCTCGACCACGTCGACGTATTCACAGCCGCCGTAGTAACGCTTGCCCGGATACCCTTCCGCGTACTTGTTCGTGAGCTGCGAGCCCTGTGCGGCCATCACGGCCGGGCTCGTGTAGTTTTCCGATGCGATCAGCTCGATGTGCTCTTCCTGGCGGCGGTTTTCCTGCTCGATCGCTGCAAAGATTTCGGGGTCGACGTTCGCGATGGTGCTTTGGGCTCTGTCAAACATACGGTTTCCGTTAAGTGTGTACAGGTTGACCGGAGTGGCCGAGTACATTGCGCTGCTGGCGGAACCAGCCCGACGTGGCGGAAGAATCCGTATGACGCGAGGCAGGACAGCCACCGGCGATGCACGCGACGGCGCACAACGGCTGCCCAGGCGAACGGCAAAAACGGCGCCCCGCGCTTCACGGTGGGATGCTCCACCTTGAACCCGAAGGGTTCTATCGCCAGTCACGCAGGGGTGATGAGCGCGTTAGTGTATTGGATGCGTCATGAATAGGCAACCGCACGGCAGTAGCCCGGAAACAATAAGGGCCAGATTTTACGCGCCCGTGCCAACGCGCTTTGGCGCCTTGCCGCGATGCCGCAATCTCAGTAGGCTTGCGGGATACCATCCGCTACTTTGTTACCGACCAGGAGCAGCAATGATCGTGTTCGTCACAGGCGCGTCCGCCGGCTTCGGCGCCGCCATCGCCCGAGCCTTCGTCAAGGGCGGCCACCGTGTCGTCGCAACCGCACGTCGCAAGGATCGCCTCGATGCGCTCGCGGCCGAACTCGGCGACGCACTGCTGCCGCTCGAGCTCGACGTGCGTGACCGCGCCGCCGTCGAAGCCGTGCCGGCCGCCCTTCCCGCCGAATTCGCCGCGCTCGATGTGCTCGTCAATAACGCCGGTCTCGCGCTCGGCGTCGAGCCTGCACACAAGGCCAGCCTCGACGAGTGGCAGACCATGATCGACACGAACTGCTCGGGCCTCGTGACCGTCACCCATACGTTGCTGCCCGGCATGATCGAGCGCGGTCGCGGCCATATCTTCAACCTGGGTTCGGTGGCCGGCACCTATCCGTATCCGGGCGGGAACGTATATGGTGCGACCAAGGCTTTCGTCAGACAATTCAGCCTGAACCTGCGCGCCGACCTGATCGGCACACCGTTGCGCGTCACCGACATCGAGCCGGGCCTGTGCGGCGGCACGGAATTCTCGAACGTTCGCTTTCGCGGCGACGATGCGAAGGCGGCGAATGTCTACCAGAATGTCCAGCCGCTCACGGCCGAGGACATCGCCGACACGATCTACTGGATCGCAACGCGCCCCGCACACGTCAACATCAACACGATCGAAATGATGCCGGTCGCCCAGGCCCCGGCGGGCCTCACGATCCATCGCGGCTGACACGGCGGGGCAGCCACGGGCCGGTTCCGACCGGCCCGCAGCATGCTGCGGCGTACTACATTCCGTTACGAATCGGTTACGAATCCCGTCTCGGCCTTCCGGTAGAATGCGCGCCATGACTCAGCCTACCCGCTCCCCGGACGCGCACTCCGGCTTCACCTGGCCGGTGCGCGTGTACTACGAGGACACCGACGCAGGCGGCATCGTCTTCTATGCCAACTACCTGAAATTCTTCGAGCGCGCCCGTACCGAATGGCTGCGCGCGTGCGGCATCGACCAGCGTCGGCTCGCCGACGACACGGGCGCGATCTTCATCGTCCGCAGCACGTCCCTCGACTACCGCGCGCCAGCGCGACTCGACGACGCGCTGACGATCACGAGCCGGCCCGGACGCATCGGCCGCGCATCGGTGGAATTCACACAGGAAGCCTGGCGTGGCGACACGCTGCTCGTCGCCGGACATATCCGTCTCGGCTGCGTCGACCGAACCGGCATCCGGCCTGCGGCAATCCCGCCGGTCGTGCTCGACGCGCTGCACCGCGGGCCCGTCATCGACGCGGGGCAGACTGTATTGTCAACGAAGCTCGGATGAGCACCGTTTGGACAAAGCCTATGAACTTGCCTTCCTGAATCGATACTAAGCAAGGTTCGGCGCCAGGCCAGGCCGGCGCGCCGCGCCACACGCATACCGTGCGCCCTCGCCGGACACCCCCGAAGGGACGTTACTCAAACCTCTATGAACACTTCTCAAGACCTGTCGATCATTTCCCTCGTCCTTAATGCGAGCGTGCTGGCCCAGGCTGTGATGGGGCTGCTGCTGCTGCTGTCGCTGATGTCGTGGACCTTCATCTTCCGCAAGTGGTTCGCGATCCGCCGCGCACGCGCGCAGACCGAACGCTTCGAAAGGGATTTCTGGTCGGGCGGCGACCTGCAGGCGCTGTATCAGAGCGCGGCCAACAATCGGCACACGATCGGCGCGCTCGAGCGGATCTTCGAATCGGGGATGCGTGAGTTCCTGAAGGCGAAGGAAAAGCGCATCAGCGACCCGGGCCTCGTGCTCGACGGCGCGCGCCGCGCGATGCGCGCGTCGTTCCAGCGTGAAATGGACGTGCTCGAAGCGAACCTCGCGTTCCTCGCGTCGGTCGGCTCGGTCAGTCCGTACATCGGCCTGTTCGGCACCGTCTGGGGGATCATGAACTCGTTCCGGGGCCTTGCGAACGTCCAGCAGGCGACGCTCGCGAACGTCGCGCCCGGCATCGCAGAGGCGCTCGTCGCCACCGCAATCGGCCTGTTCGCCGCGATTCCGGCTGTGGTTGCGTACAACCGCTACGCGCACGACATCGATCGCCTCGCGATCCGCTTCGAGACCTTCATCGAAGAGTTCTCGAACATCCTGCAGCGTCAGGCCCAGTAAGGAGCGCGCCATGGCAGGAAGTCCCATTCGATCCAGCATGCGCGGCGGCCGCTCACGCCGCGCGATGGCCGACATCAACGTCGTGCCGTACATCGACGTGATGCTGGTGCTGCTCGTGATCTTCATGGTCACGGCACCGCTCGTCGCACCGTCGATCATCAATCTGCCGACCGTCGGCAATGCCGCCCCCCAGGAACAGACGCCGCCGGTCGTCGTCAACATCAAGGCCGACCGCACGATGAGCGTCAAGTACAAGGGCGACTCCGGCGCGACGCAGGAAGACACGATGACCAAGGCCGAACTCGACAGCTTCATCTCGGCCCGACAGGCTGACCATCCCGACCAGCCCGTCGTGATCGCGGCCGACAAGACCGTGCAGTACGATGCCGTCATGACCGTGATGTCGGACCTGAAGGCGCGCGGCGTCAAGCGCGTCGGCCTCCTCGTCAAATCGCAATGAACCGGCAGCAATCCACGCGCGGCAACGCCTATCCGCCTCAGCCCCCTCGCGAGCGCGGCACCTGGCGCGCGTTCGCGCTCGCCGCGCTGATGCACGTGCTGCTCGCGTTGTTCCTCTATCACGGCGTGCAGTGGCAGAACAGCACGCCGGCCGGCGCCGAAGCCGAGCTCTGGACCGAGGTGCCCGACGTGCCCGCGCCGCGGCCCGTCGTCGCACCCACGCCGCCGGCGAAGCTCGCACCGCCCCCTCCCCCGGTCCGGGACGAGCAGGCGGACATCGCGCTGCAGCAGAAGAAACGGCAACAGGAAGCGGCCGCGCGCGAAGCGCTGCTCGAGCAGCAGCGCCGCGCGCAGCAACTGAAGACCCAGCAGGAAGAAGCCCGGCGTGAGCAGCTCGCGGCCCAGCAGGCTGCCGCCCTCGCCGCGCAGAAGGCCGCCGAGCGCGATAAGCAGAAGCAGGCGGACAAGCTCAGGCAACAACAGCTCGTGGAGCAGCAGAAGCTCGAACAGCAGAAGCTCCAGCAGCAGAAACTGCAGCAACAGAAGCAGGCGCAGCTGGAAGCGCAGCAAGCTGCGAAGGCCAAGGCCGACGCGGCCGCGAAGGCAAAGGCGGAAGCCCAGGCCAAGGCGAAGGCCGAAGCGACGGCGCGCGCGAAGGCCGATGCCGCGGCGAAGGCGAAGCTCGACCGTGAGCGCAGTGCGCGTCTCGCGCAGATGCAAGGGATGTCCGGGGCCGGTGAAGGCGGCGGTGAAGGCCTCGCGAAAAGCGGTACCGGGACGGGCTCCGGCGGCAACGCCGCGTCGCCCGGCTATCCCGACAAGGTGCGTCGCCGTGTGAAGCCGAACATCGTCTGGGGCGGCGAGCGCGCGGGCCTGACGACGGTCGTCGCGATCCGCTGCACGCCGTCGGGCGACGTGCTGAGCGTTTCGATCCGCCGCTCGAGCGGAAATTCGGGGTGGGATCAGGCCGTGGTCAATGCGATTCAGGCGTCGGTCCCATTGCCGCCCGATTCTAACGGTCGTACCCCGTCCGACATTACGATTACCTTCAAGGCGGCGGAGTGATCGCAAATGCGCTTACACTCCGTGCGTCGCTGCCGGACGGGAACGAATCGGGTATTTTTACTGTCTCTGCGGTTGCGCAGCGATCCAAGTCACATGGGAAGCAGAAGCATGAGTTTGATGACGAAACTAGGTTTCAGGGCACTCGTGGCCTCGTGTCTGATTGCGGCCGGCAGCGCCGCTAACGCGCAGGTCAACGTGCTGATCACCGGCGTCGGTTCGACCCAGTTCCCCATCGCCACCGCGAATTTCGCGAACGAGGCGGGCCTGCCGCAGCAGGTCACGTCGATCGTCCGCGCCGACCTCGCCCGCAGCGGCAAATTCACCAATATCGACGCAGGCAGCACGCCCGTGCCCGAGACCGCATCGGTCGATCTCGGCGCATGGAAGGCCAAGGGCGCGAACGCGTTCGTCGCCGGCAGCGTGAACCGCGAAGCCAACGGCCAGTACAAGGTGAACTTCATCCTGTACGACACCGTGAAGCAGCAAAGCCTCGGCGGTCTGTCGCTGACGGCAAACGACAACACGCTGCGCACGGCCGGCCACAAGATCGCCGACTACATCTATCAGAAGTTGCTCGGCGTGCGCGGCGTGTTCGCCACGCGTCTGTCGTACGTGATCAAGACGGGCAACCGGTACCAGCTGCAGATCTCGGATTCGGATGGCCAGAACGCACGCATCGCGTTGTCGAGCACCGAGCCGATCATCTCGCCGGCGTGGTCGCCGAGCGGGACGAAGGTTGCATACGTGTCGTTCGAGCGCAAGAAGCCGATCGTCTACATCCATGACCTGCCGACGGGCCGCCGCTACATGGTCTCTGACCAGAAGGGCAACAACAGCGCACCGGCGTGGTCGCCGGACAGCAACACGCTGGCCGTTGCGCTGTCGCTGACGGGCAATACGCAAATCTATTCGGTCAATGCAAACGGCGGCGGTCTGCGCCGGCTCACGCAGAGCAGTTCGATCGACACCGAGCCGTTCTACTCGCCGGACGGCCGCTGGATCTATTTCACGAGCGATCGCGGCGGTGCGCCGCAGATCTACCGGATGCCCGCGCAAGGCGAAAGCGCCGGCGCCGCGCAACGCGTGACCTTCACCGGCAGCTACAACACCAGCCCGCGCATCAGCCCGGACGGCAAGCTGCTCGCCTACATCTCCCGCACGGGTGGGGGGTTCAAGCTGTACGTTCAGGATCTGCAAACCGGCGCGGCGAACGCCATCACGAATACCAATCGCGACGAATCGCCGAGCTTCGCGGCAAACGGCCAGTACCTTCTCTACGCTACCCAGTCGGGTGGTCGCAACGTGCTGGCAGCAGTGCCCTCCGACGGCAGCGCGCCGCCGCAGATCCTGTCCGTCCAGGGCGGCTCCGTTCGTGAGCCGTCGTGGGGGCCCTTCATGCAATGACCACAAGGAGAGTAACCATGATGTCGAATAAAGCTCGTCTGGCCCTGGCCGTGATGATGATCAGCGCGCTCGCAGCGTGTAAGTCGGGCGTGAAGCTCGACGACAAGGCCAACGCGGGCGCGATGAGCACGCAACCGAGCGCCGACAACGTCGCGCAGGTGAACGTCGATCCGCTGAACGACCCGAACAGCCCGCTCGCGAAGCGCAGCATTTACTTCGACTTCGACAGCTATTCGGTGAAGGACGAGTACCAGCCGCTGCTGCAGCAACACGCGCAGTACCTGAAGAGCCACCCGCAGCGCCACGTGCTGATCCAGGGCAACACCGACGAACGCGGCACGAGCGAGTACAACCTCGCGCTGGGCCAGAAGCGTGCGGAGGCTGTCCGCCGCGCGATGGCGCTGCTCGGCGTGAACGACTCGCAGATGGAAGCCGTGAGCCTCGGCAAGGAAAAGCCGCAAGCATCGGGTCACGACGAAGCATCGTGGGCGCAGAACCGTCGCGCCGACCTCGTCTACCAACAGTAAGTAACGGAAGAATTGCCGTATGACGCACCGTGAATCCTGGCTGCGCATGGCCGCAGCATTCTGCGTCGTCGGCGCGGCGTGGTCGGCCGCGCCGGCGCACGCCGGCATGTTCGACGACAACGAGGCGCGCCGCGCCGTGCTCGATCTGCGCAGCAAGAGCGACAACCTGGCCAGCCAGTTGTCGGCCGCCCAGCGTACGATCCTCGATCAATCCGGCCGTATCGACCAGCTGAACCAGCAGGTCGCGACGCTGCGCGGCGAGAACGAGGATCTGACGAACCGGCTGACGACGCTCGAGCGGCAGCAGAAGGAGTACTACCAGGATCTCGACACGCGACTCAAGAAGTTCGAGCCGCAGCAGGCGACGATCGATGGTGTCGAAGGCACCGTGCAGCCAGGTGAAACGGATGCGCTCAACGCGGCGCAGCAGCAATTCCGCAACGGCAACTTCAAGGCTGCCGCTGCGTCGTTTCGCAGTTTCATCGCGAAGTATCCGCAGAGCCCGTACCAGCCGACCGCGCAGTACTGGCTCGGCAATGCGCAATACGCGCTGCGCGACTACCGCGGCTCGACCGCGACGTGGCAGGCGATCGTGAGCAAGTATCCGCAGCATCCGCGCGCGGCGGACGCGCTCGTCGCGATCGGCACCAACCAGCTCGAGCAAGGCCAGAAGGCGGCCGCGAAGAAGACGTTCGAGCAGGTCGTGTCGCAATACGCCGGATCGAACGCGGCGCAGACTGCGCAGGGCAAGATCGAGAGCATCAAATAAATTATCGTGACGGGTTGTTGACAGGCCCACGATCCGCCGCTATAATTTTTTGCTCTTTGGGTCGTTAGCTCAGTTGGTAGAGCAGCGGACTTTTAATCCGTTGGTCGCGTGTTCGAGTCACGCACGGCCTACCAAGATGTCAAGAAGGGGCTTCCGGGAAACCGGAAGCCCCTTTTTCATTGTTGTTGCCGCGCCGTGCAAGCAAACGCGTGCCCGCGGTCAGACATCCCTCCCCTTCCGCATTCCGGCCAATGAGACGTTGGCGTCGAGCACGCCGCTCGCGCCTGCAATCTCACGTGTCGCGCTGCGCGCGACGCCACCGCCCCGGCGTCGTGCCGAGCACCGCGCGAAATGCCTTGCCGAACGCCGCTTCCGACTGATAGCCGACCGCCTGCCCAATCTCTGCCTGGCCGCGCTGCGTGTCCTGCAGCAGCGCGCATGCATGCATCATCCGGATCCGCGCGACGAATGCGCCGACGCTCATCCCGGCCTTTTCTCGGAAATGCCGCGCATAGGTCGCGCGCGACATCGCGGATGCAGCGCCGAGCGACTCGACCGTCCACGGCTGTGCCGGCGCCTGCAGCACGGCCTGGACCGACGGGCCGAGCCGCGCGTCCGCAGCCAACGCGAGCCAGCCGGCCGGCACGCGCGCATCGCGGCCGTACGCGCGCAACGCATAGGCGAGCAGCGCCTGTCCGAGCGCATTCACGATCGCACGTGCACCCGGCTGCGCGTTTGACGCCTCCGCGCGCAGCACGCTCGTCAGCAGTTGCAGCGACGCGGGCCCGGACGCCTCGCGCAGCCCGACATGCAGCACGCGCGGCAGCGTGCGCATCAACAAATCACCGGCACCTCGCGCGTAGACGAAGCGCCCGCAGAGCAGATCGACGCTTGCATCGGCCGGCGCCGCGATATCGCGATTCGACTTGACCGGCAGCACCGCGCCGCCCGCCGCACCGGGTTCATGCAGCGGCGCGACCGACCGCACACTGCCGCCTTCGACATCAGACAGGTCGTGCGCGTCCCCCGCCGGCAACAGCACGAAATCCCCGTCGACCAGCCGCAGCGTGCGCCCGTCGGCCGTGCGCAGCTCGCACGTACCGGACAGCAGCAGGTGAAACGCCGCCTCACCGGGCGGCAACGCATCGTGCGGCATCGCGAACGGGCCATCGAGCAGGCAGCGCACGTCGAGTTCGACATGGCTGCGGCCCAGCGACAGCAATTGACTCAACGCGTCCATGAGACGTTTGCGCTAAAAATTGACACTCTAGCGTATCGAAACCCTCAGTGTGAGCGATCAGAATAAGCACTGCATCGCCCGAGATCGCGGCATCCGCCGCCCGACCAACTTCTTCTCGAAAGGACGCATCATGCTGAACTGGAACGAATACCGGAAGGAACTCACGACCCGCATCGGCGACATCGCGAAGCTCTCGCCCGACACGCTGGCCGGCTACAAGGCGCTGTCTGGCGCCGGCGCCAAGACGGGTCATCTCGACGCGAAGACGCGCGAACTGATCGCGCTCGCGGTGGCCGTCACGACGCGCTGCGATGGCTGTATCGCCGTGCACACGGCGGAAGCCGCGAAGCATGGCGCGACCAAGGAGGAAGTGGCCGAAGCGCTCGGTGTCGCGATCGCGCTGAATGCGGGCGCGGCGCTCGTCTACTCCGCCCGCGTGATGGACGCGCTCGGCGACTGACGCGCGCATGAAGGATGCGGCACCCGCCCGTCCTTCATCGACTATCGTCGGCGCGGAGCCATCGGCAAGCGCTCGGCAGCCGCGTATAACGGCGCAGCGAAGTCGGCTACCATGCGCGAGAGGGTTCATCGCGAAGGAGCGCTCCATGTGCCGCTGGCTCGCCTATACGGGTAATCCGATCCATCTCGAGACCGTGCTGTTTCGCGCGAAGCATTCGCTGATCGACCAGAGCCTGCATTCGGAACTGGGCGCCACGACCACCAATGGCGACGGCTTCGGCATCGGCTGGTATGGCCATCCCGATGAACTGCCGTTCCGCTACCGCTCCGTGCACCCCGCGTGGAACGACCGCAACCTGCGCGAGGCCGCGCGCGCGATTCGCTCGCGGATGTTCATCGCGCACATCCGTGCGGCGACCGATACGCCCGTCCAGGAAACCAACTGCCACCCGTTCCGCCACGGCCGCTGGCTGTTCGCGCACAACGGGCTGATCCGCGATTTCCACAAGCTGCGCCGCGACCTGACGATGAAGATCGACCCGGCGCTGTTTCCGACGCTCGAAGGGTCGACCGACTCAGAGCTGATGTTCCGTCTCGCGTTGACCTACGGCCTCGAGCAGATGCCGCTGCAGGCGCTCGAACGCATGGTCGGCGTGATCGAGGAATCCGCCGCGCGATACCGCGTCGCCGAGCCACTCAACATGACGATCTGCGCGACGGATGGCGACCGGATCATCGCGGTGCGCTACTCGAGCGAACGGCAATCGCGCTCGCTATTTCACAGCACGTCGTTCAAGCATCTGCACGAACTCTACCCGCATAATCCGCGCATCGTCGAAGCGGGCGACGACGCGTTCATGGTCGTGTCGGAGCCGCTCGTCGACCTGCGCGGGGCGTGGGAGGAAGTGCCGGAAAGCACGGCGATCGTCGCGCATGGGGCGGATGTGCAGCAGCGGGTGTTCAATCCGCGGCATAAGTAGGTTGAAGCGGTGTTTCGCTTCAAGCCCCCGCGTCAACAAGCGACAGTGTCCGAATCAAACCGGATTTAACGAGTAATTCGACAGATGCGTCAACGACCATAGCGCCACCAGCCGTGACGGCAAAGCATAAAACACGTCGATTCAAATCACGGCATAAAATAGATGATTCGCACCGAATGAATCCAGCATGATATAGTTGCCACCGATTTTAAGCACCGTAAAAAAACATCACCGCCTTCGATCATCGACTCCTGCTCGCAGTTTCTTTGCTGCGGACTGCGCAAATGTTTGCGCGTACCAGCATGTCTGATGAATCCCGTGCAAGAGCACCTGAAATCGCAATACATCGCGCACAACAGGTATCGGTTGGGTCCTGCGGTATAGAGAATTAATAGTCTTTCAGCACAGACTATCCGGTTGGCACATGCGTCGCCCCCAAGGAATACCCTAGAATATGCGTGCAATCGAGCCCGCCTGCATCAGCCGGGGTCGCACGGCTTCTTGATATTCTTTGTCCTGCGTCGATCAGGGCGACACGCACGAATGAGAGCAAGGCAGGATTCACTGCCATTAACATAAAAAGAGGGTACATGATATTGGTTACAGGCGGCGCCGGCTTTATCGGCGCCAACTTTGTGCTCGACTGGTTGCGTCAATCGGACGAATCGATTCTGAACGTCGATAAATTGACCTATGCCGGCAATCTCGGAACGTTAAAATCGCTGCACGGAAATCCAAAGCACGTGTTCGCGCAAGCCGACATTTGCGATCGTGCAGCGCTCGACGCATTGTTCGCCGAATACAAGCCGCGTGCGGTACTGCATTTCGCTGCGGAAAGCCACGTCGATCGCTCGATTCACGGGCCGGCGGATTTTGTTCAGACCAATGTCGTCGGAACGTTTACGCTGCTGGAAGCCGCACGCCGGCACTGGAGCACGCTGCCTGAAGCGGACAAAGCCGCATTCCGGTTTCTGCACGTTTCCACGGACGAAGTATTCGGTTCACTGTCGCCCGCCGATCCGCAATTCACGGAAGCGACTCCGTACGCGCCGAACAGCCCCTACTCGGCCACCAAGGCCGGGGCGGACCACCTCGTGCGCGCGTATCAGCATACGTACGACCTGCCCACGCTGACCACGAACTGCTCGAACAACTACGGCCCGTACCAGTTCCCCGAGAAACTCATTCCGCTGATGATCGCCAACGCGCTCGCAGGCAAGCCGCTGCCTGTCTACGGTGACGGGCAGAACGTGCGCGACTGGTTGTACGTCGGCGACCACTGCAGCGCAATCCGCGAGGTACTCGCGCGCGGCCAGACCGGCGAAACATATAACGTAGGCGGCTGGAACGAGAAAACGAATCTCGAGGTCGTGCATACGCTATGCGACCTGCTGGACGAACTGCGACCGAAATCGGCCGGTTCGTACCGCGAGCAGATCGCCTACGTGAAGGATCGGCCCGGCCATGACCGCCGCTATGCGATCGACGCTCGCAAGCTCCAGCGCGAACTCGGCTGGAAACCCGCCGAGACGTTCGAAACCGGCCTCGCGAAGACAGTGCGCTGGTATCTGAACCATCAGGAATGGGTCGACGAAGTCGCTTCGGGCGACTACCGAAAGTGGGTCGCAACGAACTACGCGCACCGCGCGTAAGGAGAACGGACATGGCGCGCAAGGGCATCATTCTCGCCGGGGGCTCCGGCACACGGCTCTATCCGATCACGCACGCGGTCTCGAAGCAGCTGCTTCCGGTCTACGACAAGCCGATGATCTATTACCCGCTCTCGACGCTGATGGTCGCGGGTATTCGCGACGTCCTGATCATTTCGACGCCGCAGGACACACCGCGCTTCGAGTCGATGCTCGGCGACGGCAGCCAGTGGGGGATGAACATCCAGTATGCGGTACAGCCGTCGCCCGACGGCCTTGCGCAGGCGTTCATCATCGGTCGCGAATTCGTGGGCAACGATCCGTCGGCGCTCATTCTCGGCGACAACATCTTCTATGGTCACGATCTGGCGAAACAACTCGAGCACGCAGACGCGCAAGACGCGGGCGCGACGGTGTTCGCCTATCACGTGCACGATCCGGAACGCTACGGCGTCGTCGAATTCGATCAGGACTTCCGTGCCGTATCGATCGAAGAGAAGCCGGCCAAGCCGCGTTCGAACTACGCCGTGACCGGTCTCTACTTCTACGACAATCGAGTGTGCGACATCGCCGCCGATATCGAGCCGTCGCCGCGCGGCGAACTCGAAATCACCGACGTCAATTCCCGCTATCTCGCGGACGGCGCGTTGAACGTCGAGATCATGGGCCGCGGCTATGCATGGCTCGACACCGGCACCCACGATTCGCTGATCGAGGCCGCGAGCTTCATCGCGACACTGCAGAAGCGGCAAGGCCTGGTCGTCGCCTGCCCCGAGGAGATCGCGTACCGCCGGCACTGGATCGATGCCGAGCAGGTGCAGGAACTCGCGCAACCGCTGTCGAAAAACGGCTACGGCAAATATTTGCTGAACATTCTCACGGATCAGGTTGCATGGCCATCACGGTAACTGCTACGGCACTCCCCGAAGTCAAGATCGTCGAGCCGAAGGTATTCGGCGACGTGCGCGGCTATTTCTATGAGAGCTTCAACGGGCGGGAATTCGCGGCGCTCGTCGACACCGACGTCGAGTTTGTCCAGGACAACCACTCGCGGTCGGCGAGGAGCGTGCTGCGCGGGCTCCACTACCAGATCGAGCACGCGCAGGGCAAACTCGTGCGCGTGGTCGAAGGCGAGGTGTTCGACGTCGCAGTCGACATCCGGCGCAGTTCGCCGAATTTCGGCAAATGGGCCGGCGTGACACTGTCGGCCGACAACCATCGCCAGCTCTGGGTGCCGCCCGGCTTCGCGCATGGCTTCGTGGTGCTGTCGGAGTCGGCGCAATTCCTCTACAAGACCACCGACTATTGGTTCCCTGAACACGAGCGCAGCCTGCTGTGGAACGACCCCGAGATCGGCATCGATTGGCCGCTCGACGGCGAGCCCGTGCTCGCGGCCAAGGATGCTGCTGGCAAGCGGCTCGCCGAAGCCGAGTGCTACAAGTGAGCGGCGCCGTGCGACAGAAAAAAACGCCCGAGCAACGGACCATCCTGCTCACCGGCATCAATGGTCAGGTGGGATTCGAGCTGGCGCGCAGCCTGCAGGGGCTCGGCAAGGTAGTCGCGCTCGATCGCGGCGGGCTCGACTTGTCGCGCCTCGATCAGGTGCGCGAGGTCGTGCGCGACATCGGACCGGACCTCATCGTCAATCCGGCCGCCTATACGGCCGTGGACCACGCGCAGAACGACGTCGCGACCGCCACGCGCCTGAATGCGGAAGCACCGGCCGTGCTCGCCGAAGAAGCGAAGCGCGTCGGCGCGGCGCTGATTCATTACTCGACCGACTACGTGTTTGCCGGAACAAAGAACGGCCCGTACCTCGAGGATGATCCGGTCGATCCGCAAAACGTGTACGGCGCGACCAAACTCGCGGGCGAGCAGGCAATCGCGGCATCGGGCTGCGCGCACCTGATTTTCCGTACCAGTTGGGTGTACGGCACGCGCGGCAAGAACTTCCTGCTGACCATGCTGCGCCTCGGCGCCGAGCGTGACGAACTGAAGATCGTCGCGGATCAGATCGGTGCACCGACCTGGTCGAAGACGATCGCTGCGCTGAGCGCGAATGTCGCCGCGCAAGCCATCGTCGCCTCCATGAACGAACGGGACGGCCAGCGCGAATGGTGGAACACGCATTCGGGTGTCTATCACCTCTGCGCGGCCGGCTCGACTTCATGGCATGGATTCGCCGAAGCGATCTTCCGCCTTTCGAACTTGTCGAAAAAGCCGTCGTTGTCGCCCATTCCCGCCAACGGTTATCCGACACCCGCGTCGCGCCCGGCCAATTCCCGCATGTCGAATGCAAAACTGGCGGAACACTTCGGCTTGTGTGCGCCGCATTGGGAAGCCGCGCTCGAACTGTGCATGAAAGAAATTTGATGCACGCCGTCAGCCGCAACGCGTGAGCCGCATCCGTACCGAATCAAGCTCGGCAGGCAACTGTCGCGAGCGCGGACGCGACCGCGGCAACGCGGTAAAGCCGAGCCGTTCGTACAGTGCGCGGGCGCGCTCGTTGCGGGTCAGCACGTCGAGCACGATGTCGCGGCTGCCGTCGTCCGGCAACGCACCGCTCGCGAGCGCATCGCGCAGCAGTGCGGTGAAGATGCCGGTGCCGCGCTGCCGCTCGTCCGTCGCGCAATGCGCAATGAGGATCTGCGCACGCTTGGGCGCCGGAATCTCCGTTTCGAGCACCAGCCCGCGCAACAGCTGACCGATCGCGCGGCGCACGCCGAAAAAGCGCGCCAGGGCCCATACGACATGAACGTCGTCGAACATCGTCCGGCGCCCGTCGTGGATGGCCATCACGGCATGCACGGTGCCGTCGGCGCCGACCGCGACCCGGTGCCTGCGCCACGAAAACCGGCCGTGGCGCGACCGGAACGCCTGTTGCAGGAACGCAATGCAGCGCGCATCGCTCTCGCCGAGGAAGAAGCCGAATTCGCCGACACCGGATGCGAACACGAGCGGCGCGCATGCCGCCGCATCGTCCGCACATGCGGCGCGAAACGGCATCGATGCACAGGCTTGCGGCACGCCGAAGGATGGCGCGAGTGCCGCAGCAGGCATCATGCCGCCCCCGCCGCCAGGCTGGCCAGCACGTCCACCGTCCGGCTGATCTGCCCTGGCTCGTGCGTCGAGCAGATGAAGAACCGCAGGCGCGCGGCCTTCTCCTCGACGGCCGGATAGAAGATCGGCTGCACGTTGATCCCTTCGTCGAACATCGCGTTGGCCCACTGCGCTGCTTTCAGCGAACTTCCGGTGATCACCGGCACGACCGCATAGCCGGCGCTCGTGCCGGTGTTGAGCCCAACCGCGCGTGCCTCGGTCAGGAACTGCCGCCCGCGCGCCTGCAGTTGTGCGACGCGCTCCGGCTCGGCCTGCAAGCGTTCGAGCGCGGCCAGCGACGCTTCGGCGAGCGTCGGCGCGAGCCCGACGCTGTACAGGAAACCCGGCGCCAGATGGCGCAGCATGTCCACGAGCGGCTGGCAGCCGGCTATGAAGCCGCCGCAACCGGCCAGCGTCTTGCTCATCGTTCCCATCCACATGTCGACCTGGTCGGGCGCGACCGCGCAATGTTCTCGAATGCCCTTGCCCGTCTCGCCGAGCACGCCGAGCGAATGCGCTTCGTCGACCAGCAGGAACGCGCCATGACGCGTCTTCACGTCGACGAAACGCTGCAGGTCCGGGAGGTCGCCATCCATGCTGTACAACCCCTCGATTGCGATCAGCACGTGCCGGTATTCGGGACGCACGCGCGACAGCAGTTCGTCGAGCGCCTGCCAGTCGTTGTGCGCAAAGCTCAGCCGTTTCGCGCCGCTCAACTGCGCCCCCTGCACGATACTGTTGTGTGCGAGCGCGTCGTGGACGATCAGGTCGCCCGGGCCGAACAGCGCGCCGATCACGGTCACGTTGGTCGCGTGGCCGCTTACGAACGCGACGCAATCGTCGGTCTCGTAAAATGCGGCCAGCGCCCGCTCGAGGTCGCGCTGTACCGGACGCTCGCCCGCGACCATCCGGCTCGCGGACGCCGACGTGCCGTAGCGATCGATCGCGGCCTTCGCACGTTCGGACACGGTCGGATCGCCGGCGAGACCGAGGTAGTTGTAGTTCGCGAAGTTCACGTACTCGCGACCGCCAATCCGGGTGGTCGCGCCGGCAACGCCATCGTGCACGCGGAAGAACGGCGAATCGACACGCAGCTTCTCGCCCATCTCGCGCATGATCCTGACCTGCTGATACTGCGGCATCGATTCGAAACGGCTGCGTGCCGACACGGCGTGTGCCACCGGTGTAGCGGGCACGCCGTGCGCCGCGGCGGCTTCCGTCGCGCGCTCGAGTTGCCGTTTCAGGGCTTTCGCCGCCAGTTGCTGGCGAAGGTTTTCTCCGAGTGCCATGTCTTTGGTTCCGGGCAATCCGTCCGTTGTGTCCGCGTTACGCGGATACGTCGACCCATTCGTACGCGTCGGGCGTACCGAGCAACGCGCTGAGGAGCCTGTAGTTCATTTCGTGGGTGGGGCGATGCGCGGTGACGCGCCCGAGCAGCGGCGAGCCCGCGAGCGCCAGGTCGCCGACGAGATCGAGCACGCGGTGACGCACGAATTCGTCGGGCGCGCGCAGTCCGCCGATCACGTGATTGCCGATGATCGACGCCGTGCACGACGGCCTCGCGCCGCGCAGGATCGGTGTGCCCGTCAGGTAGCCGACCGCGATCGCCGGCACGGCCCATTTGATCCGCCCGTACGAACGCGACGACGAAATCTCGCTGGCGAACGTCCCCGGCGTGACCTCGCCGTCCCACTGCATGTCGCCGAACCCCTTGAGATCGTCGCGCACGCTGAATTCGTATCGCTCGGCCGGCTCGACGAGCAATTCGCGCCGTGACGCACCCTCGCCGTCGGCCACGCTCACCGGCTTGAGCACCCGGAGAAAGCGCTTCGAACGCTGCAATTCGGCCCGGCCGCCGGCCGCGATCGCGTCGATCCACGGCCGAGCACTACCATCGAGAATCGGCACTTCCTCCGCATCGAGCTCGACGATCGCGTGATCGATCTCGCAAGTCAGCAGCGATGCAAGCAGGTGCTCCACCGTACGCACGCCCATGCCGTCGTCGGCACGCAGCATCGTGCAAAGCGGTTGCGCGCGACGCACCGCCGGACCGGCGGCAAGCATCCCCAGTTGATGATCGCCGCGCATGCGACGAAACACGATCCCGTGCCGTTTCTCCGACGGCGTCGCGGGCACGATCCGCACCTGGACCCGGCGCCCGGTGTGCAAACCATGTCCTGTCACAGTCACCGGCCGGGCGACCGTACCTTCGCTGGCCTGCCACCCCTTCGGCGCTTTCACCCGGCATGCGCCGGCGTCGACTTGCATGTTGCTGCCCCCTGTTTTTCTTCGTGATCCTGATGACGTGCGAGCGTCGAGCGCGCCTCATCGCCCAATGCGTGTCGCGCGACCAACGCCTCCGCCAGTTCGTCGGAAGTCGCGGCCGTTCCATCGCCGTTGCGCGCACCGAGCAATTCGACGATGCGCTCCGCCAGTGTGTGCACCGTCGCACCTTCCGCGATCGCCATGATCGACAGCTTGACGCCGAAGGTCTCCTCGACGGCCATGCCGAGTTCCATGCCCATCAGAGAGTCCATCCCGAGATCGAGGACCGAGCGGCCGGCATCGACGCGCTCCGGCGACATGTGCAAAATCCGCGCGATCTGGCCGCGCAACGCCGTCTCGACAAGCGCGACCGCCTCGGCAGGCGGCAACATACGCAATTGCTCCAGCAACACACGATCCTCGCTCGCCGTTTCGGCCGCCCCACCCGTCTGCAATGCGGTGTATCGCCGAGCATGCGCGGCCGGCATGCCGCGCGCGACGGCGCTCCAGTCGAGGCGCACGACGGCTTCGCCGGCAGTCCCTTGAACAAGCGCACGTTCGAGCGCGGCCATTGCTTCGTCCGATGTGATCGATGCACCACCGATCCGCGACTGCAACGCCTCGCGCGTGCCGGCATTGCGCGCCAGGAAGCCAACGTCCTCGATCGGCCCCCACGCCATGAACAGGGCCGGCTGACCGGCCGCGCGGCGATGTGCGACCAGCGCCTCGAGGAAGCCGTTGGCGGCAACGTACGCACCCTGCCCAGGGTTGCCGAGAAAGGTCGTCGCCGACGAATACACGACGAAGAAATCGAGTGTGCAACGCTGCGTCGCACGGTGCAGGTTCCACGCACCGGCGACCTTCGGTTCGAGCACGGCCGCGAAGCGCGCGTCGTCAATGTTGCGCAGGAGCCCGTCATCGATCTGCATCGCCGAATGCAATACGCCCTTGAGCGGTGTTCCGCGACGTTCGATTTCGTCGACGAGGGCGTTGAGTGCCGTGCCGTCGGTCACGTCGCATCGAGCAACCGACACTTCAACGCCGAGCGCGTCTCGCCAACGATCGACCTCCGCCTGCATTGCCGCGCCCAGCACGCCGCTGCGACTCGCGAGCGTCAGGTGCCGTGCGCCGCGCTCGATCATCCAGCGCGCGGTCGCGAAGCCCAAGCCGCCGGTGCCGCCGACGATCAGGTACGCCGCCTGCGGGTCGAGCCGCCGCGTCGGCGCCGCAACGCCACGCGTCGGCACCGGTGTGCCCGACGGATAGGTGACGAGCACCTTGCCGATCTGGCGCGCCTGCTGCATGTAGCGGAATGCTTCCTCCGCACGTGCCGCCGGGAACGCGCGGTATGGCAACGGATGCAGCACGCCGGCGGAGAACAGCCCCATCACTTCCTCGAACAGTCGCGTCGTCAGAGACGGCAGCACGCCCATCAGCTGATCCGCGTCGATGCCGAAATAGCTGATGTTGTTGCGGAACGGCCGCAGGCCGATCTGGCTGTTCTCGTAGAAGTCGCGCTTGCCGAGTTCGAGGAAGCGGCCGAACGGACGCAGCGTGTCGATGCTGCGCACCATCGCTTCGCCTGCGAGCGAATTGAGCACGATGTCGACGCCTTCGCCGTGCGTGCACGCACGGATCTCGTCGGCAAACGCGAGGCTGCGCGAATCGAACACGCGTTCGACACCGAGCAGGCGAATGAACTCGCGCTTCTCGTCGCTGCCGGCGGTGGCGAAGACTTCCGCGCCGAGATGCCGCGCGATCTGGATCGCAGCGATACCGACCCCGCCCGCGCCGCCGTGCACGAGCACGCGCTCGCCGCGTCGCAGTCGCGCGAGTTCGCACAACGCGTAGTACGCGGTGAAGAACGTCGTCGGAATCGTGGCGGCCTCCTCGAACGACATCGTGTCGGGCTTGCGTGCGATCGCGGTTGCACGCGTGACCACGCGTGTCGCGAACGATGCCGGTGCGAAACCCAGCACCGCGTCACCCGGAGCAAACCCTTCGACGTCCGCGCCGACCCGCGCGACGCGTCCCGACATTTCCATGCCAATCGTCGCGCCCGCGAAGCCCGACTCGACGGCTTCGTCGGACAGCAGCCCCATCGCATACATCACGTCGCGGAAATTGAGCCCCGTCGCCATCGGCTCGATCTCCACCTCGCCGGCCGCGAGATCGCGTGCCGGCATCGCGAACCATTCGAGATTGCTCAACGAACCCGGCATGTCGAATGCGAGCCGTGCGGCCGGCCGGTCCGATGCGCTCGACAGCGCGTCGCCACGCTCGGCCGCCTGGGCAGCGGGCAGCATGCGCGGCACGTAGCGGCCCCGCGGGCCAAGCAGCACTTCTTCCTCGCCATCGTCGCCAAGCAGCGCCATCGCAAGCTGCGAGGCCGGTTGTCCGACGGCGCGATCGACGTCGATCAACCTGAGCGGCAGCGTCGGATACTCGTTCGCTATCACGCGGCCGAGACCCCACAACGTTCCATGCTCGGGGCGTGATGACGTGCCTGCGGCAAACGGCGCGCCGCCACGCGTCACGACACACAGTCGTCCACGCTCCGTCGCGCCGGCAGCATCGAGATCGCGCACGAGCGATGCCAGCGCGAGCGCGCCGACGTGCTGCGCGCGCATCATGGCCGCACCGTCGGCGGTGTCGCGCAATGCAAGCGGCGCCACGAACACGACATGCGCCGGATGCCCGGCCGGCTGACGCGCCGACCATGCCGCGACGTCACACACCGCTGCCGACTCGACGCGGCAACCCAGTCGCTCGAGCTCGCCCGCCAGCGCGATACCGAACGCATCGTCATCGTCCTGTGCGATCAGCCAGTGCGCGCCGTCACTTGGCGCCATGCAATGCGCTCGACCCTGGTCCCGCGATGCGCCGGCACCTTGCTCGCGGGCAGCCGGCTTGCGCGCGATGAAGAACGTCGGCATACCCTCGAGATCGAGGCCTTGTTCGGTATCACGCACCACGTCGACCAGTCCGGCTCGTTCGCACATCGACTCGATCACGGCAGGCGCGAGTGCGCCGTACGCGCCGGCAGCGCCGCCACCGGCCGTGCCGAACACGATGTCGGAGAACCGGCTGCGGCGCGCATCGGCAATGGCGACGAGCCCGCCCGGCGCGAGCCGTTCGGAGATTGCCGTCAGCGCGGAGAGCGGATCCGGATGATCGCCCAGCATCCGGTTGACGATCACGATGTCGAACGGCGTCGTGTCGCGGCATTGCGAGAACAGCGGTGCGTCGATCGCGAACGCCAGCGTCCGCACGTGCGCGTGAGCTTCCGCATCGAAACCTGCGAGCTGCTGCGGCGTACCCGCCAGCAGGTATTCGCAGCGACCGGCCGGCACCTCCACGTCGAGCGGCTGCAGCACGTCGCCGTTCGCGGGGCCGAACTCCAGTACACGCAAGCGGCGTGCATCCGGCCACGCTGCGACAGCCTGCGTCACGCAGGCGGCGAGCAGCGCGCGCGCATGCGCCCATGTCGGTGATGCATCGAAGAACTGTTCGACCAGACTGCGCCCGGTCGACGACAGCGGCGCGCCCTCGAGCGACGTGTCGCGCAGTGCGTGCGGCAGCGCCGCGCCGACGTGCGCCAGCAGCGTCAGTTCGGCGACATGGGCCGGCGATGCCGCCAGCACGTCGCGCCACAGCGCGTCACGCGCGGGCATCGCCGCGCAGGCTTCGTCATCGCGAACCAGGCGATTGCCTTCGAAGCGGGCCAGTCCGTCCTCGACGACAATTTCCGCCAGTCGCGCGACCAGTTGCGGGTGCGTGTTCGTCGGCAGCGTCGGCTGGGCGAACTCGCCGAGTGCATCCAGCGCATCGAGCGCATGCAGACCGGCGAGCACATCGAGCAGCGGCAGCATTTCGGTCAGATGCTGCGTGCGGCGCACGAGATCCTCACGCGCCGCGACATGCGCGTTCGCACGCTCGACGAGCACGCCCGGCGGCGGCAACGCGTCGGCCGTGTAACCGGCCGGCAGCGGCCGCGCTTCGAGCACGTAGGCAAAACGCGCCGGCGCGCCGTGACGGCGCCCGGCGAGATCGATGCGACGGAAGCGGCACGCGGAAAGGCGCGCGACGATCTTGCCGTTTGCATCGATGAATTCGAACGACGCGACGATCGAATGCGGGCTGCGGCGATGAATGCGCGCCAGCACGCGACGAATCGCCTCGCCGCTCAGGAAATCGACGCGACCGATCTGCACGGGAACAAACGCCGAATGCGCATCGTCCGGCGCGGCGCCGGCCTGCGCCAGCACCGCGAACAGCGGGTGGAAGCCGCTGTCCATCAGCGCGGGATGCAGCAGATAGTCCGACCGCGCATACGCATCGGCAAGAACCGACGGAACATCGAGCTCCGCAAGCGCGTCGTCGCCCGACACGCGCAGCGACCGCACCCACCGGAACGCCGGCCCGTAGCTCAGGCCGATGGCCGTCGTGCCCGCATACAGTGCGTCGCCGGAAAGCACCGGGCGCGACTGCAGATGGGCGACGACGGACGCATCCGGCGTGCTGTCCGCATCGAGCGTATTGCCGCTTTCGAGCAGGCGCCCCGTCACGTTCAGGTTCCATGGACCGTCCGACATCCGGTCGCGCGTCTCGATCGCAAACAACGCGGTGCGCACGTCGATCGAGAACCTGAACAGCTTCGCGTGCTGCGGCTGGAACACGACCGGCATGCGGATCTCGACGTTCTCAATGGCCACATCCTGTGTGCCGAAGAACGTACGCGCCGCCGCGAGTGCCATTTCGACATAACCGGCGCCGGGGAACGCGACGCCGCCGTCGACCACGTGATCGGCAAGCATCGGCACGCGCTGCGGATCGAGTTGGTTCTCCCAGGCAAATGCATGCTCGTGCAGGCGATAGCCGAGCAGCGGATGATCGACGCGACGATTCACGAGCCCGTAGCCCTCGACACTCGGCACAAGCCAGTATCGCTCGCGCTGCCACGGATAAGTCGGTAGCGCGGCGTGCGGAACATCGGGAACGAGGCGATCGAGATCGACACGCGCGCCCTGCGCGACTGCCGACAGGATCGAATGAGCGAGCATTTCCGCACTGTCGTGCTGGCGCTTGAGCGTCGGCACGACGACGCCCGGCGCGACGCGTGCGGCAAGCGTCTGCTTCACGTAGGTGCGCAGTATCGAATGCGGGGCGATTTCGACGAACACGCGCACGCGATCGTCAGCCAGGCGGGCAATTGCATCGCCGAAACGGACCGGCTCGCGAATGTTGCGCCACCAGTAATCCGCGTCGAGCGCGGTACCCGGCAACGTGTCGCCGGTCACCGTCGACACGAATCGCGTATGCGTATCGCGCGGCGCGAGATCGGCCAGCCCGTCGCGTACGACCTGCTCGATCGAGTCCATGCGGCTGCTGTGGAACGCGTAATCGAGACCAAGCATCTGATAGAAATGGCCGGCGTCCACGAGCGCCGCGCCGATCGCTTCGAGCGCGGCTTGAGAACCTGCGAGCGTCACCGATTCGGGGCTGTTGGTGCCCGCGATTTCAATGGCCGCGGCGAGATCGAGACGCGCGATCCAGTCGCGCGCCACAGCCTCGCCGATGCCGGCCGCCGCCATTCTGCCCGCGCCGCGCGTCAGGCCTTGGGCACCGCTGCGAATGCGGATCACGCGCACGGCCTCGGCGAGCGTGAGCGCGCCCGACACCCAGGCCGCCGCGATCTCGCCGACACTGTGACCGACCGCCGCATCGAAGCGGATGCCGCGCGCGGTCAGCACCCGCGTGATGCCGACCTGCATCGCGAACAGCAGCGGCTGCGCGTTCTCGGTCGCGGCGAGCCATTCGGCGTCGGCGCCTTCGCACATGACTTCGACGAGCGACGCGTTGCCGTCCGCGCGCCACAGCGCATCGACTTCGTCGAGCGCCGCGCGAAACACCGCATCCTCCGCATAGAGCCGCTTGCCCATCCCGGCCCATTGACAGCCGTTGCCCGCGTAGACGAACGCGACGGGCGCATCGCCTTCGATGGCCTGCGCCTGCACTGCGCAGGCCGGCAACCCGCGCTCCGACGGCTGCGTGAGTGCGGCAAGCGCTGCCAAGCCTTCAGCCCGATCCGCCGGCGCGACGACCGCGCGATGCTCCAGCCACTGGCGCCGCCGGGCGGCGGCGGCCGCGAGCGCGGCCCAGTCGGCACCCGACTGCAGGCGTGCGAGATGGCGTGCAGCGACGGCTGCCAGCGCGGCCGGCGACCGTGCGGTAAGAACCAGCGGCGGCAACGGAGCATCGCTCCTTGCCGCCGACTGCTCCCCTGGCGCCGCCGCCGCTTCGGTGACGACGACGTGCGCATTCGTGCCGCCAAAGCCGAACGAATTGATGCCGATGGTCAGCGGCGCATCGCCGCGCGCAAGCGGCGTGAACCGATCGACCACGCGCAAGCGGCCACCTTCGAAATCGATGCCGGGGTTGGGTGTGTCGAAATGCAGCGAACGCGGCACCGCGCGGTGCTTCAGGCACAGCACGGCCTTCAGCAGACCGGCCATGCCCGATGCCGTTTCGAGGTGTCCGATATTGGTCTTGACCGAACCGATCAGCAGCGGATCGGACTTTGGTCGGCCGCCCGACACCGCGTCGATCAACGCGCGCGCTTCGATCGGATCGCCAACCGCGGTGCCCGTGCCATGCGCCTCGAGATACGCGAGCGTACGCGGATCGATGCCCGCGCGCCGATACACCGCGCGCAGCAGGTCCGCCTGCGTCGCTGCTGCCGGCACGTTGATGCCGCCGTGCGAATGGCCATCCGAATTTACGCCCGATCCGGCGATGACCGCGTGGATCGTATCGCCGTCGGCCAGCGCCTGGTCGAGCGGCTTGAGCAGCACGAACGCACCGCCTTCGGCGCGCACGTAGCCGTCGCCGGTCGCGTCGAACGCGCGGCAACGGCCGCGCGGCGACAGCATCGACGCCTTCGAGAAGCTGACGAATCCGAACGGGTGCAGCAGCAGGTTGACCCCGCCGGCAAGCGCCATCGCCGTTTCACCGGACTGCAACGCCCGGACCGCCTGATGAAGCGCGACGAGCGACGACGAGCATGCGGTGTCGACCGACATGCTCGGGCCGCGCAGGTCGAACAGGTAGGACACGCGGTTCGATGCGATGCTGAGCGTGTTGCCGGTTGCCGAATACGGATCGATCGTGTTCATGTCGTCCATATTGCGGTTGCCGTAATCCATGCCCGCCACGCCGACGAACACGCCGCAATCGCGTCCGCGCATCGCGGCCGGACGAACGCCGGCGTCCTCGAACGCCTCCCACGCGAGTTCGAGCAGCAGCCGCTGCTGCGGGTCCATTTGCGCGGCCTCGCGCGGCGAGATACCGAAGAATTCGGCGTCGAAGCCCGCGACGTCGTCGACGACACCTGCCGCGAACGTATAACTCTTTCCCGGCTCCCGTTTCGACGGGTGCTGGTAGAACGATGTGCCGAATCGGTCCGGCGGAATGGCGGTCACGGCATCGCGTTCATCACACAACAGTTGCCAGAAGTCGTCGGGTCCCTCAACCCCACCGGGAAAGCGACACGCCATCCCGATAATTGCAATTTTCTTTTCCATCATCATGCCGGCGTCTGCAGCATCCCGGTCGGCGACGCGGCGCGAGTGCAATCGACGTGCACCATCGCGCGCTGTATCGCAGCACCGAGACTCTCGACGCGAACGTTTCGGTGCTCGCCGAAATCGTTCGCGAAGTTGCGCCAAATAAAGTAGTCGCTATTGGTCGGTTCGGTTTCGAGCGCGTCGAACACCGAAGTCAGGGCAGGAACGTGATCGCCGTAAAAGCACAGCACGGTCGGCCGCTCCCGCTTGCGGAGATAATCAGTCAGCTTGCCGATCATGCCGTCGGCATTCTCGACGTGTCGCAGATAAGCGGTCAGGTCGCGCCAGCGTGCGTCGTCGCCGAGCGTGTGCCGCGATTCGGATTCACCCGGCCCGACCGATTCCAGATGCAGCGGGCCGTGGTTTTCCATCGTGATCGCAAACGCGAACAGCGGCCCGTCGCCGTGCTCCTGGAGGGTCGCAATGATCGCATCGGCCACCGGGTCATCCCCGATATACGGCCCGATCCGGGCCGCACCGCCGAAATCGCGAATATCCAGAAAGCGGTCGAAATGCATGAACCGGAATGCCCGGTTGCGCCCGAAGAAATCGGCGTGATACGGATGAATCGCGAGCGTGCGATATCCGCCCCGCTTGAACCAGCCCGCCAGCGACGCACATGCGCGGCGCACATACATGTACGGGTAAAAGCGCGAATAGCCGAGCACGGCAGACGGCAATCCCGTCAGCATCGCGAATTCGCTGCGCATCGTATTGGCGCCCCAGGCGGGAACGTCCAGGCTGCCCTGCGCAAATGCCTCGCGGCGGGCACGATCGAAATTCGCATACGGCCCCGACGACACGCACGCGCCGAGACGACGCGCGTCGAAATAGGATTCGCTCTGGATGACGATCACGTCCGGCGTGCTGTCCGGACGGCCGCCGGAGAAGGGCCCGGCGTCGACCGTGCGAAAGAACGCATTGCGCTCCGCATGCCGCAACCCGTTGACGAGGTAAGCGACGAATGCCGCGAAGAAACCCGTCCGACGCTGATCCGCAATCGGGTCGAGCGTCAGCGACATGCGACACGACAGCGCGATACAGAATGGCACGCAAGCAAGCGCGATCAGCGCAGCGACGCCACGCGCCGGCATGCCGGACGGTTGTTCGATCAGAAACCCGCCCGTCGCGACCGCCACGGCGGCTACGATGGCGAGCACCTTGCCGGCACTCAGAAACGGCAGATAAAGACGCGGATGGGCGAAAACCTGGCTGAACAGGCTCAGGTCCGTAAATACGAAGGGTTCGCGCAGAGTTTCGTATTTTGCGTTGCTGATGACGACCAGCAACGCGATCAGCACCAGGGCGACGGATACCGAGAAAAGCGGCCGTGCCGTCACGACGAAAGTCGCGCCCGCCACGATCGCGAACGCGCAGACATGCAGTGTGATCGCCGCCGGCGAACGGGCGAGCGACGCGCGCGGATACGCGATGGCCTCTACGAGAAACGAGAGTGCGGCTGCGACAGCCGCGAACGCGAATCCGTGCAGCACGTCACGCCTTCCCGCGCGGAAGATAGGACAGACGGCCGAGAATTGCATCTGCCAGCGCGGCCGGCAGCAGGCGCAGCAACTTGATGCCGAAGGCAAGAGTGAACGGAAAGGCAATTTCCACGCGGCGGCGCGCGAGGCGCTTCTTGATGTACCCGGCAGCCTTGTCCGCGCTCCACATGAACGGTTTGCTGCCCGGGAAGACGTCACTCATCGCCGTGCGGACGAACCCAGGCATCACGACCGACAGGCCGATTCCCTCCCGCGCGAGGATCGGGCGCACGGAATCGCAGTAGGCGACCAGCGCAGCCTTGCTCGCGCAGTAGGCGGGCGAGATGGCCATGCCCCGCAATGCGGCGAGCGAACTGACGACCGCGATCTGCCCGCGCCGGCGCATGCGCATCCGGTCGATGGCCGGCAGCACCGCATGCAACGCGCCGTACAGGTTGGTATCGACGACGTCGGCGGTACGCGCCATGTGCTCCCAGTCGTCCGCGGACTGCAGCGTGCTGGCCACGCCCGCATTCGCGATCATCAATTCGATTGGATACCGCGTATCGAAATCGAGCATCCAGTCCTGGACGGCGGTCGAATCGCGCACGTCCATGCAGCCGATCACGACGCGGGCGCCGCGCGCACGACACTCCGCGGCGACGGATTCCAGCCGCGCTGAATTTCTGCCGATCAACCCCAGCGTGGTATCGGGCGCGGCATAATTCAATGCCAGCGCGCGTCCAAGCCCGGCACTGCTGCCGGTTATCACGATTGCTCGTGGCCCGCTTGCGCTCACCTGCCCTCCCCGGTTGCGAATATTGCTGTTTTCCATCGTTTTAAACAGACTTTGTTTTTCAGCGATGTGTGGTTATCGATCTTCAAGCGCCAAGCGCTGCCTGATATTGCGATCAAGCAGCGGACAACATTGTCGATTTACTACGTTTGATTATTTCGTATGATTTAACTACGGCCGCAACATGCGACGCATTGGTATCGCACAGCGACGTAACGACGTGCGACCGCCCGAATCAGGGTTGCGAAAAAATGTGCGGACCATGCAGCGAAACGCCACCGCATGGAAATTTGCGCGGTGCGAAAGGTTGTTGGCCACAAGCTTACAACGCGCCGACGCGATCATACATCAATATTAATACTCGAGTAATACCTTGCATGTTACGACCGCTTACACGAGATATGCTCTCGCCGGTCGGGACCACGCAGAAAACGAAACTTGCATCGTTTGCAATCGTCCGGTACCGGGGCACGCCGGTCCAGAAGTGCAAACATCGGAAAAAACTGCCGAATCATTACACTGGCCGTCCGGCACCCGCCCATTCGCACGACGTATCCATCGCACAGATTGCCGATGCTGGCGTCACCGCTCGGCCGACTGCATGCGAGCAATCCTGCAAGCCGTTGTTAAAGTTTCCCGATTACTTGGCGGACATGAATCTCCGACGTAGCGGGTTCGATGAGAGACTGTCTGGTGGCATTCTGCCCCGTCCAATTGGGGCGGACAGAATTCCTCGAATGTTCTTTGCAAATCTTGATGATCCTTCGATTCGCTTGATTCGCCGAACTATGTATGGAAAACGTCAGGCCCTACTCCAGATCGGCTCCGGACGGCGAAACGAGCGAAGCCGTGCGGCCGCGCCATCGGTAAAAGTGAAATGCGCTACACCGATCCTCTCGCGCGGGCCCGGCAGGTCAGCTACCGGCGCCCGCAGCATCGTCGGACAACATCGTTGGTTATCGCGCGCTCCCTCTTCGTGCAAACATCCACGCTTCTTTCGATACTGACATTCGCTTTACACGCCGAAATGCGAGAAAGAGGGCGTCCACAACGAATCGGTAATCCGTGGCCATCACTCGCATCGATTGAACTTCGCTCACGCTGAAATCACGATTGCACACGGGTACGATGCTCTTGCCACGACCAATAGAGAACCATGCCGAAGCCGACGCAAACCGTTACGTTGAGCGGAATCAGAACATAGTTCTTTTTCTGAATCGCCAGCAGAACCGTGGTGAGTGAATAGGCAAACGTCACGATTTCGCCGGCGAGCAGAACTGCATTGATGCGCGGCATCGTCGAACGATAGGCCTTCTTGCCTTTTGGCGTGCGGTGAAAACCGCTATACACGCCGAAAACCGCACGCACGCCCCCCGCGAAGTAATACCAGGCCATCGGTAAAAACATCGCGATATAAAGGTAGGTATCCCATACCGCTTTCAGAACACTCGGCTTGTCATCGAATCTCGCGCCCTTGCGGGAACCGAACGCATTCGCAAGCGCCCAGATCGCGACCAGAACGAAAAAGGCGAATGCGCCAAGATGAATCCCCACGCCGTCGAAATGCACCAGGCAGGTCAACGGCATGCTGAGCAGGATCAGCACGTAGATCGAAGCCAGCAGCACGGACGAGAACATCACCGAGATCGCGTGCATCCGCTTCATCAGCGGCATGCTTTGCGACAACATCTGTCCGACATGCTTGAACCCGCTGTGGATCAGACCACGCCCCCAGCGCTCCCGCTGAATCCGAAACGCGCTGATGGTCTCCGGCAGCACCGACATGGAAACGACTTCTCGCATGTACGCGTATTTCCATTCGCCGAACTGCGCGCGATAGCCCAGGTCCACGTCTTCAGTGACCGTCGACGCATTCCAGCCGCCCAGCGCATCGACGCACTCCTTGCGCCAGACACACGAGCTGCCGCTCAGCGACGCCATGTCGCCGTCCTCGCTCAGCCCCACCGTCACATACTGCTGGTGCCCCATCTCCATGGCCTGGAAGCGTGTCAGGAACGACGCGTCGCGATTCTCGTAGCCGATGCCGGTCTGCAGGAAGCCGAGCTTCGGATCGGTGAAGCACGGGATGGTCTTCAGCAGGAAGTCCGCGGGCGGTACGAAGTCCGCATCGAAGATCGCAAAGAATTCGCCGGACGATTGCTGGATGCCGTTGACGAGGTTGCCGGCCTTGTAGCCTGTTCGCGACTGACGCTTGATGAGCCGGATGTTGATTCCGTCGGCGGCGTAGCGCTCGACTTTCGCCCACGCGAGCTTCGTCGTCGCGTCCGACGAATCGTCGAGCACCAGGATCTCGATCTCGTTGGACGGATAGGTCAGGCGGCAGGCCGCGTCGATCAGCCGCTCGACCACCTCGGACTCGTTGCAGATCGGCAGCAGTACGCTGACCCGGGGGTGAAACCCGTCTTCGGAGATCCGGGCGGGCTGCGCCAGCTCGGTCAGCTTGCGCCGTTCGACCTTGCGGGAAATCCGCAGCACGCGCAATTCGAGGAGCACGTACAGCGCAAAATAGAGCACCACCAGCAGGAACACCAACTGGGCGGCGTAGGAAAGCAGCGCGAGCATCGTGACGGCTTCTCCTCAGATCTTCACGATGGCGCAGATTTCTTCCAGCCGGTGCGCCCACGTATGGTTCTGCCGTACGTAGCGCGCACCTGCCTCTGCTCGGTCCAGATCATCCTGCGACGGGCCATGCCGAAGCCGCGAAAACAGCTCCCGCGCCTGGTCATGCGTATCGATCACGTGACAGAACTCGCGGAAATACCGGTCGACCGCACGGCTGGCATTGGTCACTGCGATACCGCCGCACGCGAGGATCTCGAGCAGGCGTCGCGAGAACATCGTCTCGGAGCCCGTCACCGAATTCACGTTGATCGAGATTGCATGGGACTTGTACACATGTGCGGTTTCCCGATGCGGCACCTTGCCGTGCACGCGCAGCCCATTCCTCTTCGGATAGCGAAACTCGAAGAAGCGCGACAGGCGATCGTGATTGCGATCGAATACGTTGAGCTGCAGATTGCTCTGCTCGCAGGTGTCGAACACCATGTCGAGAAAGCGGCGGCGCTCGTTCAGGATGCGCCGGTAGTAGCTCCCCGTGAAGCACGCCTCGTTGCGAACGAAATTGAAGCCCGAAAAATTATGCGACGCCGGTTGATACGGCATCACCAGCGTGTTCACCGGCACGTGCGCGGGCACCTGCTGCCGATATTGGTCCAGACACTCCTCATCGGTCGTGAACACGTAGTCGAACGCCTTCGCCACGTCGATGAACGTGTCGAAGAATGCGCCGTCATCCTTGTTCCAGAATACGGTTGGAACGCCCGCATGCCTCGCGAAGTCGACCAGACGAAAGATCGCCGTCGGCTTGCCCAGCCGCATCGGCGGCGTCTGTCGCGCCAGCTCGTAGCGCCAGCTCCCGTCCACGCCGTGAAACGCCGACTCCACGAGCACGAGATCGGGCTTCCAGTTGCCGATCACGTCCGCGTAGTTGGCCGGCGTCATGGTGCGCACGCGACATTCCGCCGACAGGCAGTCTGCGGTGAAGTAATCGGTGACGAGCGCAATCTTCAGGTGCCCGAAGCGTCCGGCCTGCTCAACATCCTCCGCAACCGTCGGATAGTCGTAGACCAACGAACCCAGTTTTCTAATGACCCTGCCGACCATTTAGCCCCTCACCCTGCGACATTGGCAGTGCATTCATGACAAATTCGCGCCAGCGGCGCTGCGTGGTAGCGTATTCTCTCGCCTGCCCCCGGAACGCCGCGAGCGTATCGCGGTCGGACAGCGCCACATCGATCACCCGTGCCAAGTCGACCGCATCGCCGGCCTTGAAAAACCAGCCGGCCGGGCTCGGCCCCATTTCGTCGCGAAATACCGGCAGATCCGGCACGATCACCGGCTTGCCCATCGCGAGCGCTTCCACGAGCTTGATCGGCGGCACGATCTCGCAGACCTTGAACGGCTTGCGTGGGATGCACACCAATGCGCACCGACCGAGCGTCCTGCGCGCCTGCTCGGGTGAGGTCCGGCCCAGAAAACGAATCCGCGCCGACAATCCGAGGCGCTGCACCTGCGCCTCCAGCGCCGGCCGTGCCTCGCCTTCTCCGACGATCTCGATCCGCACCGCGCGCCCTCGTCCGCACAACCGGGCGACCGCATCGATCAACGTATCGAGCCCTTCATAGCCGATCAGCGAGCCCGCGTATCCGATCGTGTCGGCATCGATCTCCTCGGGTGCCGACGGCGTAAACCGCTCGGGGTCCACGCAATTCGGCAGCAGATGCATCCGCTCGCCGGCAATCCCCCAGCGGTCGCGCGCGAACCGCCCCAGTTGCGCCGAGATCACGAACAACTTGTCCGCGTGCCGGGCCACCAGCCCCTCGAGCTGCAGCCCCTGCGCGAAGCCCTGACGTCCTTCGTATTCCGGCATGCGCGAGATGCGCGTCAACTCCCACAACCCGCGCATCTCGTACTGGAACGGAATGCCCAGTTGCCGTGCCGCCAGCAGGGCGGGCAGCGCGTTCACGTGATTCGACGCCGCATGGATCACCGACGCGCGACACTGCAAGGCCACGCGCGCGATGACAGGCGCCGCCTGTAACGCGTACATCAGCACCGGCCGGTTGTTGAACGGCGCGCTCGCATGCAGATACCGGACCTCGCTCACCTGCGTCTCGCTTCCGGCGACATCGGTCAGGCGATCCAAACGATCGCCCGGATAGCCGGGCCGCGTCAGCGGGTGCACGCGGCCTCCCGCCGCTGCCAATGCGCGCACGACTTCGTGCGTGCGCGTCGTATAGCCGCTCGTGTGATACGGCAATGCGCTCGCCGCCACGTACAGCATGGTGTCCGGATCGCCGACGAACGACACGCCTCGAGAACGCTGCTTCAACTTGCGCTCGAGCACATGCGCCGTCAGCCGACGGCTCATCGCGAGCAGCGGCTCGGTCAACGCCGTCTGCAACGAATCAAGCATCGTGCTCATGCTTTCGCTGCCCCGGCCGCCTTCAGTTCGGCACGGGCGAGATCGGTCGTATGCGTGGTCCGGATCTTGCCGCGGGTCTGCAGGTCCAGGAATTCCGACGTCGTGATCACGTCGTAGTCCTTCGTCAGACGCGACAGGAGTTTCCGGTAGCCTTCGACACGCTGGTCGTCCCGATAGGTCGCATGCCCGTTCTCGTCCCAATACAGCAGTGACCACGAATGGAGCAGGAAAATCGAGAACGTCGGACTCCCGCTGAACGCGTCGAGCAGCAACTTGCCCCACCACGGACGAAACCGGAAATACGGCGATTCGGGGTAAGTCAGGCGTGCCCACCATTCTTCCTTGCCGACCTTCGGCAGGATCTTCTTTTCCGTCATCGGCACTTCGATCACGCCGTTCGACCACTGGAACGGCAGATTCGTGGGCTCGCTGTAGTTGCACTGCCCGGCGTGGACCGCGCACAGGGAATTGTTGAACGACAGTTGTACGCCCGTGGACTTCAGCGCCCGGATCGTCGACGCGTTCCAGCGAAACGAACCGGCACGGTGCGCCAGCACCGGCTTGCCCGTTTCCGCCGAAATCAGCTCGCCGAAGTGGCGAATCACGAACTCCGCACGTGCATCGTCGGTGTATTGATTCATGTATTGCGGCCGCCGCGCAAGGCCGTGCTCGGCCCAGAACGCGTCCGGCAGGTATTCCGGATGCGTATGCAGCTGAACATCCTGCCCTGCGGCATCCAGCCGGCGCACGACCTCCTTCGTCTCGTCGAGGTACGCGTACGCGCCGCACTGGTCCACGAAGAACACGTGCTTGACACCGAACTCGTCGCCGATGGAGGCCATTTCGGCAACCCCCGCCCGCCCCTTCTCGTGCACACCCCACATCAACCGTTTGACGTGATCGTCCGTGGCGCGCTTGGGCAGCGCCTCGGTATCCACCGTCAACATGGCATAGCGATTTCTATCCATCATGTTCAGTTCACTTCCACCAATGCCTTCCAGTCGGCGTCGCTGACCTGCGCCGCGGCCGGCGGCACGATCCGCGCATCGCGATAACGCCACGCGAGATAGGCGCGCTTTCTTTCGCGATACGAACGATCGTCGCCGCTCAATTCTGGCAGGTATTCCACCAGCCAGCCCAGCCGTGAATAGAAGGCGAAATCGGCCACATCGGTCACCAGTACCGGCGCCAGCGTATCGTCACCTTTCAGCCGTGCTGAAAAATCTTCGCACGCACGGCGCAGTGCATCGCGCTCCGTACCCGGCGCCCAGATCAGCAGCGTGTTCGCTTCGGCCGAAAACGGCGCGTGCTTCAGCGTCGGCTGCCACGGATATTGGGTCACGTGCGGCGCAATCACGCCCAACGTGGACAGCCCACGCTTGACACCACGCCACGCACGCTCCTTCAGTGTGGCCAGCGGTTTCCCGGCGAGCAAATCATGGCGCGTCAGCAACGTCCAGTCGGGCTTCGCCGCAAGCGCGCGCAATTCGTGCCTCAAGGCCCGGGTTTGGTCGATGATGCTCAATGCGTTTGCCTCTTGTCAGCAATCCTGGCGATGATCTCGTCCGCCGCAAGCGACGCGCCGGTCATCGGTACCGCGCACCGCGCCGGCGCCGCCTCGGGCAACATGCCCAGCAGCGTGCCGACGGCGGCCTTGCGTTCCTGTTCGGTCTCGCAAGCCGAAACGATGGCAGGCATCACGTCGGCGACCATCCGCGCGCGACGAGCCTGATCGTCCACCAGTTGCGCGTTGGGTACCAACAGCGCGGGAACACCCGACTGCACCAGTTCACAGCAGGTGTTGTAGCCCGCGGCGCCGACAAACGCATCGAACGCGCGCAGATAGCGCGCCAACGGATAGACCGAAATCGGCAGCACGCCGGCCGGCAATTCGACGTCGCGCACCGAGATGGGCGCCCTTGCCCAGACCACCTGGAACCCGGCCGCCTCGAACGCGGCGATCAGTCCGTGCCCGATGCCGGCGACGTCCTTCAGGTTGCCCGGGCCGAGCGAAAAGAGGACGAAGCGGCCGGTCCGCGGCAGGCCGAGCGCTGTTCTCGCCGCCGCGCGGTCGAGCAACTCGTCGTCTTCCAGCAGGCAAACCGGTGGCACCGTGAGCCGCGTGCCGCCATTCGGCAAGGATGCGCGTGCTTCGGTCGCACCCAGTTCACCGGGCTGGATCACGAGATCGAACAACGCTTCGTCCACTGGCACCGTCTTGGTATCAGCCTTGAGCAGCCCGCGATTGGACCAAACGAGGACAGGCGATCCGTACATTTCGCATGCCGTCAGCAGACCCTTGAACGGCCACGTTCCGTCGAATACGACCGCATCCGGGCGAACCCGCTCCAGCATCATGCCCAGCCGCACGGCCAGTTCGCTGTTCCAGCCGAACGTCGAGCTCGACGACCAGTAATGCGAAACGAAATAGTCCGCTTCGAATCCCATCTCCTCGATGATCTCGATCGCCGACGCCAGCGAAAAGAAGAACGGGCGCGCGCGGCCACGCAGGCGACGCGCGTACGCGAGGCAACGGTTCAGATGGCCCATGCCCGAGCCGTTCACGTTGAAGAACAGGATGCGCGGCAACGCGCAGGCCGCGCGCGCCGGGTGACCGGACTCCGGGCCGATCATGCGTCCCCGCCGAACAGGTCGCGCGTGTAGACCTTGCCTGCGACGTCGGACAGATCATCGGTCTGGCGATTTGCAACGATCACGTCGGCGGAGCGCTTGAATTCAGCGAGGTCGTGGATGACCGACGAGTTGAAGAACGTCGATTCGTGCAACGCCGGCTCGTAGACGATGACCTCGACGCCCTTTGCCTTGATGCGCTTCATGACGCCCTGGATGCTGGACGCGCGAAAATTGTCGGACCCGGCCTTCATCACGAGGCGGTAAATGCCGACGACCTTCGGTTTGCGCTTGAGAATGCTCTCGGCGATGAAGTCCTTGCGCGTGCTGTTCGACTCGACGATCGCGCGAATCAGGCTCTGCGGTACGTCGCGATAATTGGCCAGCAGTTGCTTCGTATCCTTCGGCAGACAGTAGCCGCCGTAGCCGAAGCTCGGGTTGTTGTAGTGCGCGCCGATGCGTGGATCGAGACATACGCCGTCGACGATCTGGTGCGTGTCGAGACCGTGCTGCGCGGCGTAGGTGTCCAGTTCGTTGAAATAGGCCACGCGCATCGCCAGGTACGTATTCGCGAAGAGCTTGATCGCCTCGGCTTCCGTGCTGCCCGTGAACAGCGTCGGAATATTCTGCTTGATCGCCCCCTGCTTCAGCAGGCCGGCAAACGCTTCGGCTCGCTCGGAACGTTCGCCGATCACGATCCGCGAAGGATGCAGGTTGTCGTACAGCGCCCGGCCTTCACGAAGGAATTCGGGAGAGAAGATCAGGTTGTCGGTGCCGAGTGCCGCGCGCGTACGCTCGGTGTAGCCGACCGGAATGGTCGACTTGATCACCATCACCGCCCGAGGGTTGATCGCCATCACGTCGCGGATGACGACCTCGATCGAGCGGGTGTTGAAGTAGTTCGTTTCCGGATCGTAGTCGGTCGGCGTGGCGATCACCACGTAGTCAGCGCCGGCGTATGCGTCTTCCTTGTCCAGCGTCGCGCGGAAGTTCAGGCTCTTGTGGCGCAGGTAGTCCTCGATCTCGGCATCCTCGATCGGCGACTCCTTGCGGTTGAGCATCGCCACCTTCTCGGGGACGATGTCGAGAGCCACGACTTCATTGTGCTGCGACAGCAGGACGGCGTTGGACAGGCCGACGTAGCCTGTGCCGGCGATAGCGATTTTCATGCAAACTTCTCTCAGACAGATAAAGAAATCCGCTGCCATCCTTCCAGCCAAGACAAATGCGCCCGTAGGCGGTCCGTGCCAGGAAAAGCAACTTCATTCCATTGCAGACGACCCGCAACGACCGAGCCCAACAGGCTGTCGTCCGCAGGAAATCTGTTCAAATTCAGCGGTGCCCGACATCGTGTTCGAATGCCGCACATTCAAATCCTGTCTCCCGTGCCAACAGGATCAGACCGACCACATCGACATATTCGACTTCGAAGCGGCGGTCTCCCGATATGTGGCAATGCGCCCGCCTCCCGCGACATGATCCACAACCTTCACAATCCATGGCTGCTTCACTTGCTAATTCGAGGCGTCGCGTGATGTCCGGATCGATTTCAACACCAGATCGGAGACGAAATTACACGGCACCGCCGATTTGCAGTCCCTGGGACGGTCTCTATTGTCCGCAGGCAAGCTAAACCAAGAAATCGCATAATTGGCGTCGGCGCTATCAGGTGCCGAATCTCCAATGGCCACGGGACGAACATTCAGCTCGGCCCCCTTCGGAGCCTGACGATCCTTGACGGCAATCGTCGGCGCCCAGACGCTTGCACCAAGCATCTGTCGAACCTTGAGCGAATCGCCATCGTACACAAACGTCTTCGTACCGATATCCCGTTGATGAACCTGTTCGATCAAGCGCCCGTTTCTCATCTTCACGCCCGAGAAATTGATCTCACTCGGAATCGTCCCGCCGCCTCTCGGGTCCCACCGATATGTCCATTGGGTCGCCGGTACCGACTTCCATCCGTTGTTCTCCCGTCTGGCGTGGAACAACTGCGTAGCACCGGTCGAATCGAATTTCAGGTATGAGATGACGGGGTGACCCGTCGCATCGAACCCGATCCGGACATTGTTGATCAGTCCGCTACCCTTCGGAATGGCGTCCACAACTTCAGCAGTGGCCGGCGTGATAGGCAACGGTACAACGTCTCCTCGGCTGTTCCTCCAGGTGCGCAGATCGGCACTCTTCGCATAACTGACGTTAAAGTTGGTTTCGACTCTATAGGTCTCTCGCCATACCCAGGCTACGTGGAAGAAGCCGTCCGGCCCTAACTGGTAATCCGAATGGTACGCGTTGACCGTGCTCTTTTCCGAGTTCGGAGCGAAGATCGGCTGGTCGGTCCAACGAACCCATCGCGAACCTTCCAGCCGGTTGATCAATTCAATTCCGTTCCCGCTCCGTCCAGATCGGTACGAGTATCCGAGCGCGCCATCAGCGAAGCGAAAAAAATACGGATAGGTTGTTCGAGTCTCGTCCGCTCCGGTCATCGGCCGCAGTGTATCGAGTCCAGCCAGTCGATCCGGGCCGTCTGTCCGGGCGTAAATCAACGGAGATACATGCATATTCCCCGATACATGCAGCCGATTCTTGTCGTCCAAGACGAGGGAAATATAGTTGTGCTCATCCCACCCCTCGAAGCGAGACGGAACCCTGATTTTCTCCTTCTCACCGGTGCATTTATTGATTTGCGCAACCGTGAGCCAGCGATCAGCGTCGTAGTAGGCAACGTAGACAAATTTCTTGCTTTCGAGGGAGGCGAACTCGACGTGCGCGCTCCCCCAAACCTGATCGATCGGCAGTTCCGTCTGCAGAGACTTGCAGGAATCGATGTCGCTGTCTGCAAACGACGAGGTGGAAAAAGTCATCGCCGCTACAACAGCAAGACATCCGATCAAATATCTTGGCATCTCACCTCCTCTTTCGAGCAAAAACACTTTTCTCATCGTTCAAGGACTCTTCAAACTGTCGCCACGAATTTCGCAAGAATGCCACTCACCGCCCCTGTGACTTGGCTTTACCGATTCTTGCAGTTCCTATATTCGAGCAAGTTCCACAGCTCGCAAATCGTGTGCGCGAACCGCCGCTTCAACAGCACTATGCAGATCTTTGATTGCCGAAGACGAGAACGCCTCCCGGACTCGTCCCGGATAATCAGGATGCAATTTTTCGAGTGCGGCATTGCCTTCGGCAACCAGCTTGGCCTTCTCCCCCTTGAAGCTGGCAGTTCGCACGTGGAATACGAACGACCACGGAGACAGAAGATTCTTATAGCCTGCCTTCAGTCCACGCATGCAGAAATCATTTTCCTCTCCATAGCCGCGCGGGAACGCTTCCTCGTCGAATGCGCCAATTTTGTCGACAAGCTCCCGCTTAATGTACATACAGAACCCATTGCCGGTCGGAAGTTCGATCGGATCTTTGGAAGTACTTCCCGACAGGACCACGGAAGCATATTCGTCATATGACATGCTCTCTGGTTTCGGATTCGCTCGGCCTGGGACAGGAAACGAAAATGCGCCAGCATTGTCACTCATGGCAGTCACGGTGCCGACCGAGTCGGGCCCATACGCTGCGATCCTCAGTCCAAGCAGCCAATTCGGCGTTACCACGGTATCGCTGTTCAACAGAACGACGTCATCCGTACCTGCAAGCTTCAACCCTCTGTTGACTGTTTTTGTATAGCCAATGTTTCGCTCATTACGAACGACGGTCACATTGCCGACGTCATCGAACTTCGAGAGCGCGGGAAATACATGCTGATCCGGGCTTCCATCGTCGATGACGAGCAAACGCGTGTGTTGCGGATCCGAATTTGCGATAACGCTTTCAATGCACGCTATCGACTCGTTCAGTGCGTTATATACAGGAACGATGACCGTCACATCCCGATTAACTGCATCCGACGGAAAACGCCCATATTTTTCCGTCGCGAGCTTGAGCATCTGATTGGCCTGCTCCGCGACCCGCGATACTTCATCCACGATCGGATCTCGTTTGAGAATTTTCGAGAACGCCTTGCCGAGGTTGCGCTGAAGTGTTGCAGGCGTGTATTTCTCGAGCACAAATTGCCGCCCCGCCTCACCGAAGGTATCTATCAACGCCGGGTTCGCACAGAACTCCCGAACCTTCTGTGCAACCTGAGCGACGTCCCGATATGGAACCAGGAATCCTGTCCTCCCGGATTGGACGAGTTCGCCCAGCGCACCCCAATCGTATGCAATGACCGGGCGTCCTGCCGATAGCGCTTCGGCTACCGTTCGTCCGAAAGATTCTGCAAACAACGACAGGTTGAGGACCACATTGACATTCGCAAGCGCCTCACGAGGCGTTTGCTTGTAACCGGCAAAAACCACATTTCTCGGAATCCTGTCGCTCTCCTGCAACGCCATGAGCTCGCTTATTTCCTTTCGTTCGGGACCAACCAACCAGAACCTCGCCGCCGGGGCGATCCGCTCGCAAATTCGCGCCACATTGACGAGATCGTAGACTCCCTTTTTAGGGATATTGCTGCTGATCAGGGCGAATGTGATCTCATTCGGATAAATGCAGTTGGGCACGTCGAGGCACGTCAGATCGATCACGTTGGGTGCTACGAATGTGCGATCCGGATGTCCCAATGCCTCAGCAGTCGTTCTCGAGTTAGCCACGACATAGTCGACACTTGCATACAGGTGGCGCACGATGTCCTCGGGCGACATCCCGATCGCCTTCGAAAGATGCTCGTCGCTCGAAATCATCTCCCGCACGTGAACGACGCTGGGCACGCCACATTCCCGAGCAGCCACCAACGGCTCCCGGATAACGATCGTGTTGACGTATACAGCGTCGATCGAATGCCTTTTAACGATGGCGGAGAATCGTTCCACGGCAGATCTCGACATCGGTACTTCTTTTTGCCAGTGGTGATACTCGAAAACATAGAGCACATGGACGTACTGTAGAACCTCTGCCAGATACTCCTCGTTGCCAAAACCCGGGAAGGTGGCAACGACGTTGAAACCGCAGCCGTTCAACGCGACGAGCATGTCCAGGAAGCTTCGCTCACCTCCGAACAACTGCGTTCCGGCCGCGTGTGCGCACAGGAGCAGCCACGGCGCACCCTGCCGGATCGACTGCTTGCCCGCGACGGACGTATCTCGCGTAGGCACTACAGCGTCACCCGACACATCCACAATAGGCCAGGACACGGTTTGCCTCGGATCGAGAGCGGCGCCTGTCTCGGCGGGAGCGACCGCAGGACGATAGACCGCAATGCCCCTCTCCAGATTTTTTTCCGAATCGACGCGCCACTCCTTCACGACGTACCCATCCTCCGCGTAGTAGGAGAAATCGTCGGGAAGGTGCTTTTCCGACCACCGCGCAATAAATTTCGCTCGATTGTGCGCGATATGTTTTCCACGCCCGGGCGTCTTGCCTTCATAGTGAATCACCGTGGCGCCCGCCGCGTACCAACAATATCCATGAAAGCGCTCTCTGAGCCTGAGGCACAGATCGACGTCCTCTTGCCCGTTGATGAATACAGGATCGAATCCGCGGATTTCCGCAAAATCCTCGCTGCGCAGCGCGATACAGGCAGCCGTAATGGCCTGGAACCGCCGACTCTTGTTGACGCACTCGGCATCCCCCGGAAATTCCGCGTATATCGGATAGCCGAGGGCACTCCATCGTGAAAATACCACCCCGCCACATTGCAGCGTTCCGTCCGGGAACAAGAGCTTGGGTTGAACGGCCATGACCTTTGCATCCGCAAGAGGCTGTATCAGTTTTTCCAGCCATCCGTCCGTGACCGTCGTATCGTTGTTCAGAAATACGATCGACCTCCCGCTTGCGTGCGTAAAGCCGATGTTGCAGCCGAGAGCAAAATTCAGGTTCTCCCAATTCCGCACGACTTTGACACGCGTACCGCTCTTGAGCTTTTCAACTTGCGCCGCCGTAACCGGGTCGCTGCCATTGTCAACGAGAATGACTTCCCAGGACAGCGGGGAATCCACCCTCAGTATCGACTGCACGCATTTCACCGTGAGCTCGGGCTGACCATACACCGGAATCACGATAGACACGTCGAGCGTGCGAGGCTTTCGAGCTTCCGCGGCGAGCCTATCCCAATTGATCAGCGTCCGGTTCAGTACTTCGAACCGGAACTGCGGCTCCTTCTCCGGCTCGCTGAACAGTAACCTGCCCTCCCGCGCACCGCTGGTCAGGTAATGGAACAACGGCTCGACCCTGTGCCGCCTGACATCCTGATTCTGGGACAGATATTGCGTTGGACTGAACGACTTGACCGGGCGCTTTCCGCTGAAGCAGCCGATCAGAATGTAGTGCGTCAACGCATCGACATTCATCGGCAGTTCTTGGGAATACTGGAATCGGTAAAGCGCTTCGTCGAAGATCCCCGCCTTCCGGATCGCGCCCACATATCGCGCAAGACCAGCTCGATGCGCGAGAACGGCACCTACGTCGGCCTTGCCGACGAATGCGGGATTGTTCGTCAAATGAAGCGCACAACTTCCTTCGCCGTCGCTCGATCCGTGCAGCAGGCCAACACTGCCACCGTAAATGACCGGCAGAAGCCCGAATGCGCGCTCCAACGCGTGTTCAAGCTTTCCGTCCTTTTTATTCGCGGCCTGTTGGTCCGCGATATGAAAGGTTGCATACCTGCAAATTTTTTCGAGCAGTTCAGGACGAACCCAAAACATCGTCCCCGCAAAAAATCCCCAGTCGGTCTCGGGAATGTCCCTGCCGTAGCTCTCCCTCAAGATGCGTGAAACATTCGCCCTGTTCTCGTACATCAGTCTGGGTGCCGACTGATACAGCATCGCTGGTCCTGCCAGGCAGAGCTCCGGATGCTCCTCGAATGCGCGAACCACGGAGGAAAAGGTGACGTCGGAACCCAGCAAACTGTCGAGCATCACATTGCGCCACACGACCGCAGACTCGTCATAGCCGCGCTTGGTGTGTATCTTGCACACAGCCATGTATCGCTCGTTGATCAACGTAGGAATCAACGAGAGAAACGGGAGGATGTCCATTCCGACATTGGGACCAAAGGCGAAACGCGCGTTCGGGAAACTGCGAAGAATATTTTCGTGTGCGCTCGAAGCGAGTTCGACAGGCGCCGTCACAAAGAGATCGAAAGCGGTACCGATTCGCTCCAATCGCGCACAAATTTCCGGCCAGATCTCTGGATAAAAATAGTGGACGACAACGGCAATTCGACCAGGCACGCCCCTGCGTCCTGCGTCCGCCCACGGACGATCGCTTACCGATCCAGCGGCGTCGCCGGTCGTGAGTTGGCGCGCGCCTACGCCTCTCCGGTCATTCGTTGCCTCGGATCCCGGATTGCCGGTGCCGGCAGCGTTCAACAGGTATTGCAGCGTCTCGCGAACCTTCGCGTCCAGGTTGTTGACGAAGAGTTCGCAGTCCTTCGAAAGGGGTAGATTGCGGTGTTGTTCGACAGCCTGACGCAGGTGAAGCGCATTTGTGTCGTGGCCAAGCTCGCTTTCAAAATAGGCGCGTCCGGACTCGCTCAAGCGGTTAGCAGTATCGGAATCGTTCAATACATGCCCTAGCCGGGCACTCAACGTTTCCGGTGTGACCGCCAGAAGCGCGCCTCGCGCGAAGACATCGGCCAGCGCCTCGGTCTCGCTTGCCAGAACAGGCATGCCAATGGCCAACGCGTCAGAGAGCTTGGCCGGGATCTGACGCTGTGCAGCGGCCGAACCCACATCCTGCAGCAGAACGCAGACGTCGCCTAGCGCGACGATTTCCGGAGCACTTTCGATGGGTTGATTCGCGATGAAAAGGTATTCGACACCGTCGATCGCTTGCAACCTCGCCTTGAGTGTCGCATCGGAAAATTCACCGGCAATTACGAACACCACGTCATCCCGCTTGAGTGCTGCTATGGCCTCGGCGGTTTCAAGCAACCCCTTGTGCGTCCTCGGCGTACCGAAAAACAGTACGACCCTCTTCTTTTGCGGCACACCGTGCTTTTCCCGGCACTTTCGCTTGAACTCCGGGGATGCATCAAAGAGCTGTTCATTCCGTGCATGCTGAATGACCTGGCCACCGTAGCGTTTCTTGAGAACAGTGTTCGACACAGTAACGCCGTCGAAAGACTCGGCAAGCCCGACGGCCAAACGCGTCCAATTCTTCCCCGCAAGGTCCGCTAGAGCAGGCAGCTGATGGTGTTTCTCGATGAATTCACCGACGCCGACCGACGCGTCTTCACCGAAAAAGGCAAGTTCGTCGTCGTCGACATCAACGATGACCTTGGCCCCCCACATCAGCTTGTAGAGAATCCCCAAGAAAATATTCGGGGCTCGGGGCTTGGACAGATGCACGATGTCAAAAGGATGATCCGCAACCAGTTCGATTGCCTGATGGATATAGCGCGATTCGTCGTCCGCCACGAAGCAGTGCTTCTCGATTCGACTTCCTCGAATAGGCTCCCAGATCTGTCGCCCGTCCTTCGGAAAAACGCTGCCGACGATTTCCACGTCCGCAAAATCTTCGTACAGCATGGCCAGCGTGTACGCACGTCCGGCGGGATTACGCCCGAGATCCCAACCGCACACACCTACGCGCTTTCTTTTGATGCATTGGCGCTCTCTCAGGTACTTCCTCCGCGCCAGAACGAAGTTCGCCGAGATGTGCTTGGCCAACCCCGGAGCCGTGAGCAACACCCTCGCGTATTGGCGAATGGCGTCTTCGAAGTTTCCCGCCCGCATCGATGCGTTGCCAAGTGCGAGAGACGTATCCATATTTTTCATTTTCTTGGTCTTAGTTCTTAAATTTGAATTGGATGTCCAGCAGTGTGACGGGCCCATTCGTCTGCCGCCAGCCGATGTCATGACTGGGTTGCTCGTTGTACTGCAACAACATACTCAATACGTTTTCCTGCTCCCACCGCAATCGGTCGATTACGGGTTCCGCAAATCCGAGGTCCTCATCCCACAGAACTCGAGTGTCGTCTTGATGCCAGGTGTATTCGGGCGCGGCCAGTACAGTCGCGACCATTCTTCCGTCGCTGTGATCTCCCCGAGTGATGATGTACGCATTGTCCTGGCGATCAATAACGATTTCCGGTCGACTGATCGGAATCTGAAGCGTTCCACCACCCTTCAACGCAAATGGTTCAATGCGTTGCGACACAATCTGGTGATGCCATTGCTTGCCGTCGTACCGTAAATGTTGATACTGCGGGATGCCGTTGGAATCATCGGCATAAAAAACAATATGCGGACGGTTGCAGCTGTCGAGCGCCATGCTGCATTGGTTAATGAGGTTGCTGCCCGGAGACACCGGATGCACGGTTTCGGCATTTACCGGCGTAATCGGAAGCTGGTAGCCTCGCCCCTTGGAAGTTACCCAACTGATTCCATTGTCCAGCGAGCAGGCGTAGCCGATATTGATGTTGTTGACCCGCTCCTCCACGCCCAGCGTATGTGTGCGCCAGACAAAGCTCAGGTGAAGGCTGCCGTTTCGACCAATGGCCGGGTGGTTCCAATAGGCGTTGCTGGTCCACGGTTTTGACTCGCTACCGCTCAAAACAGGTGTTGGATGATCTGTCCAATCTGCAGATGCCTCGTCATAGGTCTTGAAACGTGCGGTACCGTTGTTGTGCACGCCATCGCGATACAGCAGCGTCAACGGAAAGCCATGATGCGGCTGCATGAAAGTCGGATAGGTCACCTTCGTTTCCGCCGCCCCAGTCATGGGCAGTTCATCGGTCCAACTCGATATATCGTGGGGTCGCGTGCTTCGGCGATATCGCAACTGCGTAGCGTGGTGGTCGTAACAAATATGCAGATGGTCAGCGCGATCGACACCCAGACTGATACTGTTGTGGGCGTCCGCCAAATTGTATTTACCGCACAAATCAAATGTCTGGAGATCGTCTGTCTCCAGATCACGGCGTACGACACGCAGTGTATGAGCATCGACGTAAAAAGCCGTGATTTGTTTTCCCTGATGAGTCAGAACACCGTGATGGCGAAAGATAACCGTATTGATCGTATTCCCAGCCCAAGCATCACCTAGATCGAACTTGGCCAGCTTGACGATGTGAAAACGTCGTGCGGACTGCGAGGAAGTTCGATCCGATCGCGCAATGCTCCCCAGCTCTCTTTCAAGATGACCTGGCGCTACGCCAAGTTCGCTGCACTGCTGGTGGATGCGCGCCTTGGTCAACAGAGCTCTGTCGGCCTCCGGTGTACCGACAGCAATGGAAGATTCGAAATGCGTGAGCGCCCGTGGCAAATTTCCGGCCACGGCGGCAGCACGCCCCAAGCTGTTGTGCACGCCTGCTGCAAGAATCTGACAAAGGAGCTTCTGGCTGATTCCCCAATCCTGGGCGAGTCGAATGAACTGTTTGGCTTCGGCGAGTTGCCCAGTTTGCAGGCGACCTGCCGCTGCGAGCAGGGCCAGCTTGGCTCGATCCGGATGGTGCTGCAAGACACCGCGCCCGAGTTGGGCGAGACTGTGCCAGTCGCCGAACTGCCATTGCGTACGCGCACGCTCCAACAGATTCTCGTCGTAAGGAACAACGGAATGTACAGAATCGACCTCGACTACCGTGACAGGCTGTGCGGACTCCTTCACCGTCGTCGTATAGCGAATGGGCGCAGACTTCTTTCTCATAACCCGGACTCTCGAAGCAGAATGTCCTTGATCAGATCGAGTTGAGCCTCGGCCCGAACCATCTCCTCTTGCACAATCTTCTGACGCGCCGCCAGCTCCGCCTCGTACACCTGGCGACTTTGAATCAGCTGTTCCAATACGTTGACTCGCGCAAGGCGTTCAGTTGCCTGTCTGGCAGAGTCATTGTGCTGGCCGGCGAGCACTGACTTCTCCTGCTCCAGCTGTGCCCTGGCTTGCTTCAAGGCTTCGATTTCGTGACTGCGCTCGACCATCTGCGTGGCGGCCTGTTCGTACCGGCCGGTGAGCGCTGCCATATCCTGCTCCAATTGCGCCTTGGCCTGCTTCAGGGTTTCAACCTCTCGGCTGCGCTCTCCCGATTGCTTCGCGGCCTCTTCGTACTGGCTCGCCAGCAGGAGCTTGCTCTGCTCCAGTTGCGCCCTTGCTTGCTTCAGCACCTCGACTTCCTCGCACCGCTCGGCAGCCTGCTGCGCAAGTTCCCGATGTCGAGTCGCAAGTGCGGCCTTGTCTCGTTCCAGCAGTGCATTCGTCTGCTTCAGCGCCTCGACCTCACGGCTCTTCTCTGTCGCCTGCTTCGACGCTTCTTCTCGCTGTCCCGCCAACGCCAGCTTCTCCTGCTCCAGCCGAGCGTTGGCATTTTGCAGCGTTACAACTTCCTGGCTACGCTCAGCCAGCTGATTCGCAGCATCTTCACGCTGCTCCGCCAGCGTCACCTTGTCCCGCTCCAGCTGCGAAGTGAATTGCTTGAGCGAGTCGATCTCGCGGGTATGCTCGACGATCTGCTTCGCAGCTTCTTCACGTTGCGCCATCAGCGTCGCCTTGTCCTGCTCGAGCTGCACATTGCGTTGCTTCAGTGTGTCGACCTCGCGGCTATGCTCGGCCATTCGCTGCGCCGCTTCTTCGCCCTGCTGCGCCAATACCTGCCTTTCCTGCTCCAGTTTGGTGTTGATGCTCTTTAACGCGTTGGTTTCCTGAACACGTTCCGCAACTTGCTTTGCGACATCTTCATGCCGCTCCATCAAGGCTGCGTGGTCCTCTTCCAATCGCGTGTTGACCTGCTTTAATGCATCGACGTCGCTGCTGCGCTCAGCCAGCAGTTTCTCGGCCGTCTGATGCAAGCTGGCCAAAGTCGTCTTGTCTTCCTCGAGCTGTGCGTTGAGTCGCTTCAGTGCTTCGATCTCGCGATTGCGCTCGGACGCACGCTTCACCGCATCGTCGTGCAGATCGGCCAGTACGATTTTGTCCTGCTTGAGCTGCGCCATGACGCGCTCCAGCGCATCGACTTTCCGTGTTTGCTCGGTCGCCTGTTTCGTGACTTGTTCGCACCGCATCTCCAGTGCCGATTTCTGCTGCTTGAGTTGCAACTTCGCCTGCTTCAGCGCTTCGACCGCACGACTACGGTCCGCAGCCTGCTTCGCCGCTTCCCGATGCTGCCACGTCAATGCCACCTGCTGTTGCCCGAACCTTGCGTTGGCTTGCTTTAGGCTCCTGATTTCCAGGACGTATTCTTGCGCTTGCGTAAGGGCCTCTTCGTACCGGCGCGCGAGAACCAACTGTTCCTGCTCGAGCCGAGCATTGATCTGCTTCAGTGCCTCAACCTCGCCCGCCCGTTCGCGAACTTGCCGAGCAATTTCTCCATGAAGATTCGTCAACGACTGCTTGTCCTGCTCAAGCCGGGCGTTCGCCTGCTTGAGCGTCTTGTTTTCGTCGCGAAGTGCGCCGAGCTGCTTCGATTGCTCGTCCCTTTCCTGTAGCAGACTGCTCAACTGACGTTCGATCTCGGCACGGCGCTCGGAAAACCCGGTCTTCTGCTTGGCCTCACGCTGCAGCGCGTGGCGCGCCTCATGGCGCAACTGGGCGGCCTGCCGCCCTTCCGACTCGCTAAGCTGAATATCGGAAGGCAGTACGTCCAGCATCGCACTCGCCTCGATGACGTCACCCGCTTCATGAAGCCGGAATGCGAGCCATTTCAATCGGTAAGGTTTCGGATCCAACGCATATGCGCGACGTGCGGCCTCGGCCGCACGCGGGCGATCGCACTTCATCAGATGTCGCGCCAACGCGGTGTAACCATTGGCCTGCATGGCGGGTGAACTCGACGTCTGCGACATGAGTTTGTCCACCGCGTCGAAACTCCCCTCACCGTACGCGACGATGACCTTGTCGAATCCTTTTCCGCCGAGCGATCCAGGGGGCGTCTGCCGACTATATGACCGCCAGATCTTCCAGAGCTTTCCGGGCAGCGTCGCAATCGAGCCCGGGGAATCCGCACCCTCGATCAACAAGTCCCCCAGCTTCGAATTCAATGCGTTGCGCGTCTCGGTCTGATGGACTTGCCGCTGAACGTCCACCAAAGTGAGCAAACGACGGCGCTCCGCCAACGCTTCGGGCAGTTCGTCGTCTACCCACCCCCTGCAGATCGCATCACTGGCTTGCGGCAAGGCAGGAAGTTCGGTCGCAGACGCTTCATTCAGCAAATGGTGACGCTCGAGCGCCTCCTGAACCTGATGGAGTTGCAGGAGTAACAACTCGTTTTCTTCTCCCATCTCGTTGAGACGAGACTCGAGATCGGCCTGAATTTTCTGGTCCATTGTCATTTACTTTGTGTTTGCCAGATACCACGCGTGTCGACAAGCACCTGTCTGCCGCCAAGCTCGGGCTTCAGGCTTTTGAACTCCGCATGATCGACAAGCAGAACGAGAATGTGAGCCTCCGCCATCGCATCATCCAGTGTGGACAATGTCGCTCTTCCTACCGCCAGCTCATCGGGTAGCGTTTGCAGGTTGGGTTCCACGATCGCGATTTTTCCGCGGTGGCAATTCGCAAGCGCCTGCGCAATTTCAAGGGCCGGGCTTTCGCGCAAGTCGTCAATATCCGCCTTGTACGTAATGCCGAGGCAAGCAACACTGATTTCCTCGGCCGGGACCCCCGAACGGACCAGCGCTTCGACAGCCTCACCGACCTTGCGAATCACCCAGTCCGGCTTCGCATCGTTGACACTGCGCGCCGCCCGAATGAGCTTCGCGTCCTGCGGTGCGCCGTCCACGATGAACCACGGATCGACCGCAATGCAGTGCCCCCCCACACCGCACCCCGGTTGTAGAATATTGACGCGTGGATGCCGGTTGGCCAGCTTGATCAGTTCCCAAACGTCGATACCTTGCTTGTCGCATATCATCGACAGTTCATTCGCAAAGGCGATATTGACGTCACGGAAACTGTTTTCAGCAAGCTTGCACATTTCTGCAGTGCGAACATCCGTGACAATGCAGTCGCCTTGTACCACCAAGCTGTACAGCGCAATCGCCGCCTTGGAACAGCTCGTGGTCATGCCTCCGATCACACGGTCATTAACGACCAACTCATGCACGATACGGCCAGGTAGAACGCGCTCGGGACAGTGAGCGATCCGAATATCGGATGCATCGCCGGCCTGTTGTGGAAAAGTCAGATCCGGGCGGATTTCCGCCAGCCAGCTGGCCAGCAATTCGGTCGCACCGACCGACGATGTCGATTCGAGAATGACCAAGTTGCCCTTGACCAACACGGGTGCAATCGATTTGGCCGCAGCCTCGATGTAGCTCAAATCCGGCCTTCGGTCCGCCGTCAGTGGCGTCGGCACGGCAATGATGAACGCGTCGGCAGGCTCGACGCGTGTCGTCGCGCGCAGATAGCCGGCACCCACGGCTGCGTGAACCAGAATATCGAGTTCTGGTTCGACAATATGGATATTTCCCCGGTTGATGGTATCGACGACATGCGAAGACACATCGACGCCAATAACCCGCATCTTTCGCGACGCAAACAACGTAGCGGTCGGCAGGCCTATGTAGCCAAGGCCGATTATCGAAATCGTATTCAGCATGCGTTCACCAAAATATCGCGGATGCGCTGGGCAGCATTGCCATCGCCATAAGGGTTGGCCGCCCGGGCCATGGCGGCATATCCGATTGGATCGTCGAGAAGTCTGCTCGCCTCGGCGACGATCGCCGCTTGGCCAGTACCGACGATTCGCACGGTGCCGGCAGCCACCGCTTCCGGACGCTCCGTGGTCTCACGTGTCACAAGCACCGGCTTGCCCAAGGCCGGTGCCTCCTCCTGAATTCCGCCCGAATCCGTAATCAGCAGCGCAGCTCTGTCCATCAGGTAAACGAAGGGCAGATAATCCTGCGGCTCCATCAGAAATACGCCCGGAACGTTGCCGAGAAGGCGATATACACATTGTCGGACCCGAGGATTGAGATGGACCGGAAAGGCGATTTCCACATCGCCACGCTGAGCAATTTCCCGCAACGCATGACACACGGAGTCGAGACCACCGGCCAAATTCTCCCGGCGATGTCCGGTGACAAGAATCAAGCGTTTCTTCGGATCGAGAAAGCCGAATCGCGAATCAAGCTCGCTGCGCCGTGCCGTGTCGTCACGCATCCTTGCCGCAGTAGCCAGGAGGGCATCGATAACGGTGTTTCCGGTGATGTGGATATTCGATTCAGCAATGCCTTCCCGAAGCAGATTGTCACGAGCGCCGCATGTCGGCGCGAAATGGTATTTGGCCAGAACGCTCGTCAGCCTGCGATTTGCCTCCTCGGGCCAAGGAGCCAGCATGTCACCGGTCCGAAGACCGGCCTCGACGTGCCCGACTTCGATCTGTCGATAGTGCGCGGACAGAGCCGCGGCAAGCGTGGTCGACGTGTCTCCTTGCACCAAAACCAGATCCGGTCGGGCCTCGCTCAATACGGTGTCGAGGCCAACCAGCGCTCTGCTCGTCATCCCGGTCAGCGTTTGATCCGGCGCCATGACGTCAAGATCGTAGTCGGGACAAATGCCGAAAAAATCGAGCATCGAGTCGAGCATCTGACGATGCTGTGCCGTAACGCAGACTTTCGTCTCGATCCCAGGTTCGTTCCTCAGTACACCGACCAGCGGTGCCATTTTTATCGCTTCTGGTCGGGTTCCAAGGATAATCAAGGCCCTCATTGATTCCCCCGAAATTCAATCTACGTGATCGCGAATGATGCTTTCCAGTAGCTTCAGAACACCAATCAATGAGGCAGCAAGCAGCAGAGTCAGAAATGCGTTATAGAGCCGCTTCGGCTGCAATGGATAGCTCGGTCTCGTCGGTGCTTGCAGGATTGAAACCTTCTTGAGCGTACGGGCTGCGTCCATCCGCCCTTTCTCAAGCGCCGAAAGCGCGGTTTTATACAAGTCCTGTGCGAAGCTCACCTGCATCTGCAAGCGCTGAAACTCCTCTACGGTGTAGTTGAGCGTCCCTTTCGATGGTGACGCCAGTTCAGCCCGCTTCTGCGCGATCTGCTTTTGAAGCGCGTTAAGGTTGTTCCGAAGCATCACCACGGTGGGCTGATCCGGGTTCAACGTCGGAGGTAATGCAGCAATTTGCGTCTGCACGTCAACCTTCTGCGCTTCGAGCTTGTCGATCAACGCATTCTGGCTCTCCGCCGTTGCCTGTGGCGCCATTAACCCCTTGCGATTCTGAAAATCGATCAGCGCATGTGTCGCGTCCAGAAGACCTCCATGCGCAAGCGTCACCTGCCGCTCGAGGAAGCGCACTTGCGAAAAAGCCAATTCATGATCAATCTGATTCATGTGTGCTTCACCCTCGCGAACCATGAAATTGACGATTTCCTGCGCGGTTTTTGAATCATAGGCCTGCGCCTGGATACGCAATACACCGCTGTAGTCGTCGTACTCGACATCGACACGTGACAGCCAATAGTGATAGAACCACTCCATCGGTGCGTTCTTGAACCACATCCGTGAGACGGGATCTCGATGCCCATCGCTGAAATGAGAGCGTAAATCCAAAGCGACATCGAGCTTCTTAAGAACATCTTCCGACAGAAGATATTCGCGCAACAGCAGTTGATCGCCGCGATTGGGACCACCAGCGCCGGGAACGAGCGTTGATACGTCGACACTCGGACTGCTGATCTGATCAGTGGATCGGATAATTACGTTGGCAACCGACACAAATCGATCGGAAGCGATGAATAGCCAATACACTGTGGCAAGCACCGCATACATCAAGATCATCTTGATAATCAGTCGAAATAACCCCATCGAAAAAAGCGTCGACTTCCCCTTACCATATGCTGCCGCCAGCTTGGCACCAATGCGCCCCCCTCTGCTCACTGTTAGTTCTTTCATACCAAGATAGCGTCCTTATAAGCCCTCAATGCTTCATCAAGTTCATCGAACCAATATGCCTTACCACCATTGATCCAGATACCGGACTGGCAAAACTGTTTTAGCGTGCCTTCGTCATGAGACACCATGATCACACTTGCTCGATCGACTTTGCTTTTGAAAGCATCTGCAGCCTTTTTTCTGAATCTGGCATCGCCTGCGGCCGTCACCTCGTCCGAAATATAGACATCGAAATCGAAAGCAATCGACAGCGCAAACTGGAGACGCGATCGCATCCCAGACGAATACGTCTGCACAGGCTCGTCGAATGAATCACCCAGTTCGGTGAAGTCCTGAATAAACGAGAGTCGATCCTTCAACTCGTCTTCACGGCCGTATACTCTGCAAACGAATTTCGTATTCTGACGCCCGGTCAACGTCCCTTCCAATCCTCCTCCACCGACCGGCCAGGACACGCGACAGCGCCGTTCGACCCGCCCCTTGGTCGGATAATCAACGTTCCCAATAATGCGCAGCAGTGTCGACTTGCCTGCACCGTTCACACCGATCAGAGCAATATTCCGTTTCGGTGGAATCGTCATGTTGATACCCTGCAGTACCCACTTGCCCGCACCGTGCTCTGTCAGATATCGCTTATGAACATCTTCGATAATGATCATTTCATCACCAGCTTTTTTGCAAATCGCCGATAGAGCATCAGACCAGCAAGCATAAATATGATCCCGCCTTCATATAGGTAGGCAAGGCTCACTTCCGGGAGCGTGTGATATGAAGGCAAAAATCCAAGCCGCAGCAGCTCAACGCCATGGACAACCGGATTGATCAGCAATATCTCACGGTAAGGCGTTGGCACCAGCGCAATCGGAAACATCGCCCCGGAGATGTAAAACAACGGCAGAAAAAGTATTTTAAATACGTGATCGAGTTCCGGAACGAATTTCATCGCAACCGAAGTAATCAGACCGAAGCCAAGCGCAAACAACCACAGCCCGAAAATGCTGACAATCATCAGCAATGGATCGACCGGCAACAAAACCGGATTGAGCATACCCGGCGTGATCATTCGGCCCGCAGCGATTGCGATAAAGAAGATGATGATTGAAACCGGAATCATCAGAAACAACTCGAGGACGGCCCGCATGAACGCCGCGTCGAAGGGCTTGACCTGCCGGTATACGAAGAAGGCCTTGTTGCAATCGATCCCATGCAACACCTGGACCCAGGTACGCCGCCAGAGCAGAAATCCGATAAAGCCCGCGATAATCCACATGGTTATCTCGATTCCACCAATCTGGTGAATGTGGAACGTGATATATCCAAAGGCATGGATCGCGATATAGAACACAGGCTCAAGCAGTAGCCAGAGCCAGGCCGCCCGTGCCTCAAAGAGGCGATCCAACGCCTCGCGCAGAAACATCGCGCGCCAGACCGAAACCGTGATCTCCATCGGAGTACGCACCTTTCCCGCCATCGCGACTTACTCCAGTTCCCGGTTGATGGTTGCCGCCGGACTGGCCACCATCACGACGAGCGTCAGGAACTTCTTGAACTCGACCTCGGGCGAGTTCGAGACGTAAATCACGTCATGATTCTGAATCGGGAAATTCTGCGTCACGAAGAACGCGGCGGGATCCCGCAGGTTGATCTCGTAGACCACCGGCACCGTGCCATTGACAGCCCGAACCGTCTTGTCCTGCGCATCGACCAGCTTCGCGTCTTCGAACCGGAACACGAACACGCCACGCGCGTCGGCACGGTTGTCGTTGAGACCACCCGAACGCGCGAGCGCCTGGGCCAGCGAAATGCCTTGCGCCTCGAACGGAATCTCGTCGTTCTTGCCCGTCGCGCCCAACACCGAGAAGCTTTGCGACTGGAAGAGCGCCGTCACGACATCGTCCGGCTTGAGCACGATGTTCTGGCGCGGGTCGCGAATGACCGAATCGAGCGGCATCGTTGCAGTGACACTGCCTCGCGAAAGCTGCACGGCCATGCGGTTGACCGACTGCTTCACGCCGCCGGCGAATGCCAGCGCATCGAGCAGACGCTCGCCCTTCGGGGTCAACGGCATCAGTGCGCTCGTGTTGACCTCACCCACGACCGTGATGTTCGACGCATTGTTCTTGGTGACGCTGACGAGCACCTGCGGCAGATTCGCCTTGCCCTTGAGATGGCTGACGATGCTCGCCTCGATCTGCTCGGTCGTCCGCCCCTTGACGGCGATCCGCCCCGCGAACGGGATGGTGATCGTGCCGTCCGAGGCCACCATCTGGTTGGGCAACGTGACGCTATTGGCCGTGGCCGTCGTCATCGGCTGCGCGGGCGCCAGCGTGCTGAACAGCATCGCCGGCGGCGCCTCCCAGATCGTCACCTCGATGACGTCGCCCGGGCCGATCAAGTAGTTATTGGTAACCGCACTCGGAAAGATGGTCGCGAACTGGCCCAGCTTCTTGCTATCGGCAAGCTTCCTCGCCAACGTGTCGTTGACGTCCACCAGTTGAATGCCTTCGATGCGCCCGCCGGTCTCGGGTGCTTGCTGCACCTTCTGGCGAGACGCACCGGAAGCGGGTATCCAATCCGGATAGGTCCCACACCCCGAAAGCGCCAAAGCGGCAAGAACGGAGATTGCCAATAAACTCTTTTTCATGGATCTTGAGGTCAAGACTTTTTACTATTGATTTGCCAGCGTCATTTCCCGGGCGTTCAATCAACGCATCCCCCCGAACACCCGGCCGCTTTTTCATCAGTCGATTGGCTCGATCAGGCCATCGACCGCTCAAAAATTCTTCACTTAAATTTGCATTCTTTCGGCCATTGGCGACCGAAAAAGCAACAAACCCACCCTCTGTGACAGCAGAAGAAATGGTTACTGCATGTCAATTTCCGCCACGGATTCAGGCTCGATGGCGAACGAACTTCAGAAATTCATGGGAAATAACCGAAACGACGGTACGTCTTAAAACCGCGCCCGGCCTTGCCAGCCGGCCGTCTGCGCCTGTTATCGGGGTGGTCGATCCCGCTCCGGCAATCGCACTGTCCGCTCAGGTTCTCGCAACTTACAGCGCAGGTCTCCCTAACGCCGGCATTATCGCATGGAAGTAGGACGCGTCCGAATTTAGTCCGAAAACTACAGGATCAGTCCGCAACCGCGACCCTTCGGTAATAGGCTGTAATTAATTCGGATTGCGCTGCGGATTTAACAATGTTCGCGCCGGGGGAAAACGGCGTGCGTCGTGCTGATTGAAACGTTTTCGATACCAGCGCACACGCAGGCGCGGTAGTTGTCTCGGTCTCACAGGTCGGTTATAACCGTGCGACGATTATCGGCCGTTGGCCCTTCTTTAAACCCGCCTTGGAGCCTTCATGCTGAACCTGGAATCCGCCCAGCAATTCCTGATGACCCGCGGTCTCGACTTCGGCCTCAACCTTCTCGCCGCGATCGTCTTATGGTTCGTCGGCCGCTGGGCGATCCGCATCGCCACGCGCCTGCTCGGCAAGGTCGTGCGCCGCAGCGGCAAGGTCGATCCGACGCTCACCGACTACCTGACCTCGGTCGTCAGCGTGCTGCTGACGATCCTGCTTATCCTCGCGATCCTGCAGATCTTCGGTGTGCAGACCACGTCGTTCGCCGCGCTGCTCGCCGGCCTCGGCCTCGCGATCGGCACCGCCTGGGGCGGCCTGCTCGCCCACTTCGCCGCCGGCGTGTTCATGCAGGTACTGCGTCCGTTCAAGATCGGCGACGTGATCAGCGCGGGCGGCGTCACCGGCACGGTGAAGGAGCTCGGCCTGTTCGGCACGACGATCATCACCGCCGACAACGTCGTGACGATCGTCGGCAACAACAAGATCTTCTCGGACAACATCGCGAACTACAGCGCGACGCCGCATCGCCGCGTCGACCTGACCGCCAAGATCGCGAACGGCGTCGACGCGGCCGATGCGATCAATCGCCTGAAGACGCAGATCCAGCTGATCCCGAACGTGCTGAAAGTGCCGGCGCCGGACGTCGGCGTGCTGCAGTTCACGCCGGAAGGCCCGCTGCTGTTCGTGCGTCCGTCGACGCAGCCGGAGAATTACTGGCAGGTGTACTGCGATACCAACCGCGTGATTCTCGAGACGTTCCGCGACGCGCAATACCCGACGCCCGAAACGCCGATCTCGCATCGCACGGCCTGACGAAACAGCGTCGCCGCCGGTCCGCGGGGTTCTGACCGAGGCAGCCGACGTCGAGCAACGGGATCGGCCGGTACCGCAAATCGGCAATCGGTCGGCCCGCACGGACGAAAAAAAAGCGTGGCAACCGCCACGCTTTGTTACTGCGCCGGAGCGAAAACGCTCGGCTCAATGGCCGCCCGCGTTCGGCGTACTGCCCGATCGCCGCCCGCGCACCAGCTTCCACAGCGCGCCCAGCGCAACCGGCACGATCGCCGCACCGATCCCTGCCAGCACGATCACGTTCAGATACTGGCGGATGAACGGAATATTGCCGAAGAAGTAGCCGAGCAGCACCAGCAGCAGCACCCAGACCAGCGCGCCGATCACGTTGAACAGCTGGAAGCGCGCGATGCTCATCGACGACGCGCCGGCGACGAACGGCGCGAACGTGCGCACGACCGGAATGAAGCGCGCAAGCACGATCGTCTTGCCGCCGTGCTTGTCGTAGAACGTGTGGGTCTTCTGCAGCGCGGCGCGATCGAGAAAGCGCTCGAGCACCGGAATATGCGTATTGAAGACCTTCGGCCCGATCCAGCGGCCGATCATGTAGTTCACGGTATTGCCGGCAGTCGCCGCGACGAGCAGCAGCACGATCAGCGCGGCGACGTTCATGTCGCCCGTCGCCGCGAACGCGCCGCCGATGAACAGCAGCGAATCGCCCGGCAGGAACGGCAGCACGACGAGGCCCGTCTCGCAGAACACGATCAGGAACAGCACCAGATACACCCACGCACCGTACTGCCGGATGAAGTCGCCGAGGAACGCGTCGATATGCAGGACCAGGTTGACGAAATGAAGCAGCGTATCCAAATGCGATTCCTCGATGGCGAAAGGGCCCGAACGGCCGAAAAATGCGAAAGCGCGCGCCGGACAAGGCGGCGCGCGGAACGGAGCCATCATACCGAAACTACCTTAAGGCTCCGTGAAAAAACGTAACCGCCGCCGCCCCGGCACGCTCACGCCGCCTCGCTATAATTTGGCCATGTCCGAAATCACCGAAACGGGCGCGGGCGCCGCGCCCGCCCCTGCTCCGCGCCCGCTACGCGCGATCCAGCCCCTGCCCGACCAGCTGATCAGCCAGATCGCTGCCGGCGAGGTCGTCGAACGCCCGGCGTCTGTCGTCAAGGAGCTGCTCGAGAACGCGATGGATGCCGGCGCAACGACGCTGCGCATCGTGCTCGAGGAAGGCGGCGTCAAGCGCATCTCGATCACCGACGACGGCTGCGGCATCCCTCCCGCCGAACTGCCGCTCGCGCTGATGCGTCACGCGACGAGCAAGATCCGCTCGCTCGAGGAGCTCGAGGCGGTCGCGACGCTGGGTTTTCGCGGCGAAGCCCTCGCGTCGATCGCGTCGGTCGCCGAGATGTCGATCACGAGCCGCACGGCCGACGTCGCGCATGCGACGAAGATCGACGCGACCACCGGCGCGCTGTCGCCGGCCGCCGGCGCGGTGGGCACGACGATCGAGGTGCGCGAGCTGTACTTCAACACGCCCGCGCGCCGCAAATTCCTGAAGAGCGAGCAGACCGAGTTCGGCCACTGCCTCGAAATGATCCGCCGCGCGGCGCTCGCGCGGCCGGACGTCGCGATCTCGGTGCTGCACAACGGCAAGGCCGTCGAGCACTGGAACGCGACCGAGCCCGCAGTGCGGGTCGCGAAGATTCTCGGCGACAGCTTCGCGACCGCGCACCTGCCGCTCGACGAGCAGGCCGGCCCGCTGGCTGTCTACGGCTGCGCGGGCCTGCCGACCGCCAGCCGCGGCCGCGCCGACCAGCAATACTTCTTCGTCAACGGCCGCTTCGTGCGCGACAAGCTGCTCACGCACGCAGTGCGCGCGGCCTACGAGGACGTCCTCCACGGCGACCGCTACCCGTCGTATGTGCTGTTCCTCGACCTGCCGCCGGAAGCCGTCGACGTGAACGTGCACCCGTCGAAGATCGAGGTGCGATTCCGCGATTCGCGCTCGATCCACCAGTACGTGTTCCACGCGGTGCAGCGCGCGCTCGCGCGCCATGCGGGCGCGTCGCCCGAAACCACCGCGGGCGGCCATGCCGCGCAACTCTCGCCGGCGCCGAGCGGCCCCGCGTCGTTCCTGAATACGCCGCTCGGCCAGGGCGCGACCACCGGCACGGGCGGTAGCGGCTTCTCGTCGCCGCCGTCATCGTCGTCGGCGGGCAACACTTGGATGCGTCAGGCACGCATGACGCAGGGCACGCTGCCGGTCGCGCAACCGCTCGCGCTCTACGATGCGCTGTTCGGCCGCAAGGACACGGGTGCGGGTACACCGGACGGCACGACGACCATCGCGCGCGATTCGGCAGAGGCGGCCAATGCGCCAGTCGCGCCGCTGCCGGGCTTCGCCGCGTCGCCCGCTGCCGCCACCGTACACGACGAGCAGCCGCTCGGCTTCGCGCTCGGCCAGATTCACGGGATCTACGTGCTCGCGCAAAACGCGCACGGGCTCGTGATCGTCGACATGCACGCGGCGCACGAGCGGATCCTCTACGAACAGTTCAAGAACGCGCTCGCCGACCGCACGGTCGCCGTGCAGTCGCTGCTGCTGCCGATTTCGATGACGGCGACGCCGGTCGAGATCGGCACGGTCGAGGAAGAACGCGAGACGCTCGAATCGCTCGGCTTCGACCTCGCGGTGCTGTCGCCGACGACGCTCGCGATCCGCGCCGTGCCCGCGCTGCTGAAGGACGCCGACTTGCAGTCGCTCGCGCGCGCGGTGCTCGCCGACCTGCACGCGTTCGGCGGTTCGCGCGTGCTCACCGAGCGCCAGCACGAGCTGCTCGGCACGCTCGCGTGTCACCACGCGGTGCGCGCGAACCGGCGCCTGACGCTCGACGAGATGAACGCGCTGCTGCGCCAGATGGAAGCGACCGAACGCGCGGACCAGTGCAATCACGGCCGACCGACCTGGTATCAGCTCACGCTGAACGATCTCGACCGTCTCTTCATGCGCGGCCAATGAGCGCTTCACCGCAGTCCCGTCCAACGACGATCGCCTGTCTGCTCGGCCCGACCGCCTCCGGCAAGACGGCGGCCGCGCTGGCGCTCGCCGCGCACCGTCCGATCGAGATCGTCAGCGTCGATTCGGCGCTCGTCTACCGCGACATGGATATCGGCACCGCGAAGCCGACGCGCGACGAGCGCGCGAGCGTGCCGCACCATCTGATCGACATCATCGATCCGGCCGACGCCTACTCGGCGGCCGAATTCCGCACGGACGCGCTGCGCGTGATTGGCGAGATCGCCGCACGCGGCCGCACGCCGCTGCTCGCGGGCGGCACGATGCTGTACTACAAGGCGCTGACGCAGGGCCTCAACGACCTGCCGACCGCCGATCCGGCCGTGCGCGCGGCACTCGATGCCGACGCCGCACGCGCCGGCTGGCCGGCACTCCATGCGCGGCTCGCGCAGGTCGACCCCGCGACGGCCGCGCGGCTCGCACCGAACGACTCGCAGCGGATCCAGCGCGCGCTCGAAGTGTTCCTGCTGAGCGGGCAGCCGATGTCGGCGCTGCTCGCCGCACCGCGGCGCGCGGACGACGCGGCCGCCGCGTACCGCTTCGTGCCGGTGGCGCTCGAACCGTCGGACCGCGCGGTGCTGCACGCGCGCATCGCGCAACGCTTCGACGCGATGCTCGATGCGGGCTTCATCGACGAAGTCGAACGGCTGCGCCGCCGCGAGGATCTGCATCTCGGCCTGCCGTCGATGCGTTGCGTCGGCTATCGGCAGGCGTGGGAATTCCTCGACGGCGACATCGACTACCGGACGATGCGCGACAAAGGCATTTTCGCGACGCGCCAGCTGTGCAAACGGCAGATCACGTGGTTGCGCGCGATGCCCGAGCGCGTCGTCGTCGATTGCATCGCGGCCGACTCGACCGCGCACGCGGTGGACGCGCTCGAACGCGTGCTCGACGGGCACATGCCCGATTGAACCTGCGGCGCCGACAGCGGTATCAACCCGGCTTGCGCGCCGCCACGCGCGCACGCGCGCCATCGACGAACAGCATGACGCCGCGCACGAACGCTTCGTCGCCACCGCGCTCGCGCAATGCGGCCCAGCCCTGCGCGAGCAGTGGATACGCAGCCGCATCCGGCAGCGACGGATCGGCGTCCCCACTCTGTTGCGCCTGCTCTTCCAGCACCCAGCCGACCACGAAACGGCCGAGGCCGTACATCACGTCGACCGCCTCGTCCGGCGTGAAACCCGCGCCGCACAGCAACGCGACCTTCCGTTCGACCGCACCGTAGTGCGGGTCGCGCGGCCGCGTGCCGGCATGCAGTCGCGCACCGTCGCGATAGGCCAGCAACGCCGCGCGGAAACTGCACGCATTCGCGACGAGCCATGCATCCCACGCGTCGCCCTGCCGCGGCAGCGACGCATCGTGGCGCTCGAGCATGATCGCTTCCGACATCGCTTCGAGCAGTTCACCCTTGTTCTTGAAATGCCAGTAAAGCGTCGGCGATTGCACGCCGAGCCGCTCCGCGAGCCGGCGCGTCGACAACGCGTCGATGCCGACCTCGTTCAGCAGGTCGAGCGCCGCGCGCAAGACCATGTCGCGCGTCAACCGCGCGCTCATATCCTTCATCTCTATCACCGATAGGGGAAATCGTGGAATAATCGCCACTCTATCACCGATAGGGATGTATCCCTTGAATCCTTCCCTGATTGCCATCCTGGCGACGGCCCTGCTCGACGCGATCGGCGTCGGGCTCGTGATGCCGATCCTGCCCGGCCTGCTGCGCTCGCTGGGCGGTACAGCCTCCGGCAGCACCGGTACCCATTACGGAATGCTGCTCGCGCTGTATGCGCTCGCGCAGTTCCTGTGCGCGCCGCTGCTCGGTGCGCTGAGCGACCGCTTCGGCCGCCGGCCCGTGCTGCTCGCGTCGCTCGGCGGCGCCGCGTTCGACTACCTGCTGATGGCCGGTGCGCCGTCGCTTGCATGGCTCTACGCGGGGCGCCTGATCGCGGGCGTCACCGGCGCGAACGTCGCCGTTGCAACCGCGTACGTCACCGACGTGACGGCCGAACCCGATCGCGCTCGGCGCTTCGGCCAGCTCGGCGCGATGATGGGCATCGGCTTCATCGCGGGTCCGCTGCTCGGCGGGCTGCTCGGCGCGTGGCATCTGCGCGCGCCGTTCGTCGCGGCCGCGCTGTTCAACGCGCTCAATCTCGCGCTCGTGTGGCGGGTGCTGCCGGAGTCGCGTCCGCCGTCTGCGCGCAACGGTCGCGCCTTTGCCGCCGTCAATCCGTTCGCGAGCCTGAGGCGGTTGCACGGCGCGGCGGCGCTCGCGCCGCTCGTCGGCATCTACGTGATCGTCGCGCTGGTGTCGCAGGTGCCCGCGACGCTGTGGATCCTCTACGGGCAGGAGCGCTTCGGCTGGTCCACGCTGGTCGCGGGGCTGTCGCTCACGGGCTACGGCGCCTGCCATACGCTCGCGCAGGCGTTCGCGATCGGGCCGCTGATCGCGCGCCTAGGCGAGCGCCGCGCGCTCGCACTCGGCCTCGTTGGCGATGCGCTCGCGTTCGCGGCCATCGCGTTCGCGACGACCGCCTGGGTGCCGTTCGCGCTGCTGCCGCTCTTTGCTGCTGGCGGGATGACGCTGCCGTCGCTGCAGGCGATGCTCGCGCGACAGGTCGACGATGCGCGGCAAGGCGAGTTGCAGGGTGCGCTCGCCAGCGTCGCGAGCCTGATCGGCGTCGCGGGTCCGCTCGTCGTCACCGCGACCTACGCGGCGACGCGCGACACGTGGCCAGGGCTCGTCTGGGCCGCGGCCGGGATGCTGTACATGTTCGTACCGCCGCTGCTGGCCGGCGCGCGCGCCGCGGGCGCGGCGCGGCCATCCGCGTGAGCATCGGCTGCAATGGCAGGACGATGCGCCCGCCAGGTGACGGCAGTCTCAGTGCGCGAGCGTGACGAGATTCGCGTCCCGCACAAGCTGCCATCGGCCATCCGACTTGCGGAAGATCGTCAGCGTATGGCCGGAGCGGCGCACGGCGTCGCCGCCCGGTGGCGTCACGTCGATCTCGATGAAATTGCGCATGTACGCCCAGTCGCCCATCACGCGCAGTTCGTCGATCCGGTAACGGCCATCGACCTTCGGCCCATTGCCCGCCGCCGCATTTGCGTCGCGCGACGCGGCCGCGAACGCCGCCTTGTCGAACGGCGGCTTGCCGGTCACCATGAAAATCGCGTCGTCGGCGATCAGGTCGAGTACGGTCGCCAGATCGCCACGCCGGCTCGACACGAACCAGGTTTCCACCAGATCCCGAATTGCGCGTTCGTCTTCGGTCATCGTCGTTACTCCTTCGGCGGCCCGGCGATACGCCGGGCCGCGCCAGAAAAAAAGCCGCCCGGATCAACTCCGGGCGGCTTTCCTTGCTGCATCTGGCGTGCGGTGCGTCAGACCACGACCGTCTGCGCCTCGCCTTCACGGCTTGCACGCACGGTGCCGATCTTCCACACTTGTTCGCCGGCGGCCGTCAGGTCGGCGATCGCTGCGTCGGCATCGGCCGCCGCGACGATCACGGCCATCCCGATCCCGCAGTTGAACACGCGGTGCATTTCCGCGTCGGCGACGCCGCCGTGCTCCTGCAGCCACTTGAACAGCGGCGGCAACGGCCATGCGTTCTGGTCGAGCTCGGCCGTGAGGCCTTCGCGCAGCACGCGCGGAATATTCTCGACGAGGCCGCCACCGGTGATGTGGGCCATGCCCTTCACCGCCAGCTTCTGCATCAGCGCGAGCAGCGGCTTCACGTAGATGCGCGTGGGCGCCATCAGCGTGTCGGCCAGCGAGCGGCCGTGGAAATCGGCCGACAGATCGGGATTCGCGCGCTCGATGATCTTGCGCACGAGCGAGAAGCCGTTCGAGTGGATGCCGCTCGACGCAAGGCCGAGCACCACGTCGCCTTCGGCGATCGTGCTGCCGTCGATGATCTTGCTCTTCTCGACCGCGCCGACCGCAAAACCGGCCAGGTCGTATTCGCCGTCCGGGTACATGCCCGGCATTTCGGCCGTCTCGCCGCCGATCAGCGCGCAGCCCGACAGTTCGCAGCCGTGCGCGATGCCCTTGACGACCGTTGCGGCCGTGTCGACGTCGAGCTTGCCGCACGCGAAGTAGTCGAGGAAGAACAGCGGCTCGGCGCCCTGCACGAGGATGTCGTTCACGCTCATCGCCACCAGGTCCTGGCCGACGGTGTCGTGTTTGTTCAGATGAAAGGCCAGCTTGAGCTTGGTGCCCACGCCGTCGGTGCCCGACACGAGCACGGGCTCCTTGTACTTCTTCGGCACCTCGAACAGCGCGCCGAACCCGCCGATGCCGCCGAGCACGCCATCGCGCAGGGTTTTCTTCGCAAAAGGCTTGATCTTGTCGATGAGGGCGTCGCCCGCGTCGATGTCGACGCCTGCGTCGCGGTAGGACAGACCCTGAGCGTCGGGAGCGGATTTCGGAGGATTCATGGGGGAATGCGAGAAGGTCGGTAAAATGCGATTTTACCCGAAGCCGGCCCGTTGGCCGGAATTCCCAGCACCGAATCGTCAGGGATTGCATCTTGGTCGACACGTCCCCGTTTTCATCGCTACGCGAGCCGCGCCGAAACGCGCGCGCCGCCGTGCGTGCGGCCGCGTGTGCAGGCGCCGGAGCAGCCCCCCGCGCGTGCCCGGCGTACGGCGCGCGTTTCATCAACCGACTCGCATTGTGACTGTTGTGTCCCGTCAACTGACGCTCGATCTCGGCACGCCGCCGCCCGCCACGTTCGACAACTTCATCATGAATGAGGAGAACGACGAGCTCATCTCGCGGCTCCAGAAGCTCGACCTCGCGCTCGCGGCGGGGCCCGTGCCGGACCGGTCGTTCTATATCTGGGGCGAGCCCGGCAGCGGCCGCACCCACCTGCTGCAGGCGCTCGTGAGCGACGCGTCGTACGGCTATGCGCGCTACCTGACGCCGCAAAGCCCGCTCGGCGCGTTCACGTTCGACCCGCGCATCGGCATCTACGCGATCGACGACTGCGACAAGATGAGCGATACGCAGCAGGTCGCGCTGTTCAACCTGTTCAACGAGGTTCGCGCGCATCCGTCGAGCGCGTTCGTCGCGGCGGGCCCCGCGGCGCCGCTCGCGCTCGACGTGCGCGAGGATCTGCGCACGCGCCTCGGCTGGGGGCTCGTGTTTCACCTGTCGCCGCCGTCCGACGCCGGCAAGATCGCCGTACTGAAGCTCGCGGCGAAGGAGCGCGGGATCGCGCTCACCGACGACATCGCCGCCTACCTGCTGACCCATTTCCGCCGCGACATGCCGAGCCTGATGGCGTTGCTCGACGCGCTCGACCGCTTCTCGCTCGAGCAGAAGCGCGCCGTCACGCTGCCGCTGCTGCGCCGGATGCTGGCCCGTCCCGGCGACGACATCGCGCCGCCGGGCACAGGCCCGAACCGCTTCGAGTAAAATGCGCATCCATGACTAATCTGGCACTCTTTGACCTCGATCACACGCTGATCCCGACCGATAGCGACCACGAATGGGGCCGCTTCATGGTGAAGCTCGGCATCGTCGACGCGGAAAGCTTCTCGCGTCAGAACGATCAGTTCTTCGCCGACTACAAGGCCGGCAAGCTCGACATCCATGCTTACCTGTGCGCGATGCTCACGCCGCTCGCGAAGTATTCGCGCGCGCAGCTCGCCGAATGGCACGAGCAGTACATGCACGAAGTGATCCGCCCCGCGATGACGCCCGCCGCGCTCGAACTCGTACGCAAGCACCTCGATGCCGGCGATCTGTGCTGCGTCGTGACCGCGACCAACGAGTTCATCACGCGTCCGATCGCGACCGCGTTCGGCGTCGACACGCTGATTGCGTGCGAGGTCGAAACGACCGACGGGCATCCCGATTCGCCGTACACGGGCCGGCCGACCGGCACGCCGAGCTATCGCGAAGGCAAGATCGTGCGCACCGAAGCGTGGCTCGCGTCGCTCGGCAAGCACTGGGACGACTTCGAACACAGCTACTTCTACAGCGACTCGCACAACGACATCCCGTTGCTCGAGAAAGTCACCGACCCGATCGCGACCAACCCCGACGACACGCTGCGTGCGCATGCAAGCGACCGCGGCTGGCGCATCCTCGATCTCTTCTGAACGTCGTGATCAAAAAATTCATTCGCAAGCTGCTCGGCCAGGACGGCGCCGAACAAACGTTGCCCGCCGAGGCACCCGCCGCCGACACGGCCCCTGCGCAGCGCCCCGCGAAGGGCAGTCGCGGCGGCGGCGCCAGGAAGCCGCGCAGCAATCACGAACCGACCGTCGTGCCGGCCAGCGTGCACCAGATCGATCCCTCGCTGATCTCGCGCAATGCCGTGCGCGTGACCGACACGCTGCAGCAGGCGGGCTTCCGCGCCTTCATCGTCGGCGGCGCGGTGCGCGACCTGCTGCTCGGCATCGCGCCGAAGGACTTCGACGTCGCAACCGACGCAACGCCGACCGAGGTGCAGCGCCTGTTCCGCCGCGCGCGCCTGATCGGCCGCCGCTTCCAGATCGTCCACGTGCAGTTCGGCCAGGAGCTGATCGAGGTGTCGACGTTCCGCGCGCTGGTCGATGCGCCGCCCGAAGCCGCCGCGGCCGAGCCGCCGAAGCGCCTGAAGCGCGACGAGCTCGATCGCCGCACGCATGCGGTGGACGCCAGCGGCCGCGTGCTGCGCGACAACGTGTGGGGCGAGCAGCACGAAGACGCCGCGCGCCGCGATTTCACGATCAACGCGATGTACTACGACCCGTCGACGCAGACGGTGCTCGATTACCACGACGGGATGGCCGACATGCGCGCCCGTCTGCTGCGGATGATCGGCGACCCGGCCACGCGCTATCGCGAGGATCCGGTGCGGATGCTGCGCGTCGTGCGTTTCGCGGCGAAGCTCGGCTTCGAAATCGAGCCGCACACGCGCGAGCCGATCAACGCGCTCGCCGATCTCATCAACAACGTGCCGGCCGCACGTCTGTTCGACGAAATGCTGAAGCTGCTGCTGTCGGGCCATGCGCTCGCATGCCTGCAGCGGCTGCGCAAGGAAGGGCTGCACCACGGGCTGCTGCCGCTCCTCGACGTCGTGCTCGAACAACCGCAAGGCGAGAAGTTCATCACGCTCGCGCTGAACAACACCGACGCGCGCGTGCGCGCCGGCAAGCCGGTGTCGCCGGGTTTCCTGTTCGCGACGCTGCTGTGGCACGACATGCGCCAGCGCTTCGAGCAATACACGGCGGAAGGCGAGTTCCCGGTGCCGGCGCTCCATCGCGCGATGGACGACGTGATCGACATGCAGACCGAGAAACTCGCGATCCACAAGCGCTACTCGGCCGACATGCGCGAGATCTGGGGCCTGCAGCTGCGCCTCGAAAAACGCTCGGGCCGCAGCGCGATGCGGCTGCTGGAACACCAAAGATTTAGAGCGGGGTATGATTTCCTCCTGTTACGCTGCGAATCCGGCGAGCTCGATGCGGAAGTCGGACAGTGGTGGACGGATTTCATCGAAGGCGACGCGGCCGCGCGCGAGGCACTCCTCACGCAGGGCGGCTCGAAGGAAAAATCGCCCCGCAAGCGGCGCCGCCGCGGCGGCGCGCGAAACCGCAAGCCGGGCGAAGGCGCCGCCGAGCAGGCGCCGGACACCGCGGGCGGTTCCGACGACTGACGCGCACGCCGGCGAACGACGTAGGAAGTGATGCCATGACGGTTGCATATATCGGACTGGGGGCGAATCTCGGCGATGCGCGCCAGACCCTGAAGGACGCGGTGGTGTGCCTCGCGCAGCAGCGCACCATCTCGATCCTCGGCAAATCGAGCCTGTATCGCACGGCGCCCTTCGAAGCGGGCGGCGACGACTACTACAACTGCGTCGTCAAGCTCGATACGACGCTGTCGGCCCGTGAGCTGCTCGCACTCTGCCAGAAGATCGAACATCACTTCGGGCGCGAGCGCCCGTATCGCAACGCGCCGCGCACACTCGACCTCGATATCCTGCTGTTCGGCTCCGATTCGATCGACGAGCCCGACCTGATCGTCCCGCATCCGCGCCTGACCGATCGCGCATTTGCGCTCGTGCCGCTCGTCGAGATCGAGCCGGCGCTCGACATCCCCGCGCGCGGCCGCGCCGATGCGTACCTCGCCTCCGTCGCGGATCAGCGCGTCGAGAAGGTGCAGACCTGTCAATGCCTGATGCAGAAGGCCCTTGCCGCCGGCGCTGACGCCGACAAGAACCGCTGCCGATGAACATCACTCCGCTGACCGTCACCGCGCCCGACCTGCGCGCCCCGCATCGCTATCTGGTGATCGAAGGGCCGATCGGCGTCGGCAAGACGACGCTCGCGCGCCTCTTCGCCGAGCGCTGGTCGATGCAGACGCTGCTCGAGCGCCCGCAGGACAACCCGTTCCTCGAACGCTTCTATCGCGACACCGCGCGCTACGCGCTGCCCGCGCAGCTGTCGTTCGCGCTGCAGCGCGCGCAGCAGGCGCGCGAGCTGATCGGCGCGCTCGATACGGGCCGGCCCGTCGTCGCCGATTTCATGCCGCAGAAGAACGACATCTTCGCGCGGCTGAACCTGCCGGAAGACGAATGGCAGTTGTACCGGTCGATCGCGACGCACCTCGACGTGCCGCAGGCCCCCGCGCCCGATCTCGTCGTCTACCTGCAGGCGAGCCCCGAGGTGCTGTTCTCGCGCATCCAGAAGCGCGGGCTGCCGATGGAGCTGCAGATCAGCGACGCGTACCTGCGCTCGCTCGTCGACGCGTACAACGAGTTCTTCTACCACTACGACCGCACGCCGGTGCTCACGGTCGCAGCCGAACACCTGAACCCGCAAGACTCTCCCGAAGACCTGGCGCTGCTGATCGAACGCATCGACACGATGCGCGGCCGCAAGGAATTCTTCGTCAAGGGCGAGACGACGCGCTGACGCGTCCTCGCTTGGTCGTTCCCCCCATCGAACCGGATTTCCCATGACCTATCTCCAGGAATCGAGCCGGCCTGCCGTGACAGTGCCCAAGCTGCAGGCAATGCGCGAGGCCGGCGAGAAGATCGCGATGCTCACCTGCTACGACGCGAGCTTTTCCGCACTGCTCGATCGCGCCGGCACCGACGTGCTGCTGATCGGCGACTCGCTCGGCAACGTGCTGCAGGGCCACACCACCACGCTCCCCGTGTCGATCGACGACATCGCGTACCACACCGCGTGCGTCGCGCGTGCGCAGCCGCGCGCGCTCGTCGTTGCCGATCTGCCGTTCGGCACGTACGGCACGCCGGCCGAGGCGTTCGCGAACGCCGTCACGCTGATGCGCGCCGGCGCGCAGATGATCAAGCTCGAAGGTGGCGAATGGCTCGCCGACACGATCCGCTTCCTCGTCGAACGCTCGGTGCCGGTGTGCGCGCACCTCGGCCTCACGCCGCAGTCGGTGCATGCGTTCGGCGGCTTCAAGGTGCAGGGCCGCACGGAAGCCGGCGCCGCGCAGCTGCTGCGCGATGCGCGCGCGATCGAAGATGCTGGCGCGCAGCTCGTGGTGCTGGAAGCGGTGCCGACGCTCGTCGCGTCCGAAGTCACGCACATGCTGAAGATCCCGACGATCGGCATCGGCGCGGGCCTCGACTGCTCGGGCCAGGTGCTGGTGTTGCACGACATGCTCGGCATTTTCCCCGGGAAGCGCCCGCGTTTCGTGAAGGATTTCATGCAGGGCCAGCCGAACATCCAGGCGGCCGTCGAGGCGTACGTGAGCGCGGTGAAGGACGGCACGTTCCCGGGCCCGGAACACTCGTTCTGACGCGCGGCCGGCGACCGTCCGACAAAAAAGCGCGGCACCCTTTGCGGGGTGCCGCGCTTTTTCTTTGGGTACCGTATTGCCGAAGATCGGCGGTACCGGTTCTGCGGGCATGCGGCCCGGTCGTTCATCGCGTCATTTCAATACCGCATCGAGCGCGCCGCGCAGTGCATTGGTCAGCAGCAGCGCGTCGGCGCGCGCCAGATCGTCGAGCGTGACGATGCGCTCCTCGGCGCCGAACGTGCGGTCGTCGAGCAGCACGCCGCGCATCACGCCCGGCAGCACGCCGCTCGACAGCGGCGGGGTCACCCACTGGCCATCGAGCTTCACGAACAAATTCGAGCGCCCGCCTTCCGTCACCTCGCCGCGCTCGTTGACGAACAGCATGTCGAAGCCGCCGAGCGCTTCCGCCGCTTTCCATGCGCGGTCGAATTCGGCACGGCGCGTCGTCTTGTGCAGCAGCAGCGCGTCGTCCGCGCGGGTCGATGCGAAGCCGTGCGCGGACGCGAGAATCACGCCGACCGGCCCGGCGGGCAGCGGCTTCAGCGCCGCGGCCGTGATGTCGATCGCGCCGTCCTTTGCGAGCGTGAGCTTCATCCGATACGGGCCGTCGCCGTCGAGCGCCGCGCAGCGCGCGTCGATCTCGCGGCGCAACGCATCGGCATCGAGGCGGAAACCGAATGCATCCGCGCTACGCCGCAGCCGCGCGAGATGGCGCTCGAGATGCCGGATGCCGTTCGCTCGCGTCGCACCGGTGGTTTCGAACAACTGGAAGCCGGGATCGGCGTCGGTCAGGAATCGCGCCTTCAATTCGCACTCCGCATATTCGTCGGCGGCAACGCTGTCGAGCACGATGCCCGCGCCGACACCCATCGTGCCGCGTCGCCGGCCGACAGCGGCCGTTGCCGCGTCGCGCGTGTCGATCGTGGCGGCAGCGTCGGCATCGACCGCCTCGAGCGTCAGCGTCCGGATCGCGACCGACAGGCAGAAATCGCCGCAGCCGGTCGCATCGTCGCGCGACGCAGCGCCTGCCGATGCCTCATTCTTCGGCGCGTCGAGCCAGCCGATCGCGCCCGTATAGAGCCCGCGCGGCGTCGACTCGATCGCGTCGATGAGTTCCATCGTCTTGTGCTTCGGCGCACCGGTGATCGATCCGCATGGAAACAGCGCACGCAGCATCTGCGCGAACGTGGTGCCGTCGCGCCAGCCGGCTTCGACCGTCGACGTCATCTGCCATACCGACGCGTACGGTTCGACCGAGAACAGCGCCGGCACCCTGACCGTGCCCGTGCGCGCGATCCGCGACACGTCGTTGCGCAGCAGGTCGACGATCATCACGTTTTCCGCACGGTTCTTCGGATCGTTCGCGAGGAACGCGGCGGCCGCCGCGTCGTCGCGCGGATCAACCGAGCGCGGCGCGGTGCCCTTCATCGGCCGCGCGCGCAGCACGTCGCCGTGCTTCTCGACGAACAGTTCGGGGGAGCACGACACGACCCACGTGCCGTCGGGCAGCGCGATCAGCGCGCCGTAACGCACGGGTTGACGCGCACGCAACCGCCGGTACAGCGCGAGCGGTATGCCGAACATGTCGAAATTCAGCCGGTACGTGTAGTTGATCTGGTACGAATCGCCCGCGCGCAGCGCGTCGTGCACCGCGGCGATCGCCGTGTCGAACGCATCGCGCGACACGCTCTTCGCGACATGCGCGACGCCCGCGATCGACGGCGGGCCGCCGCCGTCCTGCTGCGCGAGCCACGCATCGACTTCGTCGCGCGACAGATGCTCGCAGCGCGCATACAGCAAAAAGCGCAGCGGGGCATGGCCCGGCTGCGCTCTTTCGAGATTGCGTCCGAATTCGTAATCGCCTACGACGATCGCATGGAGCCCGTCGCGCAAATCCTGCGCCACCGCTGCATCGAGTTCATCGAGCCGCGCCTGATCCGTACACACGCGTTCGCGCACGAAACCGGAATACAAACGACTCGACCGCGCGGACGCGGTCGAGTCGCAATCGTCCAAGAGCGCGAACGACGCGCTCTCGTTGCCTTCAGTCATGCCGTTACTCGAAGAAGCTCTTCACCCGGTCGAACCAGCTCTTGCTCTGCGGGCTGTGACGCGCACCGCCCTCGGCCAGCGACTTCTCGAACTGCTTGAGCAGGTCCCGCTGCTGCTCGGTCAGCTTCACGGGCGTCTCGACCTGCACGTGGACGTACAGATCGCCCGCGATGCTCGAACGCAGACCCTTGATCCCCTTGCCGCGCAGGCGGAACGTCTTGCCCGACTGCGTGCCTTCCGGCACCGGGAACGACGCACGGCCGGCCAGCGTCGGCACCTCGATCTCGCCGCCGAGTGCGGCGGTCGTGAACGGAATCGGCATCTGGCAGTGGAGATCGTCGCCGTCGCGCTCGAATACCGAGTGCGGCTTGATGTGGATCTCGACGTACAGGTCGCCCGGCGGCCCGCCGTTGATGCCCGGCTCGCCGTTGCCGGCCGAGCGGATCCGCATCCCGTCGTCGATGCCGGCCGGGATCTTCACTTCGAGCGTCTTGGTTTCCTTCACCTTGCCCGACCCGTGGCAGTGCGCGCACGGTTCGGGGATGTAGGTGCCGGTGCCGTGACACTTCGGGCAGGTCTGCTGGATGCTGAAGAAGCCCTGCGACATGCGCACCGTGCCCTGGCCGTGGCACGTCGGGCAGGTTTCCGGCTTCGTGCCCGGCTTCGCGCCGGACCCGTGACAGACTTCGCACGACACCCAGCTCGGCACGCGGATCTGCGTGTCGTAGCCATGCGCGGCCTGCTCGAGCGTGATTTCCATGCTGTAGCGCAGGTCGGCACCGCGATACACCTGCGGACCGCCGCGGCCGCCGCGCGCGGCGCCGCCCGCGGCCTGACCGAAGATGTCGCCGAAGATGTCGCCGAACGCATCCGCGAAGCCGCCGAAACCCTGTCCGCCCGCACCGCCCATGTTCGGATCGACGCCGGCGTGGCCGTACTGGTCGTACGCCGCGCGCTTCTGGTCGTCCGACAGCATTTCATAGGCTTCCTTCGCTTCCTTGAAATGCTCTTCCGCATCCTTGCTGTCCGGATTGCGGTCAGGGTGATACTTCATCGCAAGCTTGCGATACGCCTTCTTGATTTCGTCGTCGCTCGCATTCTTCGCGACGCCCAGAACCTCGTAGTAATCCCGTTTCGCCATATCGATTCGCTGTGCCGTCGCGCGTCACGCACGCGGCGGCTCCTTTCGCCCGCAGTAAAGTCTCTCGACTCGTCTGGCGCTGCGCCGTCCGCGGACGGCTCGCGCAGCACCCGCCAAAAAACAAATGTGCCCGGAGGGCCGCGAAGCCCGCCAGGCGTGGAGTCGATCCGGCCATCCGGAAGGAAAGACAGACCGCTGTTCAGCCACGCCGCGCGCGTGTCGCGCGCGGCGTGCGGTGCCATGGCAACCCGGCTCAGTCCTTCTTCACTTCCTTGAACTCGGCGTCGACGACGTCGTCCGCAGCCTGCTGCGCACCCGCGTGGGCCGCGCCTTCCGCTGCGCCCGCCGCACCGGCCGCACCGGCCTGCTGCGCCTGCATGTCGGCGTACATCTTTTCGCCGAGCTTCTGCGAAGCCTGACCGAGTTCCTCGACCTTCGCGTCGATCGCTGCCTTGTCGGCCGACGTATCCTTCAGCACGTCCTCGAGCGACTTCAGCGCCGCTTCGATCTTTTCCTTCTCGCCCGCGTCCAGCTTGTCGCCGTACTCGGTGAGCGCCTTCTTCGTGCTGTGGACCAGCGCGTCGCCCTGGTTGCGCGAATCGGCCAGCTCGCGCAGCTTGTGGTCTTCCGCTGCGTTCGCTTCCGCGTCCTTGATCATCTGGTCGATTTCAGCGTCGGACAGGCCCGAGTTCGCCTTGATCGTGATCTTGTTTTCCTTGCCGGTCGCCTTGTCCTTCGCGCCGACGTGCAGGATGCCGTTTGCGTCGATGTCGAAGGTCACTTCGATCTGCGGCACGCCGCGCGGCGACGGCGGGATGCCTTCGAGGTTGAATTCGCCGAGCAGCTTGTTGCCTGCCGCCATCTCGCGTTCGCCCTGGAACACCTTGATCGTCACGGCCGACTGGTTGTCGTCCGCCGTCGAATACACCTGTGCGTGCTTCGTCGGGATCGTCGTGTTCTTGTTGATCATCTTCGTCATCACGCCGCCGAGCGTCTCGATGCCGAGCGACAGTGGGGTCACGTCGAGCAGCAGCACGTCCTTGCGATCGCCCGACAGGACCTGGCCCTGGATCGCCGCGCCAACTGCGACAGCTTCGTCCGGGTTCACGTCACGGCGCGGATCCTTGCCGAAGAATTCCTTCACCTTCTCCTGCACCTTCGGCATACGGGTCTGGCCGCCGACCAGAATCACGTCGTCGATGTCCGACACCTTGACGCCCGCGTCCTTGATTGCGATGCGGCACGGTTCGATCGTGCGCTCGACCAGGTCCTCGACCAGCGCTTCCAGCTTCGCGCGGGTGATCTTCAGGTTCAGGTGCTTCGGGCCCGATGCGTCGGCCGTGATGTACGGCAGGTTGATTTCGGTCTGCTGGCTCGACGACAGTTCGATCTTCGCCTTTTCAGCGGCTTCCTTCAGGCGCTGCAGCGCGAGCACGTCCTTCGACAGGTCGACGCCCTGCTCCTTCTTGAACTCGCCGATGATGTAATCGATGATGCGCTGGTCGAAGTCCTCGCCGCCGAGGAACGTGTCGCCGTTGGTCGACAGCACTTCGAACTGCATTTCGCCGTCGACGTCCGCGATCTCGATGATCGACACGTCGAACGTGCCGCCGCCGAGGTCATACACGGCGATCTTGCGGTCGCCCTTCTCGGCCTTGTCGAGGCCGAACGCGAGCGCAGCCGCGGTCGGCTCGTTGATGATCCGCTTGACTTCGAGGCCCGCGATGCGGCCGGCGTCCTTGGTTGCCTGACGCTGGCTGTCGTTGAAGTAAGCCGGCACCGTGATCACGGCTTCCGTGACCGGCTCGCCGAGGTAGTCTTCGGCCGTCTTCTTCATCTTGCGCAGCACTTCCGCCGAAACCTGCGGCGGCGCGAGCTTCTCGCCGTGCGCTTCGACCCATGCGTCGCCGTTGTCGGCCTTGATGATCGCGTACGGCATCAGGCCGATGTCCTTCTGGACTTCCTTCTCTTCGAAGCGGCGGCCGATCAGGCGCTTCACCGCGAACAGCGTGTTCTTCGGGTTGGTCACGGACTGACGCTTGGCCGGTGCGCCGACGAGCACTTCGTTATCGTCCATGTAGGCGATGATCGACGGCGTCGTGCGGGTGCCTTCCGAGTTCTCGATGACCTTGACCTGGTTGCCTTCCATGATGGCGACGCACGAGTTCGTGGTGCCGAGGTCAATACCGATGATCTTTCCCATTTTTCCTAATCTCCAGAAATGCCTGTTTGCTGCGCGAAACGCCGCTTTTACGGGTAGTTTCGCGCGCCAGAATTCAACTCTGTTCCCGAAATGCGTCCGGCCGATCCGTTTTCAAGACCCGCCAAGCGATGCGGATATTAAATTTTTTCAATCGCCGCGGGTAGCCGGATCGTGCGGACCGTCGTCGCGGCCCGATGGCGCACCGGCCGCCGCGGCGATCTTCGCGCGCGCCGCCGACACCGCCGCCTGGAACTGCGCCATGCCATGCCAGCCGGTCGCGCGGCCGAGCCGCTTGCCGCGGTGGAAAAAGAACCACGTCGGCACGCCGTGCAGGCCGAAGCGGCGCCCCAGTTCGTGATGTTCGTACACGTTGCAGTGGAACCACTTCAGATCCAGCGCGCGGATCGCGTCCGGCTGCGCGAGCATCGCCTTCTTCGCGATCTCGCAGTTGAAGCAGTCGACGCCCCAGAAGAACACCACGGCGAGCGCGTCTGCGGCGCCGGCAATCGCGGCGTCGAACGTGTCGGCCGCCAGCGCCTGCATGTCGAACGCGTCGAACGCGGCCGGATCGACGCCGCCGGGAGCCATCGCGGCAGCCTTACTTCGGCTGGGCGACCGTGACGAGCGCCGGGCGCAGCACGCGGTCTGCGATCGTGTAACCCTTTTGCAGCACGGTCACGACGGTGTTCGGCTCCTGATCGGCCGGCACCATCGAAATCGCCTGGTGCTGGTGCGGATCGAACTTCTCGCCGACCGGGTTGATCGCGACGACGCGGCCCTTCTCGAGCGCGCTCGTCAGCTGGCGCAGCGTCAGCTCGACGCCTTCGCGCACCTTCGTGATGTCGCCGGACGTGTCGCTGACGGCGGCCTCGAGGCTGTCCAGCACGGGAAGCAGGTGCTCCGCGAAGCCCTCGATCGCAAACTTGTGCGCCTTCGAGACGTCTTCCTGCGCACGGCGGCGGACGTTCTCGGTCTCGGCCTTCGCCCGGAGGAAGCTCTCCTGCAGCTCGGCGACCTTGGCTTGAGCCTCCGCGAGCGCCGCGTCGGCTGCTTCAGCGGCGGGAGCAGCGCCTTGCGCCGCCTGCTTCTCGCTGCCGATGTCTTCGGCCGATTGGGTAGCCGGGTTCTCTTGCGTGTTTTCCATGTCGCTGAAAGTCGATTAGAGGTTGAAGCCAAATCGGCAACCGCCGGACCGTATGCTGGCGGCACCGCACATTGTTGGTGCAAATAAGGGCGAAAACTGCGATTTCAAGAGGGCTATTCGCCGGTATTCGCCAATACCGCGAAACAACCGCACCGCGCGCAGCCCGATTGCGCGCATTTGTCGCCAGATCGGACGAAACGGCCGGTAACAACGCTTACCAGGCAAGTACTAGCTCGGCACAGGGGGCTGCACTACACTCCATTCAAGCGTCGAAAAAGCGCGTTTACCCTAGCTTACCGCCGCCTGACATCCACCTGGCGCCGCATTCACCGTCCCATCGAGGCGAGTACCGTGAAACTGACCTTTGCCATATCGGTGGTCGCGCTGGTACTGATTGCCGGCACCACCACCATCTGCCTGTCCGGAGCCGTGACCGACCGCACGACCGAATACGGAAGCGCGCGGGCAACCTTCGACCAGATGTTCAGCTCCCACCAGAAAATCTGTCGATGATGCGCCGGTCGCGCTTGGTCGGCCGGCCGTGCAGTTCCGCCGCCGGCTCACGATACGTGCGGCGCCGCTCCAGTTCAGCGAGCCGCGCGACGCGCCCCGCTTCGGTTTCCTCGTAAAGCGTCTGCGCGATGCTCGCGGGCCCGCGCACGTCGCAAATGCCCAGCACGGCTATGTGCCAGACGATACCGTCGATCGCAATCTCGACCTCGTCGCCCACGCGCACCTCTTTCGCCGGCTTGACCGCCGCGCCGCCGATCTTCACGTGGCCTTTGTCGACTGCATCGGACGCGAGCGAGCGCGTCTTGAAGAAGCGCGCTGCCCACAGCCATTTGTCGATGCGCAGCTTAGCTCCAGGTTCCGTCGAAATCTTGTAGTTCATCGCATTCAACTCACCGTTTCGGGCTGTGCGGCCTTCACCGGCCAGCCCTGCAGATTCTCGGCGACGATTTCGCTCACCGCGCCGATCCACGCGGGCGCCCCGTTCAGGCAGGGAATCCGGTGGAAGGCCTGGCCGCCGCCCGCGATGAACTCGTCGCGCACCTCCATCCCGATCTCCTCGATCGTCTCCAGACAATCGGCCGTAAAACCGGGACAGAACACGTCGGCCCGCCGCACGCCAGCCTCACCGAGTTCGCGCAGCGTCGGCGCCGTGTACGGCTGCAGCCACTCGGCCTTGCCGAAGCGCGACTGGAACGTCACGCGGCATTCGAGCGTCGACAATCCGAGCGCGGCCATCAGCAGCGCGCCCGTCTGCTGGCATTGATCGTGATACGGGTCGCCCAGGTCGAGCGTGCGTTTCGGCACCCCGTGAAAACTCAGCACGAGCTTGTCGCCGGCCGCGAAGTCGGGGCGGCCGTGCTGCGCCCAGTACTGGCGCACCTGCTCGGCGAGCGCATGGATGTAGGCCGGATGGTCGGCATATTGCCGCACCGTGCGCACCTCCGGCTGGTTGCGCATCCGCGCGAGCGCGGCGAACGCGGCATCGAATGCGGTGGCGGTGGTGGACGCCGAGTATTGCGGATACATCGGCATCAGCAGCACGCGCTCGACGCCCGCGCGCTTGAACTGCGCGAGTGCCTGCGCAATGCCCGGACTGCCGTAGCGCATCGCGTAGTCGACCGTTACCTGGTAGCCGTTCGATGCGAGCAGATGGCGCACACCTTCGGTCTGCCGCTCGGTGTACACGCGCAGCGGCGAACCCTCCGGCATCCAGACGGCCGCATATTTCTTCGCGGACGCACGGCCGCGCAGCGGCAGGATCAGCGTGCGTAGCAGTACCTGCCAGACGACCTGCGGGATTTCGACCACGCGGGGATCCGACAGGAATTCGGCCAGATAGCGCCGCACCGCACGCGGCGTCGGAGCGTCGGGCGTACCGAGATTGATCAGCAGCACGCCGATGCGATGGGCGGCGGCAATGCTCGAAGGCGGCTCGAGATCGAAACGCATGGGCAGGAACGTGCTCGGGGCACGCAGTCGGACGGCCCTCAATTATAGCGGGCCGCCTCGTTCGGGTCGGCTGGCCGTTCGGCCGACTGGCGGTGCACGCGGCATCGCGGCACGATGGCGAAACGGTATCGGCTCGGGTTGGGATTACTGCTGGCTCAGCGTGAGCGACAGCAGCCGCGCGGTGATGTCGACGATCGGGATCACGCGGTTGTACGCCATGCGGGTCGGGCCGATCACGCCGAGCGTGCCGACGATCTGGCCGTTCACCTCGTAGGGCGCGGTCACGACGCTCATTTCCTCGATCGGCACCAGCGTCGATTCGCCGCCGATGAATATCTGCACGCCCTGGGCGTGGCTCGACACGTCGAGCAATTGAAGGAGGCCCGTCTTTTGGTCGAACACGTCGAACAGCTTGCGCAACCGCGCCATGTCGGACGACAGATCAGCCACCTCGAGCAGGTTGCGCTCGCCGGAAATGAGCACGGTGTCCTCCGTGTCGGGCACCTCCGTGCTGGCCGTCACGGCCGCATGCATCAGCGTGGTCATGTCGCCGCGCAGCTGGTCGATCTCGTCGCGCAGGCGGCGGCGCACCTCGTCGAACGACAGCCCGGCGAAATGCGCATTGATGTAGTTGGACGCCTCTGTGAGCTGCGAAGGCGAATAGTCGCGCGGCGTCGCAAGCATCCGGTTCTGCACGTCACCCTCGGGCGTGACGATGATCAGCAGGATGCGCTTGTCCGACAGCCGCATGAACTCGATCTGTTTGAATACATGGCTGCGGCGTGGCGTCAGCACGACACCCGCGAACTGCGACAGGTTCGACAGCACGCTCGCCGCGGCGGCCACCACCCGCTGCTGCGGCTCGCCGGCTTGCAGCGTGTTCTGCACCTGGCGCGCAACGGCCTCGGCATCGATCGGCGCCTCGACCGTCAGCATCGTGTCGACGAACAGACGGTAGCCGCGCGGCGTCGGCACGCGGCCGGCCGACGTGTGCGGGCTCGACACGAGGCCGAGCTCCTCCAGGTCGGACATCACGTTGCGGATCGTTGCCGGGCTCAGTTCGAGCCCGGAGTAACGGGACAACGTGCGCGAGCCGACCGGCTGACCGTCGGCGATATACCGTTCGATCAGGGTTTTCAGGAGGGTTCGTGCGCGAGGATCTAGCATGGTGGAAAATTTTAGCGCAACCGCGCGAGCACGGCGAGTGGCCACGGCCACTGTCGCGCGGGCTGACCGATCCGGCCCCGTCCTCACGCAGCCGGTTCTTTTCGTCAACGAGCTATGGTGTAATGCCGGCATGAAAACCGGTAATCAGTTCAATACTGTCGCGCTCGTGGGCCGGAGCAACACGCCCGGCATCGCCGAGCCGCTCGCCATGCTGGCTGGCTGCATCGCGAAGCTCGGCTTCGAGGTCGTGTTCGAAACCGAAACCGCGCGCGAGATCGGCATCTCCGGCTATCCGGCGCTTACCCCGGCGGAAATCGGCGCGCGCGCGGACGTGGCGGTCGTGCTCGGCGGCGACGGCACGATGCTCGGCATCGGCCGCCAGCTCGCGCCGTACAAGACACCGCTGATCGGGATCAACCACGGGCGGCTCGGCTTCATCACCGACATCGCGGCGGCCGACATGCAGGCGCTCGTCCCGGTGATCCTGTCGGGCAAGTTCGAGCGCGAGGAGCGCTCGCTGCTCGAGGCCCGGATCGTGCGCGACGGCGAGCCGATCTACCACGCACTCGCGTTCAACGACGTCGTCGTGAACCGCAGCGGCTTTTCCGGGATGGTCGAGCTGCGCGCGTCGGTCGACGGCCGGTATATGTACAACCAGCGCTCGGACGGCCTGATCGTCGCCACGCCGACCGGCTCGACCGCATACGCGCTGTCATCGGCCGGGCCGATCCTGCACCCGCAACTCCAGGGCATCGTGCTCGTGCCGATCGCCCCGCATGCGCTGTCGAACAGGCCGATCGTGCTGCCCGACGATTCGAAGATCGCGATCCAGATCGTCGGCGGCCGCGACGTCAACGTGAACTTCGACATGCAGTCGTTTACCGCGCTGGAGCTGAACGACACGATCGAGGTGCGCCGCTCGAAGCACACGGTACCGTTCCTGCATCCGGTCGGCTACAGCTATTACGCGACGCTGCGCAAGAAGCTGCACTGGAACGAACACGCATCGAACGAAGACGACAAGGCGCCCTGACGCACCCGAGCCCGACACCATGCTTCGCCACCTCTCGATTCGCGACTTCGTCATCGTCGCCGCGCTCGATCTCGAATTCGACAGCGGCTTTACCGTTTTTTCCGGCGAAACCGGCGCCGGCAAATCGATCCTGATCGACGCCCTGGCTCTCGCGCTCGGCGAACGCGCCGATGCGAGCGTCGTGCGCGCCGGCTGCGGCCGCGCCGACATCACCGCCGAATTCACGCCGCACGACCGCGTCGCGCGCTGGCTCGACGAACACGCGTTCGATGCCGAGGACACCGTGATGCTGCGCCGCGTGATCGATGCGAATGGCCGCTCGCGCGCGTTCATCAACGGCACCAGCGCGACGCTCGCGCAACTGCGCGAGCTCGGCGAAATGCTGGTCGACATCCACGGCCAGCACGCGCACCAGTTGCTGATGCGCCCCGATGCGCAGCGCGAGCTGTTCGATACGCACGCGGGGCTCGTCGCCGATGCCGCGAACGTCGCCCGCGCGTGGCGCGTCTGGCGCGACGCGACGCAGGCGATCGACGCCGCGAAGGCGCACGAGCGGGAACTGCAGCTCGAACGCGAGAAGCTCGCATGGCAGCTCGCCGAGCTCGACAAGCTCGCGCCTCAGCCAGGCGAATGGGACGAAGTCGGCAGCGAGCACAAGCGCCTGTCGCATTCGGCGAACCTGATCGCCGGCGTGCAGGGCGCACTCAACGCGCTGTCCGAGGCTGACGACGCGATGCTCCCGCAGCTCGGCGCGATCGTGTCGAAACTGCGCAGCCTGGCCGACTACGACACGGGGCTCGGCGACGCGCTCGCATCCCTCGAACCGGCCGAGATCCAGCTGCAGGAAGCCGTCTATTCGCTGTCGCACTACGCGCAGCGCCTCGATCTCGACCCGGCCCGGCTCGCGCAGGTCGAAACGCGCCTCGACGCGCTGCACTCGACCGCCCGCAAGTTCCGGCTGCCGCCCGACACGCTGCACGAGGAACATGCGGCACGCCGCGCGCAACTCGCCGCGCTCGACGCGGCCGCCGATCTGGGCGCGCTCGAAGCCGCGCAGGCCAAGGCATGGGAAGCCTACCTCGCCGACGCGAAGCACTTGTCGAAGGCGCGCGCGCAGGCCGCGAAGGCGCTCGGCACGGCCGTCACGGCCGGCATGCAGGAACTGTCGATGGCGGGCGGCAGCTTCGAAGTCGCGCTCGTGCCGCTCGCCGATGGTGGCCCGCACGGGCTCGAGCAGGTCGAATTCCGGGTCGCCGGACACCCCGGCGTGCCGCTGCGGCCGCTCGCGAAAGTCGCGTCGGGCGGCGAACTCGCACGGATCAGCCTTGCGCTCGCGGTAATTGCGAGTGCCGCCAGCCCGACGCCGACGCTGATTTTCGACGAAGTCGACACGGGCATCGGCGGCGGCGTCGCCGAGGTGGTGGGCCGCCTGCTGCATCAGCTCGGGCGTGACCGCCAGGTACTGTGCGTGACGCACCTGCCGCAAGTCGCCGCGCGCGGCGACCATCACTACCAGGTCGCGAAGGGTGCCGACGAGCACGGCGGCACAGTCTCGTCGGTCGTCCCGCTCGACAAGGCCAGCCGGATCGAGGAAGTCGCCCGGATGCTCGGCGGGCTGGAGATCACCGCGACGACGCGCAAGCACGCGAAGGAAATGCTGGCGGCCTGACGCGGGCGCCCAATCGCTGAATATACAAAGACCGGCGCATGCGCCGGTCTTTTTTGACGGGCGGCAGCCGCCGCCCGATTGCGCGCGCCCTGCCTCGGCGATTCGAACATTCGGTTCGAACGCCCGACTCAAACACCCGTTTCGATCGCGCCGAACACCCGCTCCCACAACGCCATCACGGCCGCCCGCTCGTCGGCCACGAGCGCCGGATCGACGCGGGCCTTTTCCATCCCGTCGAGCCGCAGCTTGTGCTGCAGCTTCCGATACTTGCGGTACGCGGCGCCGACGCGCTCGGCTTCGTCCTCGCCCATCAGCCCGAACCGCGCGACCTCGCGCAGCAACGCGATGTTGCCGGTGTTGCGGATCAGCTCGGCATCGCTCGATGCATGCAGCAGCACCCAGTACTGAACGATGAACTCGATGTCGACCATCCCGCCGCGATCGTGCTTCAGATCGAACAGCTCGGTCTGGTTCGGGTGGCCGGCGAACACCTTGGTGCGCATGTCGACGATCTCCTTCGCAAGCACCGCGCCGTCGCGCGGCGTCGTCAGCACCTGCTGGCGAATCACCTCGAAGTCCGCGCCGATCTGCGTGTCGCCCGCGCTGTAGCGGGCACGGGTGAGCGCCTGGTGCTCCCACACCCACGCGGTGTTCGCCGCGTCGCCCTCGCGCAGCTGGTAGCGGCGAAACGCGTCGAGATCGGTCACGAGCAGTCCGGCCTCGCCGTTCGGCCGCAGCCGCAAGTCGATGTCGAACAGCGCGCCCGCGCCGGTCGCGGTCGTGAGCCACGTGATCAGCCGTCGCGTAAACGTCGTGTAGACATCCGCCGAGCGCTCGTCGGGGTCGTCGTACAGGAAGATCAGGTCGAGATCCGACGCATAGCCGAGCTCCTTGCCGCCGAGCTTGCCGTATGCGATCACCGCGAACTTCGGCACGTCGCGGTGACGCTTCGCGAGCTGCGACCAGACGACCTCGATCGTCACGTCCAGCACCGCGTCGGCGAGCTCCGAGAGGCGATCGCTCACGTGCTCGACCGACAGCTGGCCCGCCAGATCGATCAGCAGGATGCGGAACACCTCCGCGTGCTGCGCATGCCGCAGCAGGTCCATCTGCTGCTCGGGGCCGTCGGCGGCCGCGAGGCGCGCACGCAATGCGTCCTTGAACGCGGGCCAGTCGAACGGACTGGCGATCGCTTCGTCGTCGAGCAGTTCATCGAGCAGTTGCGGATGGCGGATCAGGTAGCCGCCGCCCCAGCGCGTCGCGCCAAGCACCGACAGCACGCGATCGAGCGCGGCCGGATACTCCGTCAGCAGCGCGAGATAGACGCCGCGCCGGCTGACCGTCTCGAGCAGGTCGAACAGCCGCACGATGGTGTCGTCGCGGCGCGCGGTGTCGATCCGCGGCGCCGCCTCGAGCGCGCGCTGCGCGACGCTGTCGAAGCGTTGCCGGCTCTTTTCCGGCAAGCCCGCGTAGCGCGACGACTGCCAGATCGCGCGCAGCCGCGCGAGCACGGTCGCCGGATCGGTGAAGCCCAACCCGTCGAGGCGCGCGCGCAGCGCGTCGTCTTCGCCGTCGTCGGCGAGCGCCCCGCTCCAGATCCACGACGCGGTGGTGTCCTCGCCCGCCGCGCAGGGGCCGCCGCTCGCCTTGTCGGCAAAAATCTGGTCGAACTGCGCCTCGACGAAGGTACGGTGGCCGTCGAGCACCGTCATCAGCGCCGCGTAGTCGGCAAAGCCGAGCGACGCGGCCAGCGCCGCGCGCTCGACCGGATCGACCGGCATCGCGTGCGTCTGCGCGTCGTCTCGGTACTGCAGCCGGTGCTCGAGCGTGCGCAGGAAGTTGTAGGCGTCGGTCAGGCGCTCGCGCACGTCCTCGCCGATCAGCCCGCGCGCCTGCGCATGGCGCAGCACCGCGAGCGTCGGCCGCACGCGGAATTCCGCATCCTGGCCGCCGCGGATCAGCTGGAACACCTGCGCGCTGAATTCGATCTCGCGGATGCCGCCGCGCCCGAGCTTGATGTCGTCGGCCTTGTCGGGGCGCATCGACGCGCGGCGCGCGGCTTCCTGGCGAATCTGCTGGTGCAGCGAACGGATCGCGCCGATCACGCCGAAGTCGAGATAGCGGCGGTACACGAACGGCTTGACGATCGATTCGAGCTGCGACGCGAGCCGCCGCGCCGCGTCGCTGTCGCCTTCCGACACGAGCCGCCCCTTGATCCACGCATAGCGCTCCCATTCGCGCCCCTGCACGTAGAAATATTCCTCGAGCATCCCGAGACTGCAGACGAGCGGCCCCGAATCGCCGTTCGGCCGCAGCCGCATGTCGACGCGAAACACGTAGCCGTCGGCGGTGACCTCGGACAGCACGCCGATCAGGCGCCGGCCGAGCCGCGTGAAATATTCTTGGGTGGACAGCGGCGAGCGCGTGCCGCCGGCCGTCTCGCCGTCGTCCTCGTAGACGAAGATCAGGTCGATGTCCGACGACACGTTCAGCTCGCGGCCGCCGAGCTTGCCCATCCCGACCACGCCCAGCACGACGCGCTGACCGTCGGCCGCTCGCGGCTCGCCGTACATCGCCTCGAGCTCGGCGGACAGCAGCGCGAGCGAACGCTGCACGGCCACCTCGGCCAGATCGGTCATCGCGGACGTCACCTCGGCGACGTCCGCGACGCCGCGCAGGTCGCGCTCAGCGACCGCGCCGAACACCTCGGCACGCAACTGCCGCAGCGCGCGCTTCAGTTGCTCGTCGCCCGGCGCGACCGCGCCGGCCGGCGATGCGAGCAGCTCGGTCAGGCGCGCGTCGAGCTGCGCGCGGACAAGCGGCGCGGCGGCCCATGCGGCGATCTGGTCGGACAGCGCGGGACGCGCGGCGGCCGCGCGGGCGATATAGCGGGAGTAGGACGGGCTGATCAGGGCGGAAGCGTCGGTCATCGAAAAGCGGGCCTGGCGGTAAGGTCCGCCGCCGCGGGGAACGCTTGCGCGCCCCGCAGCCGACGGGCCCCGTGGACTCGGCGCGGTGTCGCGACGCGGATGCGCCGCCGCGAAAACCGCGCGCCGGAAAGCCCGTGCCGCGCTGCCGCGACGGCCGCCGGCACGAACCCCTGTGATACATTTCAACGTCAGTCTGCAAAACTACCATATCGCCGCCCTTCCGCCGCATGTCCGACCGTCAGGAATCCGCCGTAGCTGAGCCCGAAGCGGGACCTCCGAAGCACGATCATCCGGTCCTGCGTCGCGTGTTCAGGGTGACGCTGGCAGTCGGGATCGGCACCTACTTCGTCGCGGCCGGCGCGTTCCTCGGGTTGCGCTACGTGGTGCTGCCGCGCATCGACGAATTTCGCCCGCGCATCGAGCGCGCGGTCTCCGACAAGCTCCACGCGCAGCTTTCGATCGGCAAACTGTCTCCCCACTGGTCCGGCATGCAGCCGGGCGTCGAAGTCGCCAACCTCACCATTCGCGGCCGTGACGGCCAGATCGCGCTGTCGGTTCCGCACGCGACTGCTGCGCTGTCGTGGATGTCGCTGTTGCGGCTGTCGCCCGCGCTGTCGAGCCTGATCGTCGACCATCCGGATCTGGTCGTCGCGCGCGCGACCGACGGCTCGCTGAGCATCGCGGGCGTCGGCGTCGCGACCACCCATGGCGGCAACGACACGTTCAGCACCTGGTTGCTGAAGCAGGAAGCGATCGTGCTGCGCAATGGCACGCTGCGCTGGCGCGACGCGCAGCACAACGCACCGGAGCTCGCGCTGTCCGGCATCCGCCTCGCGGTGCTCAACCACGGCCGCGAGCACAAGGCCGCGCTGCAGGCGCCCGCGAACGGCACGCTGCTGCTCGGCCCGCTCGATTTCCGCGCGCGCTTCCGGCACAAGCCGCTCGCGCCGATCGGCAAGCCGACGAACTGGACCGGCGATGCGTATCTGTCGACCGGCCCGGTCGACCTGCAGACGCTTGGTCGCTATCTCGACATCCCGCTCACGATCCATGCGGGCCGAATCGACAACGCAATCTGGGCGACCTTCCAGGACGGCCACCTGCGCTCCGCCGGCGGCGACCTGCAGGGCGCCGACGTCGTGCTGCGCGTGCGGCCGACCCAGCCACGCCTCGACGTGCCGACGGTCGGCTTCGGCTGGGACATGGCGCTGGACACCGGCCGCGACTACACGCTGCACCTGACGCGCTTCAACGCGGAGCTCGGCCAGCCGCCACTGCCGGACGGCACGCCGCTCGCCCGCTCGCTCGCGCTGTCGACGCTGACCGCCCGCTACCGCGTGCCGGCCGCCGACCAGGGGCAACTCCTGAGCGTCGTCGGCGACCGCGTCGATCTCGGCATTCTGAGCGAGTTCATCCGCGGGCTGCCGCTGCCGGCACGGCTGCGCAACGAACTGATCAAGCTCGACCCGCGCGGGATGGTGTCGAATTATCACATCGAGGTCGAACGCGCGAAGCCGGCGCGGGCCGAGCTCGCCGACGAAGAGCGCCGCACCGGCGCCGCACCGATCGTCCGCTACCGCTTCCTCGGCGACCTGCAGGGCATCAGCTTCGCCGCGCAGGAGCCGCCCCCGGGCCTCTCGCCGCGCGGCCATCCGCGCGCCGGCTGGCCGGGCGTCGAGAACCTGTGGGGCCGCGTCGACGCGAACGAGACGGGCGGCGCCGCGCACTTCGACACGGTCAACGCGGCGGTCACGGTGCCCGGCGAATTCGACGAGCCACGCCTCACCTTCGACCGGTTGCGCGGCAACGCGAAATGGGTGATCACGCCGGCGCCGGGCGAAAAGCACGCGCGTGTCGACGTGACGCTGCCCGACCTGTTCGTCGCGAACCCCGATGCGGAAATCGCGGTGTCGGGCTCGTACACGAACCCCGGCCACGGCCGCGGCTCGCTCGACTTGCGCGCGGATTTCGCGCGCGCGTCGGTGGCGCGCATTCCACGCTACCTGCCGACCGGGATGTCCGAGCACCTGCGCACCTATCTCGGCCATGCGCTGCAGAATGGCCAGGTGACGAAGGGCGCGTCGATCGTCGCCCGCGGCCCGCTCGAGAAATTCCCGTTCGAACACGAGCCGGACGCCGGGGTGTTCCATATCGTCGCGCCGTTCACCGGCGGCCGCTTCGAGCCGACGCCGTACCCGCCGCGCAAGCTCGCGAACGGCACGCCGAGCGTGTGGCCCGCACTCGACGGAATCGACGGCGTGTTCGAGCTCGCGCAGAACAAGCTGCGCTTCGACATCGCGCGCGCGCACTACAAGCGCGTCGCGCTGACGAAGGTCGCCGGCCGGATCGACGATCTCGGCAACCCGTCGAAATCGCCGCTCGTCATCGACGGCCATGCGCAAGGCCCGCTCGCGGACCTGATCGACTACGCGGACAACAGCTCGCTCGGCTCGATGAGCGGACACATCGGCCAGCGGATCGATGCGCAGGGGCCTGCGGCGCTCGCGCTCAAGATCACGATTCCGCAGCACGTTCCGCATCCGCATACCCACGTCGAAGGCGCACTCGCGTTCGGCGGCAACACGCTGTCGACCGACGGCTTGCCGCCGCTGTCCGCGCTGCGCGGCAGCGTGGGCTTCACCGAGGCCGGTGCATCGCTGCACGGCCTGTCGGCGCGCTTCCTTGGCGGTCCGGTGCGCGCGAACGGCAACTTCCAGTCGCACGGCCCGTACGCGGTGGACGTCGACGGCAAGCTCGCGCTCGACGCCGCGCGCGGCCTGAATCTGCGCGGCACGGCCGCGGCGCTGCTCGAGCACGTGGTCGGCGACGCGCCGTACCAGATCGCCGTGCGCGGCGCGCCGGGCCGACTGCCGGAGGTCACCGCGCGTTCGGACCTGACGGGCGTCGCGCTCAACTTCCCGGCGCCGTTCGCGAAACCGGCCGGCACGCCGATGCCATTCCGCTTCACGCTGCAGCCGGCCGCCCAGGCGGGCGGCAAGCGCCTCGAGCATGCCGACCTGACACTCGGCCCCGTGTCCGCGACCTACCTGCTCGACGCGACGCCCGGCCAGCCGCTGCGCGCGGCGCGCGGCGCGATGGGCATCCACCGGATGCCCGATCTGCCGCAGGACGGCGTGAGCGCCGCCGTCGACGTCGACGAACTCGACGCCGACGCCTGGCTCGCACTGGCCCGCACGCTGCAGCACGACACGCCGCGCACGCAGGAGCCGCAAGCCGCGCCGCGCGTCGACATCGCGAGCTTTACGCCGAAGCGCTTCGCGCTTCACTTCGGCACGCTGAAGCTGCTCAAGCGCAACTGGGAAAACGTGATCGTCGGCGCGTCGCACGTCGACGAGCTGTGGCAGGCCAACATCGCTTCCAACCAGGTATCGGGCTACCTGTCGTGGGCGCCGGGCGGCGGCCACAACGGAGCCGGCGTGCTGAACGCACGGCTCGCGAAGCTCGTGATTCCGCAGAGCGCGCAGCACGACCTCGTCGGCCGCGCGATGAACCTGCCGACGCCGACCGACCGGCCGATGCCGTCGGTCGACCTGATCGTCGACCAGGTCGTTGCACGCGATCACGACATCGGTCGGCTCGTCGTCAATGCGCGCAACATCGACGAAGACGGCGCGCCGGTGTGGCAGCTCGACAAGCTCGAACTGGCGAACCCGGCCGCGAAGCTGACGGCGACCGGCAACTGGCGCACGTCCCGCCGCGCGCTGGCTCGCGGCGTCGACGAAAACGATGCGCCGCGCCGCAGCGTGTTCGACTTCAAGCTCGACGTCGGCAACGCGGGCGCGCTGCTCGACCTCGTCGGCCTGCCGCGCACGCTGGCGGACGGCCACGGCACGGTGACCGGCAAGGTCGGCTGGCGCGGCGGCCCCACCGCGGTCGACCTCCCGTCGCTCGGCGGCCAGGTCGCGCTCGACCTGGAGCACGGCCAGATCCTGAAGGTCGATCCGGGCGCCGCGAAACTGCTCGGCGTGCTGAGCCTGCAAAGTCTCGCGCGCTTCCTGACGCTGAACTTCCGCGACGTGATCGGCAAGGGACTGCCGTTCGACAAGATCACGGGCACCAGCCGGATCTCGAACGGGATCGCACGCACCGACGACTTCTCGATGACGACCGCGCCGGCGAACGTGACCGTGCGCGGCGCGGTCGACCTCGGCACCGAGACGCAGGATCTGCACGCGCACGTCGCGCCGAAGATCGGCGCCGGCACGGCCGCGATCGCGGCCGCGATCATCAATCCGCTGCTCGGTGTCGGCGTGCTGGCCGCGAACTACGCGCTGTCGGAGACGCTGTCGCACGCGTTCGCGCTCGACTACGCGATCACCGGCTCGTGGGCGCATCCGCACATCGAGCGGGTGCGGAGCGATCAGGGTAAGATGAATCACGGTCCGGCCGATGCGGCAAACCACTGACGCGCGCAGGGTGCCGGGCCGCACCCCATTTATGACGCAATCGATCCAGCGATGACCGATCACACCCGTTCCGCCACACCCTTTCGGGTCGCCGCGCTGCAGATGGTGAGCACGCCGGACGTCGCACGCAATCTCGCCGAAGCCGGCCGCCTGATCGCGGAAGCGGCCGGCGACGGCGCGCAGCTCGTGCTGCTGCCCGAGTATTTCTGCTTCATGGGCCATCGCGACACCGACAAGCTCGCGCTCGCCGAACCCTACCGCGACGGCCCGATCCAGCGCTTCCTCTCGGAGGCCGCGCACCGTCACGGCATCTGGGTGATCGGCGGCACGCTGCCGCTGAAGGCGCCCGAACCCGATCGCGTGCTGAACACGACGCTCGTATTCGACCCGACCGGCCACGAAGCAGCGCGCTACGACAAGATCCACCTATTCAACTTCGAGAAAGGCGACGAATCGTTCGACGAGGCGCGCACGATCCGCGCGGGCGACACCGTCGTCGCGTTCGACGCGCCGTTCGGGCGGGTGGGCCTGTCGGTCTGTTACGATCTGCGCTTTCCGGAGCTGTATCGCAGGATGGGCGACTGCGCGCTGATCGTCGTGCCATCGGCGTTTACGTATACGACGGGCCGCGCGCACTGGGACATGCTGCTGCGCGCGCGGGCCGTCGAGAACCAGTGTTATGTGCTCGCGGCCGCGCAAGGCGGCAAGCACGAGAACGGCCGGCGCACCTGGGGCCACAGCATGCTGATCGACCCGTGGGGCGAGATCGTCGCGGTCCGCGACGAAGGCGCGAGCGTCGTGACCGGCGCGCTCGATCCGCAGCGCATCGCCGATGTGCGCCAGAGCCTGCCCGCGTGGCGGCATCGCGTGCTGGCCTGAACCGCTGCCCCGGCGCTTGAAACGCCGCCCGGCCAACCCATCTGCCCAGAACGCACCCGACAACTTTTTGAGAACCCTCGATACCCGCATGAACATCATCGAACCCGGCATCCGCAATCTTGCGCTGGCGAAGGACATCCTCCTCACGCCGTACGGCCTCGACGAGAGCCTGCTCACGCGCACGATCGCCGACATCTTCACGCATCGCGTCGACTACGCGGACCTGTACTTCCAGGCGACCCGCAGCGAAGCGTGGAGCCTCGAGGAAGGCATCGTGAAGTCGGGCAGCTTCAGCATCGATCAAGGCGTCGGCGTGCGCGCGGTCGCGGGCGACCGCACCGCGTTCGCGTACTCGGACGACCTGTCGCCGGAGGCGATCGCCCAGGCGGCCGCGGCCACCAAGGCGATCGCGGCGGCCGGCGGTGGCCGCCAGAAGATCAAGGCCGCGACTTCGCTGAAGGGCATCTCGGGCCGCGACCTGTACCTGCCGTCCGATCCGCTCGCGTCGCTCGATGCAACGGCCAAGGTCAAGTTGCTCGAGCGCATCGAGCAAATGGCGCGCGGGCGCGACCCGCGCGTCACGCAGGTGATGGCGGGCCTCGCCGGCGAATACGACGTCGTGCTGGTCGCGCGCAGCGACGGCGCGCTCGCGGCCGACATCCGCCCGCTCGTGCGTGTGTCGGTCACGGTGATCGCCGAACAGAACGGCCGCCGCGAGATCGGCTCCGGCGGCGGCGGCGGTCGCTTCGACTACGGCTACTTCACCGACGAAGTGCTGTCGCGCTACGTCGACGATGCCGTGCACGCGGCACTCGTGAATCTCGACGCGCGCCCGGCCCCGGCCGGCGCGATGACGGTCGTGCTCGGGCCGGGCTGGCCGGGCGTGCTGCTGCACGAGGCGATCGGCCATGGCCTCGAGGGCGACTTCAACCGCAAGGGCTCGTCGGCGTTCGCCGGCCGCATCGGCGAGCAGGTCGCCGCGAAGGGCGTGACGGTGGTCGACGACGGCACGCTGCCGAATCGCCGCGGCTCGCTGAACATCGACGACGAAGGCAACCCGACGCAGTGCACGACGCTGATCGAGGACGGCATCCTGAAGGGCTACATCCAGGACACGCTGAACGCGCGCCTGATGAAGATGCCCGTCACCGGCAACGCACGGCGCGAGTCGTATGCGGCGCTGCCGATGCCGCGCATGACCAACACGTACATGCTGAACGGCGACAAGGATCCGCAGGAGATCATCGCGTCGGTGAAGAACGGCCTGTACGCGGTGAACTTCGGCGGTGGCCAGGTCGACATCACGAACGGCAAGTTCGTGTTCTCGGCGTCCGAGGCATACATGATCGAGAACGGCAAGATCACGTACCCGGTGAAGGGCGCGACGCTGATCGGCAGCGGCCCGGAATCGCTGAAGTACGTGAGCATGATCGGCAACGACATGTCGCTCGACTCGGGCGTCGGCGTGTGCGGCAAGGAAGGTCAGAGCGTGCCGGTCGGCGTCGGCCAGCCGACCCTGCGGATCGACAAGATGACGGTCGGCGGTACGGCATAACCGCATCGCGGCGCAGATAATCCGCGCATTTTGACAGAAACGCGCGGATTGTCCGCATTTTCGAGCACCCCCGGTTGCCAGCGGGCCGGCGACCGGGTATAAATTCCGAATCAACTTTTTTGACGAACCAAATCTCCGTCATGTCCGCCAAGTTTTATTTTTACTTTTTTTGGCATCTCAGACCGCTGGCGGATCGAGAGGGTTGATGGCGCGTAAAGCGCAACCGAAATTCCCGAAAAAACCGCCGGCGAACCCGGCGGTTTTTTTTCGCCCTTCGCCACCCGGTCGCCGCCCCAGCGGATCCCGCGGCCCCGACCGAAATCACTGAATCGCTTGAATTGATGAATCTGCCGCACGCGCACTAACCGAACGGCGCCCGCAAAATTAGGAGAAACAGCATGCCCCCGCACAACACCGACGACGTCCGCATTCGCGAACTCAAGGAACTGACGCCGCCCGCCCACCTGATCCGCGAATTCGCATGCTCCGAGGCCGCGTCCGAGCTGATCTACAATTCGCGCCAGTCGATGCACCGCATCCTGCACGGGATGGATGACCGGCTGATCGTCGTGATCGGGCCGTGCTCGATCCACGATACGAAGGCGGCGATCGAGTACGCGGGGCGGCTCGTGAAGGAGCGCGAGCGCTTCAAGGGCGAGCTGGAAATCGTGATGCGCGTGTACTTCGAAAAGCCGCGCACGACGGTCGGCTGGAAGGGGCTCATCAACGATCCGCACCTCGACAACAGCTTCAAGATCAACGAAGGGCTGCGCACCGCGCGCGAACTGCTGCTGCAGATCAACGAGATGGGGCTGCCGGCCGCGACCGAGTACCTCGACATGATCAGCCCGCAGTACATCGCCGATCTGATCTCGTGGGGCGCGATCGGCGCGCGCACGACCGAGTCGCAGGTGCACCGCGAGCTCGCGTCGGGACTGTCGTGCCCTGTCGGCTTCAAGAACGGCACCGACGGCAACGTGAAGATCGCGGTCGACGCGATCAAGGCCGCATCGCAGCCGCACCATTTCCTGTCGGTGACCAAGGGTGGTCACTCGGCGATCGTGTCAACGGCCGGCAACGAGGACTGCCACGTGATCCTGCGCGGCGGCAAGACGCCGAACTACGACGCGGACAGCGTGAACGCCGCCTGCGCTGACATCGGCAAGGCCGGCCTCGCCGCGCGCCTGATGATCGACGCGAGCCACGCGAACAGCTCGAAGAAGCACGAGAACCAGATCCCCGTGTGCGCGGACATCGGCCGCCAGGTTGCGGCCGGCGACGAGCGCATTGTCGGCGTGATGATCGAGTCGCACCTCGTCGAGGGGCGTCAGGACCTGAAGGAAGGCTGCCCGCTGACCTACGGCCAGAGCATCACCGATGCGTGCATCGCGTGGGACGACAGCGTGAAGGTGCTCGAAGGCCTCGCGGAATCGGTGAAGGCACGGCGCGTCGCGCGCGGCAGCGGCAACTGAGCGCCGACAGGGCCGAGGCGGCGCATGCCGCCCGCGGCCTGCGGCCCGCGCTGCAATGAACAAGGCCCGGCTCGCGCCGGGCCTCTTCGTTGGCGGGAACCGCCGTCAGGATCTCACTCGAGCGCACCCGAACCGAAGATCTCGGTATTGATGCGTTCCGGCTCGACGCCCAGCGCGACCAGCGCGTCGCGTTGCGCCTTCATGAACGCGATCGGGCCGCAGACGTAGTAGTCGGCATCCGGCACCAGCGCGTATTGCTTCACGCGCTCCGGCGTCAGGCGCCCTTCGAGGTCGTGATCGACGCCGCCCCGGTCGTTCGGGCCGACCAGCTCGTACAGCACCGTGCGCTTTACGTTCGCGCGTTCGCGCACCGTATCGTTCAGCCAGTCGCGGAACGCATGCACCGCGCCCGACCGGCATGCGTGGACAAACCGCACCTCGCGCGTGCTGCCTTCGCCGACCAGCGTCGATGCCATCGACACCATCGGCGTCAGGCCGACGCCGCCGGAGATCAGCACCACCGGCGTATCGACGCCGCGCTTCAGCGAGAATTCGCCCATCGGCGCGGTCACTTCGACGATCGCGCCCTCCTCCACGCCGTCATGCATCAGCGTCGACACCTTGCCGGGCGGGATGGCCTCCGGCTGGCCGGCCTCGCGCTTCACCGAGATGCGCAGCCACTTGCCGTGCGGCGCGTCGGACAGGCTGTACTGACGCGGCTGATCGACGCCGAGGTCGCCGACGAAGCGCTTCACCGTGATGTACTGGCCCGGCTCGAAGGTCGGCGCCTCGCCGCCGTCGGCGGGTGTCAGGTAGAACGAGGTGATCTCGTCGCTTTCACGCACCTTGCGGGCGACCTTGAACGGACGGAAACCGCTCCACGCGGCGCCCGCGTAGAGGTCGGCCTCCGCGCCGATCAGGATCTGCGCGAGCTGGCCGTACGCGACGCGCCATGCCTCGAGCGTCTCCGCATCGACCGCGTCCCCGAGCACTTCGACGATCGACGCGAGCAGGTTCTCGCCGACGATCGGGTAATGCTCGGGGCGGATGTTCAGGCTTGCGTGCTTGTGCGCGATGTGCGACACCGCGCCGCCGAGCACGCCGAGATTGTCGATGTTCGCCGCATACGCGTAGACGGCCTTCGCCAGGGTTTCGGGCTGGCTGCCGGTCTTCTGGTGCGTCTGGTTGAACAGGTTCTTCAGTTCCGGATGACGCGCGAACATGCGCTGATAGAAATGCTTCGTAATCGTCGCGCCATGCTCGGCCAGGACGGGGGCGGTGGCCTTCACACGGGCCATTTGGTCAGCGGTGATGTGGGTCATGCTCGTTCTCTCCGTTAAACATGCACATACAATACATGTTTAAAAATCGATCTCCCTCGGGCAAATTGTCGCACCGCGCAAAAACGCTGCCGGGCGTCAGCGGGCGCGCCCGCGCTCCCACAGCACGTCCGCCCCGCCGTCCGCGCGGTTCAGCACGCGCGCCAGCACGAACAGCAGGTCCGACAGCCGGTTCACGTAACGCCGCGGCGCATCATTGAGCGTGTCGGTACGCCCGAGCGCGACGATCGAGCGCTCGGCGCGCCTGCACACCGTCCGGCACACGTGCGCGAGCGACGCCGCGCGCGAGCCGGCCGGCAGGATGAATTCCTTCAGCGGCGGCAGCGTCGCGTTGTAGTCGGCGAGCCACCGGTCGAGGCGCGCGAGGTGCGTGTCGTCGAGTACCGCATGGCCGGGAATGCACAGCTCGCCGCCGAGATCGAACAGGTCGTGCTGGACCGTGACCAGCGCAGTGCGCACGTCGTCCGGCAGCGGCTCGGCGAGCAGCACGCCGAGGTTCGAGTTCAGTTCGTCGACGTCGCCGATCGCGACGATCCGCGCGTCGTCCTTGCCGATGCGCCGTCCGTCGCCGAGGCCGGTGGTGCCGTCGTCGCCCGTGCGCGTCGCGATCTTGCTCAAGCGGTTGCCCATGCGAATGTCCTTTCGTGCGCGGCCGTGATGCGGCCCGGTTGCGTAGGAACGCGATTATCGCAGCCCGCGGCGGCGGGCGCAGCGGGCGTTACAGCGTAGAATGGGCCGAAAGTTTGACAAGCAGTCGACAGGAGACATTCGTGAATCACCCTGCCCCGCCGGCCACCGCGCGCCGCCCGCTGCCCCCCGCCATGCTCGATGCGCTGCGCGCCGCCTTCGGCGAGCGCGTGTCGACCGCCGATGCCGTGCGCGCCCATCACGGCCGCGACGAATCGCCGTTCGACCCGCAATTGCCCGACGCCGTCGTATTCGCCCACAACGCCGACGAAGTTCGCGAAGTTGTGTCGCTGTGCGCGCTCTACAGCGTGCCGCTGATCCCGTACGGCGCCGGCTCGTCGCTCGAAGGCCACCTGCTCGCCGTGCGCGGCGGCGTCTCGCTCGACCTGTCGGAAATGAACCGCGTGTTGTCGATCAACGCGGAAGACCTGACCGTCACGGTCGAACCGGGTATCACGCGCAAGGCGCTCAACGAAGCGCTGCGCGACACCGGCCTGTTCTTCCCGATCGATCCGGGCGCCGACGCCAGCATCGGCGGAATGACCGCGACTCGCGCATCGGGCACCAACGCCGTGCGCTATGGAACCATGCGCGAGAACGTGCTCGGCCTCACGGCCGTGCTGGCCGACGGCCGTGTCGTGAAGACGGGCTCGCGCGCGCGCAAGTCGTCGGCCGGCTACGACCTCACGCGGCTGTTCGTCGGCTCCGAAGGCACGCTCGGCGTGATCACCGAGATCACGCTGCGCCTGCATCCGCTGCCCGAAGCCGTGTCGGCCGCGATCTGCACGTTCCCGTCGATGGGCGACGCGGTGCGCACCGTGATCGAGACGATCCAGATCGGCGTGCCGATCGCGCGCGTCGAGTTCGTCGACTCGCTCGCCGTGCGATCGATCAACCGCCACTCGAACCTGACGCTCACCGAAGCGCCGACGCTGTTCTTCGAATTCCACGGCACCGAAGCCGGCGTGAAGGAACAGGCCGAGCTCGTGCAGACGCTCGCGGGCCAGAACAACGGCCAGGGCTTCGAATGGGCGACCCGCCCCGAGGATCGCACGCGGCTCTGGGCCGCGCGTCACAACGCGTACTTCGCGATGCTGCAACTGAAACCCGGCTGCCGCGCGGTGACGACCGACGTGTGCGTGCCGATCTCGCAGCTCGCCGCCTGCGTCGAGGAAACCGAAGCCGACCTGCGCGCATCGTCGCTGCCCTGCCCGATCGTCGGCCACGTCGGCGACGGCAATTTCCACGTCGCGATCCTGATCGACCCCGACAAGCCAGAGGAAATCGACGAAGCCGAACGCATCAACGACCGGATCGTCGAACGCGCGCTGCGCCTCGGCGGCACCTGCACCGGCGAGCACGGCGTCGGCCTGCACAAGATGCGCTTCCTGCCGAAGGAGCACGGCGATAACGCGATCGACGCGATGCGCGCGATCAAGCTCGCGCTCGATCCGCGCAACCTGATGAATCCCGGCAAGATCTTCACGTGCTGACACGGCAGCGCGCAGCCGCGCCGCCCGCAGGAGACTCCATGAACGCTTCCGTCGAACTGTCGAGCGCGATGCGCGCCCAGCGCCAGCGCGAAGTCGTGCAGGCGCTGATGGCCGTGCTGCCGACGCATTGCCTGCTGTTCCGCGACGAAGACACCGCCCCGTACGAATGCGACGGCCTGTCCGCGTATCGCCGGCTGCCGCTCGCGGTCGCGCTGCCCGAAACCGAATCGCAGGTGCAGCGGATCGTGCAGATCTGCCGACGCATGGAGGTGCCGATCGTGCCGCGCGGCGCCGGCACGAGCCTGTCCGGCGGCGCGCTGCCGATCGGAAACGGCGTGGTGCTGTCGCTCGCACGCTTCACGCGCATCGTCGAGGTCGATCCGTACGCGCGCACCGCCACCGTGCAGCCCGGCGTGCGCAACCTCGCGATTTCGGAAGCCGCCGCGCCTTACGGGCTCTACTACGCACCCGATCCTTCGTCGCAGATCGCCTGCACGATCGGCGGCAACGTCGCGGAAAATTCCGGTGGTGTCCACTGCCTGAAATACGGGCTGACGGTGCACAACGTGATGCGCGTGCGCGCGGTCACGATCGACGGCGAGATCGTCGAATTCGGCTCGCTCGGCCTCGACACGCCGGGCCTCGACCTGCTCGCGGTGATGATCGGCAGCGAAGGGATGTTCGCGATCGTCACCGAGGTCACGGTGAAGCTGATCCCGAAACCGCAGACCGCGCAGCTCGTGATGGCGAGCTTCGACGATGTCGTGAAGGGCGGCGAGGCGGTCGCCGCGATCATCGCGGCGGGCATCATCCCGGCCGGGCTCGAAATGATGGACAAGCCGGCCACGCAGGCCGTCGAGGCGTTCACGCACGCGGGCTACGACGTCGACGCGAAGGCAATCCTGCTGTGCGAATCGGATGGCACGCCCGAGGAGGTCGCGGAGGAAATCGTCCGCATGACGGCCGTGCTGCGCGAACATGGCGCGACGCGCATCCAGGTGTCGCGCAACGAAAGCGAGCGGCTGCGCTTCTGGTCCGGCCGCAAGAACGCGTTTCCGGCCGCCGGGCGCATTTCCGCCGACTATTACTGCATGGACGGCACCGTGCCGCGCCGCGCGATCGGCCCGCTGCTCGCGCGCATCGAACAACTCGAGACGCGCTACGGGCTGCGCTGCATCAACGTGTTCCATGCCGGCGACGGCAACATGCATCCGCTGATCCTCTACAACGCGAACGATCCGGACGAACTGCACCGCGCCGAACAGTTCGGCGCGGAAATCCTCGAGTGCTGCGTGGAATTCGGCGGCAGCGTGACGGGCGAGCACGGCGTCGGCATCGAAAAGCTCAATTCGATGTGCGTACAGTTCTCGCCGCAGGAGCGCGATGCGTTCTTCGCGGTCAAGCGCGCGTTCGATCCGGCCGGGCTGCTCAATCCCGACAAGGGCATCCCGACCCGCGCGCGTTGCGCGGAGTACGGCCGCCAGCACGTGCGCGGGGGGCTGCTGCCGCACCCCGACCTGCCGCGCTTCTGAGCGCCGCACGGTTGCGCGGCCCGTGTCGACGCGCGGGCCGCGATGTGCCGCCCCGCCCGCGCCGATCGTGCGCGCGGCGGCTGCGTGCCTTCGCCATACCGGGCTTAGGGATAGTCGCGATGTGGATTCGCGCCACCCCGGTACAATCGACCGGACAACAACGAGGCAGCAACAGAACATGGAAGAGGACGACATCGTCGCCGGATGGGCCGAGCGCATCCGTGCCGCCAGTGCCGACGGCCGGCCGCTGCGGATTCGCGGCGGCGGCACCAAGGACTGGTACGGCCAGGCGCTGGACGGCGAAATACTCGACACGCGCGCATTTCAGGGCGTCGTGTCGTACGACCCGGCCGAGCTCGTCGTCACGGTCCGCGCGGGCACGCCGCTCGCGCAGCTTGAAACCGTCCTCGCCGAGCGCGGCCAGATGCTGCCGTTCGAGCCGCCGCATTTTGGCCGCGCGGCCACCGTCGGCGGCTGCATCGCGGCGGGCCTCGCGGGCCCGCGTCGCGCGACCTGCGGCGCGCCACGCGATTTCGTGCTCGGCGTCACGCTGATGAACGGGCGCGGCGAAGTGCTGCGCTTCGGCGGACAGGTCGTGAAGAATGTCGCCGGCTACGACGTGTCGCGGCTGATGGCCGGCTCGCTCGGCACGCTCGGGCTGATGCTCGACCTGTCGATCAAGGTGCTGCCGGTGCCGGTCGCTGAAGTCACGCTGAAGTTCGAGATGACCGCGACGGACGCGGTGCGCAAGCTCAACGAATGGGGCGGCCATCCGCTGCCCGTCAGCGCCAGCGCATGGCGCAACGGCACGCTGGTGCTGCGGCTGTCGGGCGCCGAGGCCGCCGTGAAATCGGCGAAGACGCTGCTCGGCGGCGAAGTCGTCGACGCGGTCGAGGCCGAGCGCTTCTGGGCCGGCCTGCGCGAGCACACGGATCCATTCTTCAATGGCATTCCGCCCGGCTATGCGCTGTGGCGCCTCGCGCTGCCGTCGATCACCGAACCGATGCACCTGCCCGGCACCCAGTTGATGGAATGGGGCGGCGCGCAGCGCTGGTGGATCACCGACGCCGATGCGCAAACGGTGCGCATGAGCGCGAAGCAGGCCGGCGGCCATGCGACGCTGTTCCGCGCCGGCGATTCCTACGACCGCAGCGCGGGCGTGTTCACGCCGCTGCCCGCGCCGCTGATGAAGATTCACCGCGGGCTGAAGACTGCGTTCGATCCCGCGCGCATCTTCAATCGCGGCCGGCTCTATCCTGATCTCTGAGGGCTCGATGCAAACGAACCTCGCCGATTTCATCCGCAACACGCCCGACGGCGACGAGGCCGACGCGATCCTGCGCAAGTGCGTGCATTGCGGCTTCTGCACCGCGACGTGCCCGACCTACCAGTTGCTCGGCGACGAACTCGACGGCCCGCGCGGCCGCATCTACCTGATCAAGCAGATGGTCGAAGGCGCGCCCGTCACGCGCAGCACGCAGCAGCACCTCGACCGCTGCCTCACCTGCCGCAGCTGCGAGACGACCTGCCCGTCGGGTGTCCAGTACGGCCGGCTCGTCGAGATCGGCCGCAAGCACGTCGAAGCGCAAGTGCAGCGCCCCGTGCAGCAACGGCTCGTGCGCCGCGTGCTCGCGAGCCTCGTGCCGAACGCGGCGCTGTTCTCGCCGGTCATGCGGCTCGGCCAGCACGTGCGGCCGCTCTTGCCGAAACGGCTGCGCGACAAGGTGCCGCCGCGCACGCGGCTGCTCGAATGGCCGCAGCGCACGCATCCGCGCAAGATGCTGATGCTCGCCGGCTGCGTGCAGCCGTCGATGCTGCCGAACATCAACATCGCGACCGCGCGCGTGCTCGACGCGCTCGGCATCGAGACGGTCGTCGCGCCCGAAGCGGGCTGCTGCGGCGCGATCCGCCTGCACCTGAACTATCACGATGAAGCGCTCGACGACGCGCGCCGCAACATCGACGCGTGGTGGCCGTACGTCGAGCAAGGCGCCGAGGCGATCGTGATGAATGCATCGGGCTGCGGCGCGACGGTGCTCGAATACGCGCACCTGCTGCGCGACGATCCGGCCTATGCGGAAAAGGCGCAGCGCATCGGCGCGCTGACGCGCGACATCTCCGACGTGCTGCTCGCGTTCGAGACCGAGATCTCGACGCTTGCGCGGCGCCGCGCGATCCATACCGTCGCATATCACCCGCCGTGCACGCTGCAGCACGGCCAGCAGTCGCGCGGCAAGGTCGAGCGCCTGCTCGAGACGCTCGGCATCGACGTGCGGCTGCCGGCCGACAGCCATCTGTGCTGCGGGTCGGCCGGCACCTATTCGCTCACGCAGCCGTCGCTGTCGTACCGGCTGCGCAAGCAGAAGCTGCTAAAGCTGCAGGCGCTCGAGCCGCAGATGATCGTGTCCGGCAACGTCGGCTGCATCGCGCATCTGCAAAGCGGCGCGCAGATACCGGTCACGCACTGGATCCAGCTGGTCGAGCATCTGCTGTACGGGTAGCGCGGCGTCGGCGTCCGCGTCGGCATCCGTATAATGGGCGAATCGAAGCGGCGCGTGCCGTGCCGCATTCGTCACCGTACTCGCCGCCGTACTCGCTTCCCGTGCCTGCTTCCGTGCCCGTCATGTCCGACTTCGCCGCTCGTCTCGACTCCGTTCACCGCCGCATCGCCGACGCCGCCCGCGCCGCCGGCCGCGATCCCGCCGCCGTCTCGCTGCTCGCCGTGTCGAAGACTTTTCCCGCCGACGACGTGCGCGCCGCGCATGCGGCCGGACAACGCGCGTTCGGCGAGAACTACGTGCAGGAATCGATCGACAAGATCGACGCGCTCGCCGATCTTCGCGCGAACCTCGAATGGCATTTCATCGGGCCGCTGCAATCGAACAAGACGCGCCCGGTCGCCGAACGGTTCGACTGGGTCCATTCGATCGACCGGCTGAAGATCGCGCAGCGCCTCGCCGAACAGCGTCCCGCGCACCTGCCGCCGCTCAACGTGTGCGTGCAGGTAAACATCAGCGGCGAGGCGTCGAAGAGCGGCGTCGCGCCGGCCGACGTGGCCGAGTTCGCGCGCGCGGTCGCCGCGCTGCCGGCACTTCGCCTGCGCGGCCTGATGGCGATTCCCGAGCCGGCCGGCGATACCGACGCGCAACGCGTGCCGCATCGCGCGCTGCGCGCGCTGTTCGACGCATTGCGCGCCGAAGGCCTGCCGCTCGACACGTTGTCGATGGGCATGTCCGCCGATCTCGAAGCCGCGGTGCTCGAAGGCGCGACGATCGTGCGCGTCGGCACCGCGATCTTCGGCGCGCGCGACTATTCGCACTGAGCGCTGCCCTTTCCCGCCTTTCCGTTCACTTACCTGCTCAATCGGACATCATGAAAATCGCATTCATCGGCGGCGGCAACATGGCCGCGGCCCTCATCGGCGGCCTGATCAAGCGCGGCGTCGGCGCTGACGGCCTGTATGCCATCGACGTCAACGAGGACGTCCGCGCGCGCGCGGCGCAGCAGTTCGGCATCGGCACCGGTGCCGCCATCGACGCGACGCTCGCCGACTACGACGCGATCGTGCTCGCGGTGAAACCGCAGGTGCTGAAGGACGTCGCGCAGGCGCTCGCGCCGCATTTGAAATCGCAGCTCGTGATCAGCATCGCGGCGGGCATCCGCGGCGCCGACCTCGCCCGCTGGCTCGGCGACTACGCGCGCGTCGTGCGCACGATGCCGAACACGCCCGCACTGGTCGGCATGGGCGTGACGGGTCTCGCCGCGCTGCCGGGCGTCGACGCGGCCGGTCGCGAGCTCGCGTCGAACGTGCTCGGCGCGGTCGGCGAAATCGTGTGGTTCGACGACGAAGCGCAGCTCGACGCGGTCACGGCAATCTCGGGCAGCGGCCCGGCCTACGTGTTCTATTTCATCGAAGCGCTGCAGGAAGCCGCGCGCCGCCTCGGCATGAACGACGAACAGGGCCGCGCGCTCGCGGTCGCCACGTTCGCGGGCGCCGCGCAACTGGCCGCGCAATCGGGCGAGCCGGCGAGCGTGCTGCGCGAGCGCGTGACGTCGAAGGGCGGCACGACGGCCGCCGCGCTCGCGTCGTTCGATGCGCAGGGCGTGAAGGAAGCGATCGTGCGCGGCGCGCTTGCCGCCGAGGCACGCGCCAGGGAAATGGGCGACGAGCTCGGCCGCGCGTAAGCGCAACGACCAACGCGGTGCATTCCCGGCACCGCCAACAAAAAAGCGGCCGAGGCCGCTTTTTTGTTGGCATCGCGCCAGCGCGCGCACCGCTTCAGTTGCCGGTCGCACCCGCCAGCAGGTAATGCGCGGCGATTCCCGCGAACAGCACGCCACCCAGCCAGTTGTTGTGCCGGAACGCCGCGAAGCACGGCATCCGCTCGCGCCCCTTGATCAGCGTGTAGTGATACAGCGCACAGCCGACCGCCGCCGCCCAGCCGGCCCAATATGCGAGACCGAATCCGAGCGTCATGCCGATCCATACGTAGATACCGAGCGTCATCGCATAGCATGCCATCACGGCCGCGACGTCGAAGCGGCCGAACGTCAGCGCGGACGTGCGAATGCCGATCTTGATGTCGTCGTCGCGATCGACCATCGCGTATTCGGTGTCGTACGCGACCGACCAGAAAATATTTGCAATCAGCATCACCCACGCGAGCATCGGCACCGTGTCCTGCACGGCCGCGAACGCCATCGGGATGCCGAAGCCGAACGCGATGCCGAGATACGCCTGTGGAATCGCGAAGAACCGTTTCATGAACGGATACGAACCGGCGACGAACAACGCGACGACCGACAGCTCCTTCGTCAGCGTGTTAAGCGGCAGGATCAGCAAAAACGCGATGAACGACAGCACCACCGCGATCGCGACGGCTTCCCATGCGCGGATCTTGCCGGACGTCAGCGGCCGATCGGCCGTGCGCTTCACGTGGCGATCGAAATCGCGGTCGGCATAGTCGTTCATCGCGCAGCCGGCCGAGCGCATCAGCAGCGTGCCGAGCGCGAAGATCACGATCAGCGGCCAGCGCGGACGGCCGTCCGACGCGATCCACAGTGCGTTGAGCGTCGGCCAGAGCAGCAGCAGGCTGCCGATCGGCTTGTCCATCCGGACGAGCCGCAGATACAGGGGAAAGCGGGCGAGCATGGCGAAGCACCGGGAAGATAATCCCGGCATTTTAGAGCCGAGCCGCGGTTCGCGTCATGTCGGGATGGCCCGCGACCGCGCGCCGCGACATGCGCGTGGGCCGTTCCGGCCCGCGGCAAGCGGCCGGGGGCGGTCGCACGCGCCAATCAAGGGACGGATGTGCGGCAGGCAGGCGACCCGGCCCCGATTCGCGATCGTACTGTCCGCCGATGCCGGCCGCACGCGGGCGACCGGCCGCATCGAACTTACGCGAGCAGCGACCGCAGCATCCACGCGGTCTTTTCGTGCGTCTGCAGGCGCTGCGTCAGCAGGTCGGCGGTCGGCTCGTCGCTTGCCGCATCGGCGATCGGGAAGATTTCGCGCGCGGTGCGCACGACCGTCTCGTGCCCTTCGACGAGTTGACGAATCATCTCTTCGGCCGCCGGCACACCGTTCGCTTCCGGCACCGACGACAGCTTCGCGAAATCCGCGAACGTGCCCGGCGCGACGACGCCGAGCGTGCGAATACGCTCGGCGACGGAGTCGACCGCAAGCCATAGTTCGTTGTACTGCTCTTCGAACATCAGGTGCAGCGTGTTGAACATCGGACCCGTGACGTTCCAGTGGAAGTTGTGGGTTTTCAGGTACAGCGAGAACGTATCGGCAAGCAGACGCGACAGGCCGTCCGCGATCTTCCTGCGGTCCTTGTCGCTGATGCCGATGTTGATCTGCGTGGCATTGCCTTTCCTGGCCATCTTCTGGACTCCTCATTCGAAATGTTGAACCGGAGAAAATGCGTCGAGCAATCCGCATGCCGCGTCGCACGGCATCCGTTCGCGACTTGCCGGCGGCGCGGCCGGCGACTCGCGCGCTCAGCCGCCAGCGCTCGACACGAGCGGCGCGAGCGCGTGCAGCGCCTGCGAGCCCAGCTCGGCCGCACCGCCGACGACGATCGCGACACCGACGATGCGCCGCGCCCACTCGGCCGGCGTGAACGCGGTGCGCATGTTCAGCATCATTTGCGTCATGGTCGTCTCTCCTTCGACACGATATTGGAAGAAGAAGCGGCCGGTCGTGCGACCGGCCGTTTCACGTTACAGCGTGACTGCGTTACCGCATCGCGACATTCATGCGAGGTCGAAGCGATCGAGGTTCATCACCTTGTTCCAGGCCGCGACGAAATCGCGCACGAACTTCTCGTTCGCGTCCGCGCTGCCGTACACCTCGGCAAGCGCGCGCAACTGCGAGTGCGAACCGAAGATCAGGTCGACGCGCGTACCGGTCCACTTGACCTGGCCCGACGCTCGATCGCGCCCTTCGAACACGTCGTTTGCGGCCGACACCGGCTTCCACTCCGTGCCCATGTCGAGCAGGTTCACGAAGAAGTCGTTGGTCAGCGAGCCCGGACGGTCGGTGAACACGCCGTGCCTTGCGTCACCGACGTTCGCGCCGAGCACACGCAGGCCGCCGACGAGCACCGTCATCTCCGGCGCGCTCAGCGTCAACAGCTGCGCCTTGTCGACCAGCAGCGCCTCGGCCGGGGTCTTGTACGCGCGCTTCAGGTAGTTGCGGAAGCCGTCCGCGACCGGCTCGAGCACGGCCATCGCGTCGATATCGGTCTGCTCCTGCGACGCGTCCATCCGGCCCGGTGCGAACGGCACCGTCACCGCGACACCCGCGTTCCTGGCGGCCTGTTCGACGCCGGCTGCACCGGCCAGCACGATCAGGTCGGCGAGCGACACCTTCTTGCCGCCCGTCTGCGCATCGTTGAATGCCTTGCGCACGCCTTCCAGCGTCTCGAGCACCGTCGCAAGCGCGGCCGGCTGGTTCACTTCCCAGTCCTTCTGCGGCGCCAGGCGGATGCGCGCACCGTTCGCGCCGCCGCGCTTGTCCGAACCGCGGAACGTCGAGGCCGACGCCCATGCGGTCGACACGAGCTGTGCGACCGACAGGCCCGATGCAAGCACCTTCGCCTTCAGCGCCGCGACGTCGGCGTCGTCGATCAGCGCGTGATCGACGGCCGGAATCGGGTCCTGCCACAGCAGTTCCTCGGCCGGCACTTCAGGGCCGAGATAGCGGGCGCGCGGGCCCATGTCGCGGTGCGTGAGCTTGAACCAGGCGCGCGCGAACGCGTCGGCGAATTCGGCCGGATTCTCGTGGAAACGGCGCGAGATCTTCTCGTAGGCCGGGTCGAAACGCAGCGACAGGTCGGTCGTCAGCATCGTCGGGCGATGCTTCTTCGCCGGATCGAACGCATCCGGAATCACTTCGTCGGCGCCCTTCGCGACCCACTGGTGCGCGCCGGCCGGGCTCTTCGTCAGTTCCCATTCGTAGCTGAACAGGTGCTTGAAGAAATCGTTGCTCCACTTCGTCGGCGTCGACGTCCACGTGACTTCGAGGCCGCTCGTGATCGCGTCGCGGCCCTTGCCCGATGCGTACGTGCTCTTCCAGCCGAGACCCTGCTGCTCGATGCCGGCCGCTTCCGGTTCCGGGCCGACGTTCGATGCGGGACCCGCACCGTGCGTCTTGCCGAACGTGTGGCCACCGGCGATCAGCGCAACCGTCTCCTCGTCATTCATCGCCATCCGCGCGAACGTTTCGCGAATGTCGCGCGCCGCCGCGACCGGGTCGGGGTTGCCGTCCGGACCTTCCGGGTTCACATAGATGAGGCCCATCTGCACGGCCGCAAGCGGATTCTCGAGGTCGCGGTCGCCCGAGTAACGGCTGTTCGGGCCGCCGCTCAGTTCCAGCCAGATCTTTTCCGAACCCCAGTAGACGTCGTCCGGTTCCCACGTGTCGACGCGGCCGCCGGCGAAGCCGAAGGTCTTGAAGCCCATCGATTCGAGCGCGACGTTGCCGGTCAGGATCAACAAGTCGGCCCACGAGATGTTGCGGCCGTACTTCTGCTTGATCGGCCACAGCAGCCGGCGCGCCTTGTCGAGGTTGCCGTTGTCCGGCCAGCTGTTCAGCGGGGCGAAGCGCTGTTGCCCGCCGCCCGCGCCGCCACGGCCGTCGGCGGTCCGGTATGTGCCGGCGCTATGCCACGCCATCCGGATGAACAGGCCGCCATAGTGGCCGAAGTCGGCCGGCCACCAGTCCTGCGACATTGTCATCAGCGCCTGCAGGTCGCGCTTCACCGCTGCGAGGTCGAGCTTCTTGAACGCTTGCGCGTAGTCGAAATCCTTGTCCATCGGATCGGACAGCGCCGAGTGCCGATGCAGGATGTCGAGATTGAGCTGGTTCGGCCACCAGTCCTTGTTCGACGTGCCGCCGGCCGCCGTATGGTTGAACGGACATTTCGATTCGGTCGACATGCTTTTTCTCCTTTACTTTCTCGTAAGCCCCCACTTGCCGGGCGCGGTTCGTGGAGCATCGCGGGGGGATGAAACGGAACAGGGTGGTCCCGTCGTGCTACGGGGTGTCAGGCGGTGTGGCCTTCGATGCGGGCTGCGGGACGTCGGACATGCAATGCTCCCTCATGGCTGAATGGCGGTGAGTCGGGGAACACGGAACCCGCATGCAGCGGCACTCATCCGCCATACACACGGTCCGCCAGATACGCGAACGCAATCGGGCGGAGGCTGCGGGCCGCGGCCCTCGCGCGATTTACGACCCCGTCGCGCGACGGGATGTTCCGCTGCGCGTGCTGCAATATCGACCGCATCATGACATCCTCCTTTGACACCTGCATTCAGCGTGCAAATCGGACCACCGGTCCAACGCCATCCATGAAAGTAATTCTATTTACATCTATCGACAATTTGAATTTGATAAATTTCATCTATGCGATAGGCAAAAATAAACGGGGTCGATTGACCCCGTTCATTGGCCTGCGTTGGATGCACCACACTTTGCTCAATTCATCGTGGCCGGCATGTCGAGCTTCGCGACGCCCGGCAGTTCGCACGCGGCGATCGCCTCGCTGATCGCGTCGATCGCCTGCATCCGCGTGAAGCTCTTGCGCCACACCAGCACGACGCGACGATCCGGCACCGGTTCGTTGAACGGCACGTACGACAGCAATTCGGCGTCGGGACCGTTCGCACGCGGGCCGATTTCGGCGACCGACATCCGCGGCAGCACCGTGATGCCGACGCCGCTCGCGACCATATGGCGAATCGTTTCGAGCGACGAGCCTTCGAAGGTCTTCTGGATACCGTCGGCCGTCTGCGAAAAGCGCATCAGCTCCGGGCACACGCCGAGCACGTGATCGCGGAAGCAATGACCGTTACCGAGCAGCAGCATGGTTTCCTGCTTCAGGTCCTCGGCATCGATCTCGTCGCGCTTCTCCCACGGATGGCCGGCCGGCAGCGCGACGACGAACGGCTCGTCGTACAGCGGCCGCACCATCAGACCGGTTTCGGGGAAGGGCAGCGCCATGATCGCGGCGTCGATCTCGCCCTGCTTCAGCAGTTCGAGCAGCTTCAGCGTGTAGTTCTCCTGCAGCATCAGCGGCATCTGCGGCACGCGCTGGATCATCTGCTTGACGAGCGTCGGCAGCAGGTACGGCCCGATCGTATAGATCACGCCGAGACGGAACGGGCCGACGAGCGGATCCTTGCCCTGCTTCGCGATCTCCTTGATGGCGAACGTCTGCTCGAGCACGCGCTGCGCCTGCGTGACGATCTGGTCGCCGATCGGAGTCACGCTCACTTCGCTCGCGCCGCGCTCGAAAATCTGCACGTTGAGCTCGTCTTCAAGCTTCTTGATCGCCACCGATAGCGTCGGCTGGCTCACGAAGCATGCTTCGGCCGCGCGACCGAAATGCCGCTCGCGCGCGACCGCGACGATATATTTCAATTCAGTCAGGGTCATTGTGGGTCAATCAGAGATATACAGGCGATAGGTTTAATTTATACACCCGTTGGCACCGGTTCGCCAAGTTTCTCTGCATCGCGATGCGCCCGATCGCTGCTCAATGGCGGTTTAAATCCGTCCCTGAATACGCGCATCAGGCCTTCAGATACTGCTCCCGCGCGCCGAGCCAGCGTGCGAGATGCTGCGTGACCACGTCGGGATACGCGGCGATCAGCCGCGCTGCCGCATCGCGTGCCGGGTCGATCAACCAGCCGTCGGTCTCGAGGTTCGCGAAGCGCAGCATCGCCGCGCCGGACTGGCGTGCGCCGAGAAATTCGCCGGGACCGCGAATTTCGAGGTCGCGCCGCGCGATTTCGAAGCCGTCGGTGGTCTCGCGCATCGTCTTCAGCCGCTCGCGGCCGGTCAGCGAAAGCGGGCCCGTGTACAGCAGCACGCAGACCGACGCCGCGGTGCCGCGCCCGACGCGGCCGCGCAACTGATGCAGCTGTGCGAGGCCGAAGCGCTCCGCGTGCTCGATCACCATCAGCGACGCATTCGGTACGTCGACGCCGACCTCGATCACGGTCGTCGCGACGAGCAACTGCACCTCGTTGCGCGTGAAGGCTTCCATGACGGCCGCCTTGTCGGCCGGCGACAGCCGCCCGTGCACGAGCCCGACCTTCAGCTCGGGCAACGCGGCGGCGAGCGTCTCGTAGGTTTCGACGGCCGTCTGCAGCTGCAGCGTCTCGCTCTCCTCAATCAGCGGACACACCCAATACACCTGTCGCCCCGTCAGGGCGGCCTCGCGCACGCGGGCGATCACCTCTTCGCGCCGCGCATCGCCGACGAGGCGCGTCAGCACCGGCGTGCGGCCCGGCGGCAACTCGTCGATCGTCGACACCTCGAGATCCGCGTAATACGTCATCGCGAGCGTGCGCGGAATCGGCGTGGCCGACATCATCAGCTGGTGCGGCTGGAAATCGCGCGCGCCGTTGGCCGCATTCGCGGCCTTCGCGCGCAACGCGAGACGCTGCTCGACGCCGAAGCGGTGCTGCTCGTCGACGATCACGAGGCCGAGCCGAGCGAATTCGACCGTGTCCTGGATGATCGCGTGCGTGCCGATCACGAGCTGCGCGGTGCCAAGCGCCGCGGCCTCGATCGCCGCGCGCTTCTCCTTCGCCTTCAGGCTGCCCGCGAGCCATGCGACCGATACGCCGAGCGGTTCGAGCCACGCGCGCAGCTTGCGCGCGTGCTGCTCCGCGAGGATTTCGGTCGGCGCCATCAGCGCGGCCTGGTAGCCGGCGTCGATCGCCTGCGCGGCCGCCAGCGCCGCGACGACCGTCTTGCCGCTGCCGACGTCGCCTTGCAGCAGCCGCTGCATCGGATGCGCGAGCGTGAGGTCGTGCGCGATCTCGTCGACGACGCGCGACTGCGCGCCCGTCAGCGTGAACGGCAGCGCCGCGTAGAGACGCGTCGTCAGCGCGCCGGCATCGGCCGCGGTACGGCGCGGCATCGCAGGCGCCGCGCGCGTGCGGCGCTCCTCGTGCGCACGCTTGAGCGACAGCTGCTGCGCGAGCAGCTCCTCGAACTTGATGCGTGTCCACGCCGGATGCGAGCCGTCCATCAACGCAGCTTCATCGGAATCGACACCGGGGTGGTGCAGGATCCGCACGGCCTGCGCGAGCGTCGGCACGCCAAGCGGCTTCAGGTAGTCGCGTTCGATCTCGGGTGGCAGCAGCTCGGGCAGCGGCGTGCGCTCGACCGCGTTCTCGATCGCCTTGCGCAGATACGCCTGCGACACGCCGGCCGTGCTCGGATAGACGGGCGTGAGCACCTGCGGCAGCGGCGCGTCGGCTTCGACGACGCGCACGGCCGGATGCACCATCTCCATCCCGAAGAAGCCGCCGCGCACGTCCCCGCGCACGCGCAGCCGCTGGCCGACGGCCATCTGCTTGACCTGCGAGCCGTAGAAATTGAGAAAACGCAGCACGAGCTGCTCGCCGTCGTCGTCCCGGATCTTCACGACGAGCTGGCGCCGCGGCCGGTAGGCGACTTCGTTGTCGAACACCACGCCCTCGGTCTGCGCGATGCCGCCCGGCAGCAGTTCGCCGATCGGCGTGAGCGTCGTTTCGTCCTCGTAGCGCATCGGCAAATGCAACACGAGATCGATCGAGCGCGTGAGGCCGAGTTTCGCGAGCTTGTCGGCGGTCTTCACCGGTTTGTCGACGGCCGGCTTCTTCTTGCGCTTCGCGCCGGACGCGCCGGCAGCCTCGGCGTCGCCGCCCGGGCCCGGCTCGACGTCGGGCGCGGCGGCGGCCGGCTGCGCGAGCCGCCCGGCGGCGCCGCGCTTCGGACCCGCGCGGCGCGGCGCGGCGGCGCGCGGCTCCGCACTTTGCGCGGGTAACGCTGCATCGTCCGCGTCGAACGGATCGGCGGAAGCGGCAACGGCGGCGGAGGAACGGCGTGGTGACACAGGCATCGGATCGTCTGGGTGCTTCGCAAGGCAAGTACAATAGCGGCTTTCACGTCGTCCGAACGAACGACGCCGGCCAGGCCGCGCATCCCGCCATCATAGCGGCTCGCGCGCCCCATTCATGCGTTTCCGCCCTGTCGGCGGCGCCCGCCGGCCGTTTCGAACCAGCCCGCATGTTCACGCTTTCCGATTTCGATTTCAATCTGCCCCCCGAGCTGATTGCGCAAACCGCACTGCCCGACCGCACCGCGAGCCGCCTGCTCGAGGTCGACGGCGCCGTCGAGCCCGCGCGCCTCGTCGACCGCCGCTTCGCCGAGCTGCCGTCGTGCATCGCGCCCGGCGACCTGCTCGTGTTCAACGATACCAAGGTGCTGAAGGCGCGTTTCTTCGGCCAGAAGGCCAGCGGTGGCAAGATCGAGGTGCTGATCGAGCGCGTGACCGGCACGCACACCGCGCTCGCGCAGATCCGCGCGAGCAAGTCGCCGGGCGCCGGCACGACGCTGCGCCTGGCCGACGCGTTCGACGTGACGGTCGGCGAGCGCGTCGAGCCGTTCTTCACGCTGCACTTCCCGCAGCCGTGCCTCACGCTGATCGAGCAGCACGGCCGCCTGCCGCTGCCGCCGTACATCGAGCACGACGCCGACGCGAACGACGAGACGCGCTACCAGACGGTCTACGCTGCCAACCCGGGCGCGGTCGCGGCTCCCACGGCCGGGCTTCATTTCGACCAGCCGCTGCTCGAGAAGCTCGACGCGATGGGCGTCGAGCGCGCGACGCTGACGCTGCACGTGGGCGCCGGGACGTTCCAGCCGGTGCGCGTCGAGAACATCGCCGAGCACCGGATGCACAGCGAGTGGTACGACCTGCCGCAGTCGCTCGTCGACAAGATCGCCGCGACCCGCGCGCGCGGCGGCAACGTGATCGCGGTCGGCACGACGTCGATGCGTGCGCTCGAAGCCGCGGCGCGCAGCGCCGACGAAGCGGGCCGTTCGCTCGCGGCGATGCAGGCCGAGACCGACATCTTCATCACGCCGGGCTACCGTTTTCGCGTCGTCGACCGGCTCGTCACGAACTTCCACCTGCCGAAGTCGACCCTGCTGATGCTGGTGTCCGCATTCGCGGGCGTCGAGACGATCCGCGCCGCGTACCGGCACGCGATCGACGAACGCTACCGCTTCTTCAGCTACGGCGATGCGATGCTGCTCACACGGCGCGACACGCCGGAGGCGCCGCGCAGGTAAGCGCGGCCGCCGCCGCACCCGTTTTCCTGCTGCGCGCGCCTCGATGGCGCGTGCCTGCTTTTCCGACCGCCGGCTTGCCGGCGGCGTTTCCAACATGCGCCGGACTGTTTTCCGGTGGCAAGGAGAATGACGCGATGACCGAAGGTTCATCCCACGATACGCACGCTCCCGTGCAGGAGCGCCCCGCCAACGGGCTCGAATTCGAACTGCTGACGACCGACGGCCATGCGCGCCGCGGCCGCGTGAAGCTCAACCACGGCATGGTCGAGACGCCGATCTTCATGCCGGTCGGCACGTACGGCACCGTGAAGGCGATCCAGCCGCGCGAGCTGCACGAGATCAACGCGCAGATCATCCTCGGCAACACGTTCCACCTGTGGCTGCGCCCCGGCCTCGACACGATCGATGCGCACGGCGGCCTGCACGGCTTCATGGGCTGGAACAAGCCGATCCTGACCGACTCGGGCGGCTTCCAGGTGTTCTCGCTCGGCGACCTGCGCAAGATCACCGAGGACGGCGTGACGTTCGCATCGCCGATCAACGGCGACAAGCTGTTCCTGTCGCCGGAAGTGTCGATGCAGATCCAGAAGGTGCTGAACTCGGACATCGTGATGCAGTTCGACGAATGCACGCCGTACGCGACCAACGGCGTGCCGACCACGCACAAGGAAGCGGCCGACTCGATGCGCATGTCGCTGCGCTGGGCGAAGCGCTCGCTGGACGAATTCGACCGGCTCGGCAACCCGAACGCGCTGTTCGGGATCGTCCAGGGCGGGATGTTCGAGGACCTGCGCGACGAGTCGCTCGCGGGCCTGTCGGAGCTCGGTTTCCACGGCCTCGCGATCGGCGGGCTGTCGGTCGGCGAGCCGAAGGAAGACATGATGCGCGTGCTGCGGCACGTCGGCCCGAAGCTGCCGGCCGACAAGCCGCACTACCTGATGGGCGTCGGCACGCCGGAGGATCTGGTCGAGGGCGTCGCGAACGGCGTCGACATGTTCGACTGCGTGATGCCGACCCGCAACGCGCGCAACGGCTGGCTCTTCACGCGCTTCGGCGACGTGAAGATCCGCAACGCGACGCACAAGAATTCGCTGAAGCCGCTCGACGCGAGCTGCACGTGCTACACGTGCCGGAACTTCTCGCGCGGCTACTTGCACCACCTGCACCGCGTAGGCGAAATCCTCGGCGCTCAGCTCAACACGATCCACAACCTGCACTACTACCTGCAGCTGATGAGCGAGATCCGCGACGCGATCGAGACCCATACGTTCGACGCGTTCCGCCAGCGCTTCGCGGAGGATCGCGCGAGAGGGGTCGACTGACGGACCGGCCGCCCGCGCCGCCAACCGTCACATGCAACGTGTATCAAGTTTGGCGGTCTCGACACCGGTCGCGACCGCCAAACATTACAATTACCTTTCCAGACGCGCGGCCACGCTGCCGGTTCGTGCTTTAACAGCTTGATCCGAAAGCGCATTTGCCGTGCCGTTTGCAGATGGGGCCGGTGGTAGAATAACCGGCTTATTTTTCGATCTTCCCCTACGGAGAGACCAACGTGCCGTTCATTTCCAATGCCTTCGCGCAAGGTGCCGGTGGCGCCGAATCGAGCCTGATGAGCTTCCTGCCGCTCATCCTGATGTTCGCGGTGCTGTACTTCATCATGATCCGTCCGCAGATGAAGCGCCAGAAGGAACACCGCAACATGCTCGCGGCCATGGCGAAGGGCGACGAAGTCGTCACGAGCGGCGGCCTCGTCGGCAAGGTGACGAAGGTCTCCGAAGGCTACATCGGCGTCGAAATCGCCGAAGGCACAGAAATCACCGTGCAGAAGGCTGCCGTCACGACCATTCTGCCGAAGGGCACGATCAAGTCGCTGTAAGGCCTTCACCGAGCGTCCGGCTCCCCGCGTCGTGCCCGCCTGAGAGAGCGGGCCGCCGCGGCGCCGGACGCGACGCTTTCACGCCAACCACCCGTTCGGCCCCCTCATGAATCGTTATCCACTCTGGAAATATGTCGTGATGGTCGTGGCGCTCGCCATCGGCCTTCTGTACACATTGCCCAACTTCTTCGGCGAAGCGCCGGCGGTGCAGGTGTCGAGCGGCAAGGCCACGGTCAAGCTCGACTCGACCACCCTGACCCAGGTCGAATCCGCGCTCGCCTCCGCGCAGATCACGCCGGACGACGTCACCTTCGAGAACACGGCGTCCAACGCGAACATCCGCGTGCGCCTGAAGGACACCGATACGCAGCTGCGCGTCAAGGACCTGCTGCAGAAGTCGCTGAACGCCGATCCGAACGATCCGCAATACGTCGTCGCACTGAACCTGCAAAGCGCGTCGCCGCGCTGGCTGACCGCGCTGCACGCACTGCCGATGTATCTCGGCCTCGACCTGCGCGGCGGTGTCCACTTCCTGCTCCAGGTCGACATGACGGGCGCGCTCACGAAGAAGCTCGACTCCGACGCGTCCGACGCGCGCACGCTGCTGCGCGACAAGAACATCCGCGACGGCGGCGTGAGCCGCGTCGACCAGTCCGTCGTCGTCAACTTCAGCGATGCGCAGACGGCGGAAGACGCCCGCAAGGTGCTCGCCGCGTCGGTCACCGAACTGCAATGGGCGACCCAGCCCGGCGGCGGCGGCACGCAAGTCGTCGGCACGTTCACGCCGGCCGTGCAGAAGGCCGTCGAGGATGCCGCGCTCAAGCAGAACCTGACGACGCTGCACAACCGCGTGAACGAACTCGGCGTGTCCGAGCCGATCCTGCAACAGCAAGGCAGCGACCGCATCGTCGTCGAACTGCCGGGCGTGCAGGACACCGCGAAGGCGAAGGACATCATCGGCCGCACCGCGACGCTCGAGGCGCGCCTCGCCGATCCGATCAACACGCACCCGAACCCGAACGACCCGGTGCCGCCGGGCGAGGAGCTGTTCACGCAGGGCAACCAGGCGCCCGTGCTGCTGAAGAAGGACGTGATCTTCACCGGCGACCGCATCATCGATGCATCGGCCGGCTTCGACGAACACCAGCGTCCGTCGGTCAACATCCGCCTCGACTCGGCGGGCGGCCGCTCGGTGCGCGCGGTGTCGCGCGAGAACATCGGCAAGCCGATGGCGATGGTGCTGTTCGAGAAGGGCAAGGGCGAGGTGCTGACGGTCGCGACGATCCAGTCCGAACTCGGCGACCGCTTCCAGATCACGGGCCAGCCGACGCCGCAGGCCGCGGCCGACCTCGCGCTGCTGCTGCGCGCCGGTTCGCTCGCCGCACCGATGGACATCATCGAGGAACGCACGATCGGCCCGAGCCTTGGCGCCGACAACATCAAGATGGGCGTCCACTCGGTGATCTGGGGCTTCTGCGCGATCGCCGTGTTCATGATCGCGTACTACATGCTGTTCGGCGTGATCTCGGTGATCGGCCTGTCGGTGAACCTGCTGCTGCTCGTCGCGGTACTGTCGCTGATGCAGGCCACGCTGACGCTGCCGGGTATCGCGGCAATCGCGCTCGCGCTCGGGATGGCGATCGACTCGAACGTGCTGATCAACGAGCGCGTGCGTGAGGAACTGCGCGCCGGCCAGCCGCCGCAGACCGCGATCCAGGCCGGCTACGCACACGCGTGGGCGACGATTCTCGACTCGAACGTCACGACGCTGATCGCCGGCCTCGCGCTGCTCGCATTCGGCTCGGGCCCCGTTCGCGCGTTCGCGATCGTGCACTGCCTCGGCATCCTGACGTCGATGTTCTCCGCGGTGTTCTTCTCGCGCGGGATCGTCAACCTCTGGTACGGCGGCCGCAAGAAGCTGAAGTCGCTCGCGATCGGCCAGGTGTGGAAGCCGGAAGGCGCCACGGCCGGCGCGTCGTTCGCCGCGGCCGACGAATCGACCGACACCGCGCGCGCCGCGAAGCTCGCCGCGCCTGCGAAGGGCAACGCGCCGCGCGCCGGCAAGCCGCAACTGCGCAACCGCGCGCAGCAAGGCGTGTCGCCGAAGAAACCGGGCTCGACCCAATAAGGCCCCGGAGACGAAGCCATGGAATTTTTCCGCATCCGTAAAGACATTCCGTTCATGCGGCACGCGCTGGTGTTCAACGTGATCTCGCTGGTCACGTTCCTCGCCGCCGTGTTCTTCCTGTTCCACCGCGGGCTGCACCTGTCCGTCGAATTCACCGGCGGCACGGTGATCGAGGTGCAGTACCAGCAGGCCGCGCAGCTCGAACCCGTGCGCGACACGCTCGGCAAGCTCGGCTACGCCGACGCGCAGGTGCAGAACTTCGGCACGTCGCGCAACGTGCTGATCCGCCTGCAGCTGAAGGAAGGCCTCACGTCCGCGCAGCAGAGCGACCAGGTGATGACCGCGCTGAAGGCGCAGAGCCCCGACGTCACGCTGCAGCGCGTCGAGTTCGTCGGCCCGCAGGTCGGCCGCGAGCTGGCGACCGATGGTCTCCTCGCGCTCGCGTGCGTCGTGATCGGCATCGTGATCTACCTGTCGATCCGCTTCGAATGGAAGTACGCGGTCGCCGGCATCATCGCGAACCTGCACGACGTCGTGATCATTCTCGGCTTCTTCGCGTTCTTCCAGTGGGAGTTCTCGCTGGCGGTGCTCGCGGCGATCCTCGCGGTGCTCGGCTACTCGGTCAACGAGTCGGTCGTCATCTTCGACCGGATCCGCGAAACGTTCCGCCGCGAACGCAAGATGAGCGTGTCGGAGGTGATCAACCACGCGATCACGACCACGATGTCGCGGACGATCATCACGCACACGTCGACGGAAATGATGGTGCTGTCGATGTTCTTCTTCGGCGGCCCGACGCTGCACTACTTCGCGCTCGCGCTGACGGTCGGCATCATGTTCGGCATCTACTCGTCGGTGTTTGTCGCGGGCTCGCTCGCGATGTGGCTCGGCATCAAGCGCGAAGACCTGATCAAGGAAAAGAAGACCGCGCACGATCCGGACGATCCGAACGCGGGCGCGCAGGTTTAAGCATCGCGCCGCTTCGGCGGATACCAGAAGGCCGGTCCTGTTGGACCGGCCTTTTTTCATGCGCGCCGTGTGCGCGCTTCCTCCGGTGCGGCGCACGGACCGTCGGCTACAATCGCTTCACCACCCCGCCCCGCCACACGTCGAAGCCGCGGTCCTCATGATGCCTGCCACGCGTGTCGTTCATCGCATCGTCGCCTGGAGCACCGGTGCCGCCGCCGCGGCTGCGTTCGTTGCATGCGCATCGGCCGCCCGTGCGCAATCCGCGTCCGCGCCGGCCGTCGCTGCCGCTACCGCGACGTCACAACCTTCACCCTGCCCGCCCGACTGGGAACCCCAGCTCTGCGAACTGAAGGCCGCGGTCGAAGTGCTGAAGAAGCAGCACCTGACCGACGTCGACATCGGTGCGTTGCTCGACGCCACCGTGCACGACGGGATCAAGACGCTGCCGTACGCGCGCTTCTTCAACGCGAGGGAGGAACAGGAACGGCTCGACGACGAGCGCCGCGCACGCGACGGCACGCCGGGCATCGGCATCGTGTTCGAGACGCGGCCCGACGGGCTCCACATCATCGACGTGATCCCGGACGCGCCCGCCGAACAGGCCGGCGTGCGGCCCGACGATCTCGTCGTCGCGATGAACGACCGGAGCGTGGTCGGCATCGACAGCAGCGAGGTCGTGAAATTCGCGAAGGGCGACGCGGGCATGCCGCTGAAGCTCACAATCCGGCGTGGCGCGAACCATGCGACGCTGACCTTCGCGCCCGTCCGCGCGATCGTCCGCCCACACCCGGCGAGCGCAAGGCGGTTCGCCGGCGACATCCTGTACACGCGGTTGTCGAGCTTCCCGGAGCCCGCGGTCGGCAACTATATCGACGCCGTGCAGGCCGCACGCCGCGCGGGGCCGACGGTGAAAGGCGTGATCCTCGACCTGCGCATCAACGGCGGCGGCGCACTGAATGCGGCGATCGGCATCACCGCACTGTTCGCCGGGCGCGACCGCACCGTGATGGTGACGCTCGAGCGCGACGGCACGAAGCGCCGCCGCTTCACGACCAACTGGCCCGACTACGAACTGCCGGCCATGCACGGCCAGGATCCGCTCGCGCCGCTGCAGGCCGACGACTGGTGGCGCACCGTGCCGCTCGTCGTGCTCGTCGACGGACAAAGCGCGTCGGCCGCCGAAGCGACCGCGGCCGCACTGAAGGATCTGGGCCGCGCGCGACTCGTCGGGATGCCGACCTACGGAAAGGGACTCGCGCAGACCGGCGTCGACCTGATCGACGGCACGCGCGTCAATTTCACGTTCGCGCGCAATCTGCGGCCGAACGGCTGCCCGATGGACGGCTACGGCGTCGTGCCGGACTGGCTCGTGCCGCCGCGCCGCGACTCGGACGTCGACGGCGTGCTGCTGTGGTACCGCGAAGTCGATCTCGCCCGCGCGCCGTATGCGGACCGGCTGGCGCCCGATCCGTTCGCACAGGTGCGCAAGGCACGGCAAAAACTGCGCGACGCGCGCGTGCGCGAGAAAATCGATACGTCGAAGAGCGCGGCGCTGCCGCAGCGGGAATTCGGCACGGCCGCCGACTGGCAGCTCCGGCAGGCGCTCGACGCGCTCGCCGGTCGGCCGGTGCAGACCATCACCGCGCCGGCGCAGCTGATGCCGGCGCAACCGGTATGCGAGCGCGTCAGCAACTGACGCGCCGCCGCACGCTTCGCATCACCGGAACCCGAACCGCCGGCGCAGCACGATCAGCGCCACAAGGCTCAGCACGGCCGCGAACATCAGGTAGAAGCTCGGCGCGGTCTTCATCCCGGTCGCGCGGATCAGCCACGCAATGATGAACGGCCCGAAGCCGCCGAAGATCGTCACCGCGACGTTATACGCGAGCGACATTCCGGTCGTGCGCGTCTGCACCGGAAACACTTCGGACAACAGCCCGGGCAGCGCCGCGAAATAGCCGGTCATCAGGAACGCGAGCAACACCTGCAGCGCGATCAGCGTGCCGAAGCCCGGATGCGCGACCAGGTACGCGAACGCCGGATAGATCAGCACGAGGATGGCGATGGCCGGCGCGAGCATCACGCGCACGCGTCCGTAACGATCCGACCAGTGGCCGACGAGTGGCGCGAACGCCATCTGGATCACGCCGACGACGAGGATCGCGGCGAACGCAGCCGACGGCGCAAGGCCGAGCTGCTTCACGCCGTAGGTCGGCATGAACAGCACCAGATAGGTCGCGACGGTGCCGAGCACCACCACGCCCATCGCGGCCACGAGCCGCGCCTTGTGCGACGCGAACGTGTCGCGCAACGGGCTCGCGGTGCTTTCGGCCGCGAGGAATTCGGGCGTCTCGTCGACCTTCGAACGGATGTAGTACGCGACCGGCCCGAGCAACAGCCCGAAGAAGAACGGGATGCGCCAGCCCCACGCGGCCATCTGCTCCGCCGTGAGCTGCGCGTTCAGCACGGTGCCGAAGCCGGCGGCGAGCAGCGTCGTGAGGCCCTGGCTCGCGACCTGCCAGCTCGCGAAGAAGCCGCGCCGGCCCGGCACGTGCTCGGCCAGGAACGCAGTCGCACTGCCGAATTCGCCGCCTGCCGAGAAGCCCTGCATCAGCCGCGCGGCGACGAGGATCAGCGGCGCGGCGACGCCGATCGTCTGGTAGGTCGGCAGCACCGCGATGACCAGCGTGCCGGCCATCATCAGCAGGATCGACAGCGTGAGCGCGGCCTTGCGGCCCGCGCGGTCCGCGTATGCACCGAGCACGATGGCGCCGAGCGGGCGCATGAAGAACGACACGCCGAACGTGCCGAGCGTGAGCAACAGCGACACGGTGTCGTTGCCGGCCGGAAAGAACAGTTTCGAGATCGTCACCGCGAAGAAGCCGTAGACGACGAGGTCGAACCACTCGAGCGCGTTGCCGATCGACGCGGCGACCACCGCGCGCCACACGCGCGGCGACGAGGCAATGGAGCTGGACTGCGTGACGGCATGCATCGGCGATCTCCTTGTCGTTGTACGTTGTGTCCGGCGCGCCGGTTCTCGCGCCGCGAGCTGCGCCGACGATTATAGGCGCGCAAAAAAAACCGCCGCGCCCCCGGGAAACGGAAGCGCGGCGGCTGGCTCGCGACGGGCCGGCAGCGTGACGCGGCGGCCGGCCCGGTCGGGCGCGTTACTGCTGCTTGATGGCTTCGGCCGTGATCAGCAGCTTCGTCTTCATCTTGAAGCCGTACTGCTTGCCGTAGTCGAGGCCGAAATCGTCGCGGTTGAATTCACCGACCGCGTCGACGCCGCACACTTCGCGCTTGAGCATCGGATGCGGCATGCACTTGAGCGAATCGATCTTCAGCGTGACCGGCTTCGTGACGCCGTGCAGCGTCAGGTTACCGACCACCGACACCGGCTTGTCGCCGTCGAACTTGATGGTGCCCTTGTAGTTCGCCTGCGGGAACTTGGAGACGTCGAAGAACTCGGCCGTCTGCAGGTGCTCGTCGAGCTTCGCGCTGCCCGTGTGGATCGACGCGATGTCGGTCGTCACGTCGACCGTACCGGTCTTCGCCGCGCGGTCGAGCGTCACGGTGCCGCTCGACTTGTCGAACTTGCCGCGCCAGACCGACAGGCCGCCGAAGTGGTCGGCCTCGAAGCTCGGGTACGTATGGCTCGGGTCGAACTGGTACGTCGCGCTGTCGGCGAATGCCGAGAACGATAGCGAAGCAGCCAGCGCGCCCGCGGCGATGATCAGATGCTTTTTCAAACGCTTTCTCCTTGGAACAGCGCCGCGCCCTCGCGCGGCATTCTGGGTGATGCGACAGCCCGTCGCCGCTTACTTCGTGGCGACGAGATGGAACTTGATCTGCACTTCGTCGGCGACGATCGACGTGTCCTTCCACTCGCCGGTGCCGACGTTGAACGCCGAACGCTTGATCGGCAGCACGCCGTCGAAGGTCTGCGTCGAGCCGCTCTGCGTGACCGTGACGGGCACCGTGACGGTTTCGGACTTGCCCTTGATCGTCAGCTTGCCGGTCACGTTGTATTTGTTGCCGCCGGCCGGCGCGATCGCCGACGACGCGAAGGTCGCCTGCGGATACGCCTTCGCGTCGAACCAGTCCTTGCCCGCGACCTGGTCGTTGTACATCTTGTCGCCGAGGTCGAAGCTCGCGATATCGATCGTCATTTGCGCGCTGCCCTGCGCGGCCTTCGCCGGGTCGAACTTCACCTGCGCGGAGAACTTCTTGAATGCGCCTTCGGTCGGCACGTTCATCTGCTTCGACACGGCGGACACCTTGCTCTTCGAGAGATCGACGTCGGCATGCGCCGCGGCCGACGCGACAAGTGACACCGCGGCGAACGCGGTCAGCATGGAGCGGGAGAAAGACACTTTCATGGGATCCTTCATTTGGCGGAGGGAAGCATCCGCGACAGCAGGCCGTCGCGGTCCAACAACTGGTGCTTGAGCGCCGCGAGGACATGCATGGCGACGAGTGCAAGCAGAATGTAATTCAAAGACACGTGCAGCGTCTTGAAGGTTTCCTTCAGCACCGGATCGGGGTCGATCAGGCGCGGCAGCGGCACGATGCCGAGGTAGACGACCGGAATGTTCGACGCGGAGCTGTACAGATAGCCCGTCGCCGGAATCGCGATCATCAGTACGTACAGCAGCATGTGCACGCCGTGCGACACCGCGCGCTGCCACGCCGGCGTGTCGTCCGGCAGCGGCGGCGGCTGATGGGTCGCGCGCCACAGCACGCGCACGACGGCCAGCGCGAACACCGTCACGCCGATCCACTTGTGCCACGAGAAGTACTTGAGCTTCGTCGGCGTGAAGCCGGGGATGTCGGTCATCACCCAGCCGAGCGCGAACGCGCAGACGATCAGCAGCGCGATCAGCCAGTGCAGCGCGATCGCGGTGTGCGCGTAGCGGGCCGGCCGGGCCGGCGGCGATTTCGATGCCATCTTGGATTTCCTCAGTTGAGCGAACGGCTGCGCCGGTAAATTCGTCCGACGCTTGTCACGGGCGCCATGCTACCGCAACCTTTTGTCACGCGCGGGCTCTCAGGACAGGCCCGTCAGCCCGCTGCCATGTTTACGCCATGTTACCGATCGGTCACCCAGTAACCGGGCGTTGACACGCCGAAAAAGCCGTTTTGGTAAGATTGGCGCGGGTTCCGGCCCCGTCGACGCGCTCCCCCAGCGGTCGCACCACTGCCTTTTCCATGCAACGATACGACCTGATTGCCTGCCACGAATGCGACGCACTGTTGCATAAACCGCGCCTGAGCGGCCGCGAAATCGCGCGCTGTCCGCGCTGCGACGCGCTGCTCTATCGGAACAGCACCACGCAGATCGAGCGCATCAGCGCGCTTGCGGTCGCCGCACTCGTCACGTTCGTCATCGCGCAGGCGTTCCCAATCCTCGAAATGGACCTGAACGGCACCCGCGTGCAGACGACGCTGATCGGCGCGATCGATGCGCTGTGGCATCAGGACATGGAGATCGTCGGCGTGATGGTGTTCTGCTCGACCGTGCTGTTCCCGCTCGTCGAGATGGCCGCGCTGCTTTACGTGCTGCTGCCGATCCGGCGTGGCGTCGTGCCGCCGGGCCTCAATCTCGTGCTGCGCACGATCCAGCTCGTGCGGCCGTGGGGGATGATCGAAGTGTTCATGCTCGGGATCGTCGTGACGATCGTGAAGATGGTGAGCCTCGCGCGCGTCGTGCCCGACGCGGCGCTGTTCGCGTTCGGCGCGCTCACGCTGATGACCGCCGTCGTGCTCATGTTCGATCCACGCACGCTGTGGGACATCGCCGACGACCTGCGCGCGCGGCGCACGCCTGCCCCGCCCGACGGCTCCCCGCCGCAGCCGGACGCCCCCCGCCGATGACGATGCCGACCGCCGCCCGCGAGGGCTACGCCAGCTGCCATGCATGCGGGCTCGTGCAGACGATCGACCATCCGCACGCGCGTTGCGCGCGCTGCGGCAGCACGCTGCACTTTCGCACGCCGAACAGCATCATGCGCACCTGGGCGCTGCTGATCGCGGCCGCGATCCTCTATATTCCGGCGAATCTGCTGCCGATCATGCGCACGTCGTCGATCGTCGGCTCGCAGGAGGACACGATCATGAGCGGCGTCATCTATTTCTGGACGTCCGGCGACTGGCCGCTCGCGGTCGTCGTGTTCGTCGCCAGCATCCTCGTGCCGATGCTCAAGCTCGGCGTGCTGACGATCCTCGTCGGCACCGCGCAGCGGCGCACCGCGTGGCGGCCGCTGCAGCGCACGCGCCTGTACCGGATCGTCGAGCGGATCGGCCGCTGGTCGATGCTCGACATCTTCGTCGTGACGCTCACCGTCGCGCTCGTCCATTTCCGTTCGCTCGCCGTCATCACGGCCGGCCCCGGCGCGCTCGCGTTCGGTTCGGTCGTGATCCTGACGATGCTCGCGTCGATGCAGTTCGATCCCCGCCTGATCTGGGATCCAGTCGAAACCTCAGGGAAACACCATGAATAGTCCGCAAGGCCCGCAGCAAGACGCGTCCCGGCCGCCCGATCCGGCGATCTCGACGAAAAGCGGCTGGCTGCCGTCGCTCGTCTGGCTCGTGCCGCTGATCGCCGCGCTGATCGGTATCGGCCTCGTGATCAAGTCCGTGCGCGAGCGCGGCCCGGAAGTCACGATCAGCTTCCACAGCGCGGAAGGGCTCGAGCCGGGCAAGACGCAGGTCAAGTACAAGGACGTCGAGATCGGCATGGTCAAGACGATCAAGCTGTCGAAGGACCTGTCGCGCGTGCTCGTCCAGGTGCAGTTGAAGAAGGAAGCCGAGGACTTCGCGGTCAAGGGCTCGCGTTTCTGGATCGTGCGTCCGCGCGTCGGCGCGACCGGCGTGTCGGGGCTCGGCACGTTGCTGTCGGGCGCGTACATCGGCGTCGACGCCGGCCACGGGCAGGACACGCAGACCGACTTCACCGGCCTCGAGACGCCACCGGCCGTGACCGGCGACCAGAAGGGCACGCAGTACGTGCTGCGCGGCGATTCGCTCGGCTCGGTCGACATCGGCTCGCCCGTCTACTACCGCCGCGTGCAGGTCGGCCAGGTGGTCGGCTTCTCGCTCGACAAGGACGGCACGGGCGTCACGTTCAACGTGTTCGTCAACGCGCCGTACGACCAGTACGTCGGCGTGAACTCGCGCTGGTGGCAGGCGAGCGGCGTCGACCTGCGGCTCGATTCGAGCGGCCTGAAGCTGAACACGCAGTCGCTCGCGACGGTGATCCTCGGCGGCATCGCGTTCCAGACACCGCCGAACCAGGACAGCGGCGCAACGGCGCCGAACAACACGACCTTCCGCCTCGGCTCCGACGAGGCGGACGCGATGCGCGATCCGGACGGCCAGCCGCTGCAGGTCGTGATGAACTTCAACCAGTCGCTGCGCGGGCTCGCGGTAGGCGCACCGGTCGACTTCCGCGGCATCGTGCTCGGCGAAGTGACGAACATCGGCATCGACTTCGATCCGAAGACCAAGAACTTCCTGATGCCGGTGACGATGAACGTGTATCCGGAGCGGCTCGGCCCGCGCTTCCGCGAAACAATCGAAAGCAAGGGCGAAGCGGCCCGCCGCGAGATCGTCGAGCGCCTCGTCACGCACGGGCTGCGCGGCCAGCTGCGCACCGGCAACCTGCTGACGAGCCAGCTGTACGTCGCGCTCGATTTCTTCCCGAAGGCGCCGGTCGTGAAGATCGACGCGGCACGCCAGCCGCTCGAGCTGCCGACCGTGCCGAACACGCTCGACGAACTGCAGCTGCAAGTCGCCGACATCGCGAAGAAGCTCGACAAGGTGCCGTTCGACCAGATCGGCGCGAACCTGAACAGCGCGCTGTCGAATGCCGACAAGCTGTTCAAGCAACTCGACACGCAGGTCGCGCCGGAAGCGCGCGACACGCTGTCGGCCGCGAAGCAGACCTTCTCGACCGCTGAGGCGACGCTGCAGCAGGATTCGCCGCTGCAGTCCGACGTGCGCGGCGCGCTGAAGGAGCTCACGCGCACGCTGCAATCGCTGAACGCGCTCGCCGACTATCTGGAGCGCCATCCCGAATCGCTGCTCAAGGGCAAGCCAGGAGATCAACAATGACGACGACACGCGCGAACATCCTCGCGAGCGGCGCGGCGGCGGTCTTCGCCGCGCTCGCCGCGTGCAGCTCGCCGCCCGCGCGGTTCTATACGCTGAGCCCGGCCGACGCGACCGCGCCCGTGCGCAGCGCGCCCGCCAACCCGTCGTTCCTGATCGAGGTGCCGTCCGTCGGCGTGCCCGAGCAGGTCGCGAAGAACCAGCTCGTCGTGCAGAAGAACGCCGCGCAGGTCGACGTGCTCGAGCAGGAGCGCTGGGCCGCGCCGCCCGCCGACGAAATCCGCCGCGCGTTGTCCGACGACCTCGCCGCGCAGCTCGGCACGATCGACGTCGCGAATTCCGCGTATCCGGCCGGCGTGCCGGTCTATCGGATCAGCGTGAACGTGCAGCGCTTCGAGTCGTGGCCCGGCAAGCGCGCGGCGATCGACGCGGTGTGGAGCGTGCGCGCGCTCGGCACGCAGGCCGTGATGACGTGCCGCACGAGCGTCGCGGAACCGGTCGCCGACGGCTACGACGCGCTCGTCGCCGGCCACCGGCGCGCGCTCGACGTGATCGCATCGCAGGCCGCGTCCGGCGTGCGCGCGATGGCCGCGCGGCGCGGCGCCGCGGTTGCGTCGACCGCCGCGACGAGCGCGTCCGGCAAGTCACCGGCCACCGCGCCCGTCGTGCCCTGCCCGGCCAACCCGACACCCGGCGACGACGCGGGCGCGACAGGCAAGCCCGGCGCGTAAGCGCGGCGCGCGAGCCGGCGTCGGACGCATGCGCGCGGTGCGGCCGCACCCGGCACACGCTGCCCGATAGTCATCGTCGACATCGACCCGCGTGCGCGCGCAACCGCGCACGCGAACCTGCCGGCCGCGCCGCCCCTCGCCGCTCGGGCCGACGCCGCTCGGCATCCATCGGCCGGACGGCGGTTTTGCATTGTTTGTCAAAATCCGCCGGAACCGGCACCACACAACGCGGTCGGCTTGCGTTTTCACGCCCGATTGACGATCCTACGCACTTCCCGGCTCGCGCCGCTCGTCGTGTGCGCCCGCCGGCGGCGATCCGCCCGTCGTGTCCGGCTCGATCGCCGCGCCTCCCGGAGCGCGCATGCGTGTCCGCATGCACCGCGCCGGGGCAGCCGCATCGCGGGTCGCCGTGCATCGTCCGGACACCCGACCAGCCTCACCGTTCTCCCCGGTGCCGCGCCATGTGCCGGCCGGCATCCCGAACCCGCCCGTCCAGGGCTTTCGCTATTCCGTTTATGTTTCGTTCCCTGACGACCCTGATCAAGAAGTGGCGCGCGTCGCGCAATGCGGGCCACCAGCTCGATGCGCTGCTCGCGCATGCCGACGCGGACGCGTCGTACGCCGAGCGCAGCGAATGGCTGATCGAGCTCGCGCACTGGCTGCGCCGCAACGGCGCGATGCAGGTCGCGCACGACACGCCGGCCGAACGCGACGCCGACGCGCGCGCGTATCCGGCGCACGCGCGGCTCCGCTACCTGTTCCACGTGCTCGACCGAAACCCCGCATGGAAATCGCACGCCGCGCGCATCCTGCGCGGGATCCTGCGCGAATGCGACGGCATCTCGCTGTTGTGCGACGCGGGGATGCCCGTGCATTCCGGTTTCTTCGGCGCGCTGTTCGAGCGCATCGACGCGTCGCTGATTCCGCCCGCGCCGAACCGCCGCGAACTGACGGCGCTGTTCACGCTGATGTTCCCGACGCCGGAAGACGCGCAATGGATCGACGCGCTGCCCGACGACCTGCTCGCCCGCCTCGCCGAGCTGATCTCGTTCGACGTCACCGACGAAGAACGCCACGAGCCCGGCTCGTTCTCGCGCGACCTGCTCGCCGCCCTGCACAACCTGACCTGCCAGATCAGCTCGACCGGCCTGTCGCAGACGGTGCGCAGCCGGCTGTCCGACGACGACGCGCGCAAGCCGCTGGAACGCCAGCCGCTCGAAACGCAGCCGTTCTACCGGCTCACGCGCGCGATGCTCGCGGTCGAGACCGCGCACGCGGCCGTCGAGGACGGCGGCGACTCGAGCAAGCTGCTGCACGAGGTGAATTACCTGCGCGTGCTGCTCGACGAATGCCGGATTGCCGTCGACGACGTGTTCGCGCACTTGTACCGCAATGGCGTGTCGGTCGACATCGTGTTCCAGGTCGAACGGATGCGCATGCGCATCCTGCGCGCCGAAATGCTGCTCAACGCGTGGATGGCGCGCGACGATCTGCGCGGGATGGCCCGCCTGACGGCCGAGCTCGTCGACGCAAACCAGAACAGCCAGAGCGTGTCGCACCTCATGCGCAGCAACTTCTCGCTGTTCGCGCGCAAGCTCGTCGAGACCAACGCGGACACCGGCGAGCACTACATCTCGCGCGGCCGCGCCGAGTACCTGAAGATGCTGCGGATGGCCGCGGGCGGCGGGCTCGTCACCGTCGTGACCGTGTGCGTGAAGTTCGCGATCACCGGCGCGCACCTGCAGTCGATGCTCGAAGGGCTGCTCGCGGGCGTCAACTACGCGGCGAGCTTCATGCTGATGCACTTCCTGCATTTCACGCTCGCGACCAAGCAGCCCGCGATGACCGCGCCGACGCTCGCGCGTGAACTCGACGACACAGGTCACGAGGAAGGCGTGAAGGCGTTCGTCGCGTCGGTGATCGCGCTGATCCGCACGCAGGCCGCGGCGATTTCCGGCAACGTGCTCGTCGTGCTGCCCGTGTGCCTGCTCGTGCAGCTGTTCGCGGGCAACCTGCTGCACGCCAACCTGATTTCGCCGGGCAAGGCGCATGCGACGCTGCATTCGTTCTCGCTGCTGGGGCCGACGCCGTTCTACGCGGCGCTCACGGGCGTGCTGCTGTGGGCGTCGAGTCTGCTCGCGGGCTGGGCCGACAACTGGTTCGTGCTGCACCGGGTCGGCGACGCGCTCGCATACAACCGGCGGCTGCGGCTCACGCTCGGCGCGGCAGGCGCCGCGAAACTCGCGCACTTCTGCCGCTCGAACGTCGCGGGCGTGGTCGCCAACGTCGGCCTCGGCCTGATGCTCGGCCTGATTCCGGCAATCGTCACCGTGTTCCTGTTCCCGTTCGAGGTGCGCCACGTGACGCTGTCGGCCGGCTCGATCGGGATCGCGCTCGGCGTGCTCGGCAAGGATGCACTGAGCACGCCCGAGCTGTGGTGGGCCTGCGCCGGCGTGCTGAGCATGGCCATCCTCAACGTGCTCGTGAGCTTCGCGCTCGCATTCACGATGGCCGTGCGCTCGCGCAGCCTGCGTCGCACCAAGGTGCGCGCGCTGGTCGGCGCGATCGTGCGCACGGTGCTGTCGAAGCCGTCCGCGCTGTTCTGGCCGGCCGGCACCCCGGCGGCCCGCGCCGGCCAGCCGGGCTCGCATTGAACTTCCAGCGTCGGCGCGCCGCGCGGGCGGGCGCCGACGCGCGGGCGGGCCGGCTCGCCGTCACGGCCGGCGCACCGGCGCCGGCATCCCGATTCGGATGCGACGCCGGCTTCGGTCGCCCGCGCCGCGTACAATAGTGGACTTTTGCACGTCCTCACCCGCCTTATGTCCTCGCCCACCCTGTACGAATTCTTCGCTCCCTGCCCGCGCGGCCTCGAAGCGGCGCTTGCCGCCGAGCTGGCCGAAATCGCCGGCCGACATCTGGACGGCGCGCCGTTCACCGCGGGCGCGCAGGTGCCGGGCGGCGTTCATTTCCGCGGCGGCTGGGCCGCCGGCATGGCCGCGAACCTGCATTCGCGCATCGCGAGCCGGATCCTGCTGAAGATCGCGCACCGCGCGTACCGCAACGAACAGGACGTCTACGCGCTCGCGCTCGAGCAGCCGTGGGAACGCTGGTTCGCGTCGACGCAGACGCTGCGCGTCGACATCACCGCGATCAAGTCGCCGCTGAAGAGCCTCGAATTCGCGACGCTGCGCGTCAAGGACGCGATCTGCGACCGGATGCGCGACAAGACCGGCGCGCGCCCGAGCATCGACACCGGCGCGCCGGACGTGCGCGTGTTCGCGTTCCTGACGGCCACCGAGTGCACGCTGTACCTCGATACGTCGGGCGAGCCGCTGTTCAAGCGCGGCTGGCGCCTCGACAAGGGCGCGGCGCCGCTGCGCGAGAACCTCGCGGCCGGCATCCTGCGCCTGACGGGCTGGACGCCCGGCACGCCGCTGTACGACCCGATGTGCGGCAGCGGCACCTTCCTCGCGGAAGCCGCGCAGATCGCGCTCGGCGTCGCACCGGGCGTCGAGCGCCGGTTCGGCTTCGAAAAGCTCAAGCAGTACGACATCACCGCATGGCAGGGCCTGAAGGTCGCGGCGCTCGACGCGAAGCGCGCGGCGCGCGGCAAGCGCGATTCGCTCGGCGTGTACGGCAGCGACATCTCGGGCGACATGCTCGAGAAGGCGCGCGCGAACCTCGAGCGCGCGGGCGTGCCGTCGGTGTGGCTCAAGCAGGTCGACGCGCGCGGAATGACGCCGCCGTGCGACGGCCCGGGCATCATCCTCGCGAACCCGCCGTACGGCGAGCGGATCGAGGTGCGCGGCCGCAGCGCGCGCGGCGAGGTGCGCGAGACAGGCCGCAACCGCGGCAACGACGACGCATTCCGCCGCACGCACACCGACGCGCCGGACAGCGAGTTCTTCAACGCGCTCGGCGATGCGCTCAAGCAGCGCTTCACGGGCTGGCAGGCGTTCCTGCTGACGTCGGACCGGTCGCTGCCTGGCCAGCTGCGCCTGCGCGAATCGGCGAAGACGCCGCTGTTCAACGGCGCGCTCGAATGCCGGCTGTTCCGCTTCGACCTGATCGCCGGCAGCGTGAAGGCACGCCCGGCCGCGCCGGAAGGCGACGCCTGACACGCGAGCGGCCGCCGCGGCTGCCTGCCGACACCCACACGACGCCCGGCCCGAGCCGGGCGTTTTTCTTTTCACCGCACCCATGCGGGCGGTGCCCGCGTGCCGCCCCGCCACCCGCGCACCGATGCGTTCCCGCACCGTGCTGCCCGCCAAAGCCGTCAGGCCGTTTTGTCAGCACTGCCACGACTACTGACAGCACGCTGTCAGCAGCCCCCGATCACACTGCAATCCCGGCGCAATGCAAGGCTGGTTTCCATCAAGAACCCGAACAACAAGGAGCTCGTCATGACGTCCGCAACCGCAACCGCAACTGCAACCGAAACCGCAACCGTGGAACGCGCAATCGCGTGGTTCGACATTCCGTCCCTCGATTTCGACCGGGCGATCCGTTTCTACGAAACCGTGCTGCAGACGACGCTGCAGCGCGAAGTCATCGGCGGCGTGCCGATGGCCCTGTTCGATCACGAAGCGTCGAGCACGGGCGGCAGCATCGTGTTCGATCCGCAGCAGATGAAACCGAGCGCGAACGGCGTGCTCGTGTACCTGAACGCCGGCGAATCGGTCGTCGCGGCACTCGACCGCGCAAAGCGCGCGGGCGGCGTCGTGCAGGGCTCGGTCATCGAGCTGCCGAACAACTACGGCTACATCGGCTACCTGATCGATACCGAAGGCAATCGCGTCGGCCTGCACGCACCGAAATGCCACTGAGCGCGTCCACGATCCGGCCGGCGCGGCGCTATCATCGCGAAGTCCCCGTAGTCGTTGGAGTCGAGGTTCAGCCATGACGCGCCGTGCCGACCGCCTGTTCCAGATCGCCGAGCTGTTGCGCGGGCGTCGTCTCACGACCGCGCAGCAACTCGCCGACTGGCTGTCGGTGTCGCCGCGCACGGTCTATCGCGACGTGCGCGACCTGCAACTGTCAGGGGTGCCGATCGAAGGCGAAGCCGGCATCGGCTATCGGCTGAACCGCAACGCGAGCCTGCCGCCGCTCACGTTCACCGCCGAGGAGCTCGCGGCGCTCGCGGCCGGTGCGCGGATGCTCGAGACCTGGGGCGGCGCGCGCTTCGCGGGCGGCGCGCGTTCGGCGCTCGCGAAAATCGCGTCGGCGATGCCGGCCGACAAGCGCACCGCGCTCGACCGCCTGCCGGTGTTCGCACCGTCGTTCCACATCGACGAGACGTTCTGCGCGAAGGTCGACGCGATTCACCAGGCGGTCGATACGCATCACGTCGTCAGCTTCGACTACCGCGACCGGCTCGGCGCGCACACGAAGCGCCGCGTGTGGCCGCTCGGGCTCGTCTACTGGGGCGGACGCTGGACGATCGGCGCGTGGTGCGAGCTGCGCGACGACTTCCGCACCTTCGACATCGCGCGGATGGGCGACATCACCGTGCACGAGCAGTTTCCGGACATGGAAGGCCGGCGCATCGCCGACTACATGCGGATCGCGGAAGCGCCGATGCGCTGACGCGCATCGCCGCCATGCGCATGCCGGGGCGTCCGCGCCCCGGCCACGCCCGTCATTCCCCGAACACGACCGATCGCTTCGGCCGCTCGTCGACGTGCAGCGAGAACACGTCGGGGCGCGCATAGTGTCCGACCACGTCGAAGTCGTAACGCGCCCGCACGAGCTCGTCCGTATCGATGCGCGCGGTCACGAGCCCGGCCTCGCCGACGAGCGGCTCCGTCAGCAGGTCGCCGAGCGGCCCGACGATCACGCTGCCGCCGCGGATCAGCGGCCGTTCCGGATCCCAGCCCGGCACGTCGATGCCGAGCGCGCGCGGCGACGGCTGCACCTGGCACGCGCTCACGACAAAGCAGCGCCCTTCGTGCGCGATGTGCCGCATCGAGCTTTGCCACAGGTCGCGCTCGTCGACGGTCGGCGCGCACCAGATCTGCACGCCTTTCGCATACATCGCGCAGCGCAGCAGCGGCATGTGGTTCTCCCAGCAGATTGCGGCACCCGCGCGGCCCGCCGCCGTGTCGACCACCGGCAGCGTCGAGCCGTCGCCCTGCCCCCAGATCAGCCGTTCGGTGCCGGTCGGCATCAGCTTGCGGTGCTTCGCGACGAGCCCGTCGCGCGGATCGAAGAACAGCGCCGTGCAGTACAGCGTGCTGCCGCCCCGCTCGATCACGCCGACCACGAGGCTCGCGCCCGTGCGCTGCGACAGCGCGGCCAGTTCGTCGGTTTCGGGCCCCGGCACGTCGATCGCCTGCGCGGCGTAGCGCGCGTATGCGTCGCGGCCCTCCGGCAGCCGGTAGCCGAGCCGCGTGCCGAAGATCTCGCCTTTCGGATAGCCGCCGAGCACGGCCTCGGGCAGCACGACGAGCGACGCGCCGCTGTCGCGGATCGCGGCTTCGTAGCCGAGGATCGTGTCGAGCGTGGCGCGCGTGCCGGCGGGCGATGCGCCAATCTGCAGCGCGGCGATGACTGAGTTGGACATGAAGGCGTCTCCGGTGAGTGGGTGACGCCATCTTTGTCGATATCATTTCATCGATCAAATCGATAAAACGATAACTGACATGAATATGGATGATATCGCCAGCCTCGACCTGAACCTGCTGAAGGTGTTCGAGGCGCTGTACGAAGAAGGCGGCGCGAGCCGCGCGGCGCTGCGGCTCGGCCTCACGCAGTCGGCGGTCAGCGCGGCGCTCGCGCGGCTGCGCGTGATCTACGCCGATCCGCTGTTCGCGCGCACCGGCCGCGGGCTGGCGCCGACGCCGCGCGCGGACGAACTGAAGCCGATCCTGTCCGATGCGCTCGACCGCTGCCGCGCAAGCCTCGCGATCGCGGCGGACGGCGGCGAACGGGTCGGCCGTACGATCTCGATCGGGCTGTCGGACGACTTCGAGATCGCGCTCGGCCGCGCGCTGATAGACGCGGTCGCACGCGAAGCCGCGGGCATCCGGCTGATCTTTCGGCAGACCCACAGCGGTATTGCGGGCGACGCGCTGCTGCGGCACGGCGTCGATCTGGCGATCGCGTCGGGCGGGTTCTCGGCAAACGGGCTCAGCCGGCGCGCGGTCGCGACGGGCGGCTACGCGTGCGTGATCGATCCGGCCGGCCGCGCGCATGCGCCGCGCACGCTCGCGCTCGCCGATTTCGTGCAGCGCGATCACCTGCTCGTGTCGTCGGGCGGCGTGATCGGGATCGTCGACGAAGCGCTGGCCGCGCTCGGCCACAAACGGCGCGTCGCGGCGTCGACCACGCATTTCGCGGCGCTGCCTTACCTGCTCGCGGGCTCCGACGCGGTGGCGACGATTCCGGCGCACGCGGCGCGTGCGATCGCGCAGTCGACGTCGCTGCGCGCGCTTGCGTGCCCGGTCGAACTGCCGCGCTACCCGGTGGAAATCGGCTGGCGCACGAGCACGCAGCGCGACCCGGCCATCGTGCGCGTGCGGGATACGATCGCCGCCTGCGTCGCGACGATCGTCGCGCCGTGATGCACGGGGCGCGATTCAGCTGGTGACAGTCCGTTCTCCTGCCCCGGCTGGCCGCCGGACGACGATAGGCCCGTTGGCGCAGCAAGAACGCTCGGGGTCGGATTCGTCTAACCTGACGGCCGGCAGCGTCCGGGCGCAACCGGTAAAATGCCGAACCATGAAACCCGAAATCTGGACCCCGCATGTGACCGTCGCGGCGCTCGTCGAACGTGCCGGTCGCTTTCTCGTGATCGAGGAAGAAACCTCGACGGGCCTGCGCATCAACCAGCCGGCCGGCCATCTCGAAGCCGGCGAGACGCTCGCCGACGCCGTGATCCGCGAGACGCTCGAGGAAACCGCGCATCCGTTCGTGCCGGACGCGCTCGTCGGCGTCTATCTCGCGCACTACGACCGCCCCGGCAGTGCCGGCGCGACCTACCTGCGCTTCACGTTTTGCGGCACGGCCGGCGAACCGCTGCCGGGCCACAGGCTCGACGACGGCATCATGCGCACGCTGTGGATGAGCGCCGACGAACTGCGCGCGTGCAGCGAGCGCCATCGCTCGCCGGCGGTGATGCGCTGCGTCGACGACTATCTCGCCGGGCGGCGCATTCCGCTCGATTTCGTGCACACGCATTCGGTCGCGCCGCGCCCGGAAGCATTCGACCGTCAGGCGGTAAACAAATGAGCAAGCGCCGTGTAGTAGTGGGCATGTCGGGCGGCGTCGATTCGTCGGTGACCGCGTGGCTGCTGAAGGAACAGGGATACGACGTGGTCGGCCTGTTCATGAAGAACTGGGAAGACGACGACGACGGCGAATACTGCTCGACGCGCCAGGACTGGATCGACGTGGTGTCGGTAGCCGACCTGATCGGCATCGACGTGGAAGCCGTGAACTTCGCGGCCGAATACAAGGACCGCGTGTTCGCCGAATTCCTGCGCGAATACTCGGCCGGCCGCACGCCGAACCCCGACGTGCTGTGCAACGCCGAGATCAAGTTCAAGGCGTTCCTCGACCACGCGATGTCGCTCGACGCGGAAATGATCGCGACCGGCCACTACGCACGCGTGCGCGAGCGCGACGGTCGCTTCGAACTGCTGAAGGCATTCGATCATACGAAAGACCAGTCGTACTTCCTGCACCGGCTGAACCAGGCGCAGCTGTCGAAGACGATGTTCCCGCTCGGCGAGATCCCTAAGACGAAGGTGCGCGAGATCGCCGCACAGATCGGCCTGCCGAACGCGAAGAAGAAGGACTCGACCGGCATCTGCTTCATCGGCGAACGGCCGTTCCGCGATTTCCTGAACCGCTATCTTCCGACGAAACCCGGCCCGATGAAAACGCCCGACGGCAAGGTGGTCGGCGAGCACATCGGCCTCGCGTTCTACACGTTCGGCCAGCGCAAGGGCATCGGCCTGGGCGGCAGCAAGGACGGCAGCGGCGAACCATGGTTCGTCGCGGCGAAGGACATCGCATCGAACACGCTGTACGTCGTGCAGGGCCACGATCATCCGTGGCTGCTGTCGCGCGAGCTCGTCGCCGGCAACGTGAGCTGGGTCGCGGGCGAGCCGCCGGCCGAAGGCTTCTCGTGCGGCGCGAAGACGCGCTACCGGCAAGCCGATGCGGCCTGCACATTCGGTCGTGCCGCGCTCGGCCAGGCCGACGGCGAACGCTTCTCGCTCGCGTTCGACGACCCGCAATGGGCGGTCACGCCCGGCCAGTCGGCCGTGCTGTACGACGGCGAGATCTGCCTCGGCGGCGGCATCATCGAGTTCGCGGCCACCGGCCAGCCCGGCCAGACCGCGCCGACGGCAACCCACGCGGGCGCGCTTGCCGAAGCACGCTGACATCCATTCGGTTTAGACTTGCGGCACGCCGCGCCCGGCGGAACACGATTCCGCCGCGGCCGGTGCGCCGCCGCGCAGCGTACGCATGGCGGCATTTCAAGATTCTTGCGGAGTCCCCATGCTTTCCAGACGCTACCTCGCAATGTGGTGCGCCGTGTTGCTGCTCGTCGCGGCGGCCGCACTCGCGTCGTTCCACGTGCTTTCCTGGCTGTGGATCATCATCCCCGTCGCCCTCGTCGCCGTCGGCCTGTACGACCTGAACCAGGACCGTCACGCGATCCTGCGCAATTACCCGCTCTGGGGCCATTTCCGCTTCCTGTTCGAGTTCATCCGCCCCGAGATCCGCCAGTATTTCGTCGAGGACGACACCGACGAGAAGCCGTTCTCGCGCGCGCAGCGCAGCCTCGTCTATCAGCGCGCGAAGAACGTCGCCGATAACCGCCCGTACGGCACCGAGCTGAACGTGAAGGCCATCGCGCACGAGTGGATCAGCCATTCGCTCGCGCCGACCAAGCTGCCGAGCCACGACTTCCGCATCCGGGTCGGCGCGAGTCGCGCGCAGCCGTACGACATCTCGATCTTCAACATCTCGGCGATGAGCTTCGGCTCGCTGTCCGCGAACGCGATCCGCTCGCTGAACCTCGGCGCGAAGAAAGGCGGGTTCGCGCACGACACAGGCGAAGGCTCGCTGTCGAAGTACCACCGCGAGCACGGCGGCGACATCATCTGGGAAATCGCGTCCGGCTACTTCGGCTGCCGCAACGACGACGGCACGTTCAATCCGGACAAGTTCGCGAAGCAGGCCGCCGATCCGCAGGTCAAGATGATCGAGATCAAGCTGTCGCAAGGCGCGAAGCCGGGCCACGGCGGCGTGCTCCCGGCCGCGAAGATCACGCCCGAGATCGCCGAGACGCGTGGCGTGCCGATGGGCAAGGACTGCATCTCGCCCGCGACGCACTCGGAATTCTCGACGCCGCGCGGGCTGCTCGAATTCGTCGAACGGCTGCGCACGCTGTCGGGCGGCAAGCCGACCGGCTTCAAGCTGTGTATCGGCCATCCGTGGGAATTCTTCGGGATCGCGAAGGCGATGATCGAGACGGGCATCGTGCCGGACTTCATCGTCGTCGACGGCGCTGAAGGCGGCACCGGCGCGGCGCCGCTCGAATTCACCGACCATGTCGGCGTGCCGTTGCAGGAAGGGCTGCTGCTTGTACACAACACGCTCGTCGGGATCGGCGTGCGCGACCGCGTGAAGATCGGCGCGAGCGGCAAGATCATCACCGCGTTCGACATCGCGCGCACGCTCGCGATTGGCGCGGACTGGGTGAACTCGGCGCGCGGCTTCATGTTCGCGGTGGGCTGCATCCAGGCGCAGCACTGCCACACCGACCGCTGCCCGACCGGCGTCGCCACGCAGGACCCGGTGCGCCAGCGCGCCATCGTCGTGCCCGACAAGGCCGAACGCGTGTACAACTTCCACCGCAATACGCTGCATGCGCTGCAGGAACTCGTGCAGGCGGCCGGCCTTGGCCATCCGTCGGCGTTGCGCGCGCATCACATCGTGCAGCGCGTCGCGCCGCACGAGGTGCGGCTGATGTCGCAGTTGCTGAAGTACCTGAAGCCGGGCGCGTTGCTCGACGGCCAGACCTGCGGCTATACGCTTTACGACAAGTGGTGGCCGATTGCGCGCAGCGATTCGTTCGTGCTCGGCGAAACCGTTTACACGTCGATCGAGTAATGCTCGATCGCTCGCCGCCAGGCGGCTCGCATAAAGAAAAAGCGCCCCGCGGGGCGCTTGTTCCTTGTCTGCCCGATCCGCCGCCGGCGACCGGTCAACCTTGCGGCAGCGTGTCGACGAAGGTCTGCCGCTGCGACAGCTTCACGAAATGCTTGTCGAGGTTCGGATGGCGATCGCGCCAGTTGAGTTCGGGCATCCGGAAATCCAGGTAGCCGAGCGCACAGCCGAGTGCGATGTCGGCGAGCGTGTAATGATTACCGACGCACCACGTCTTGCCGCCGAGGCCCTGCGACATCGCGACGAGAGCGTCGTCGATCTTGCGCTGCTGGCGCGCGATCCAGCTCGCGCTGCGCTGCGCTTCGTCGCGCAACGTGTGTTCGAGACGAATCGCCACGGCCGCGTCGAGCACGCCGTCACCCAGCGCTTCCCAGCAACGCACTTCGACACGTTCGCGCCCCGACGGCGGAATCAGCTTGCCGACCGGCGACAGCGTATCGACGTATTCGCAGATCACGCGGGAATCGAACACCGCGGCACCATCCTCCATCACGAGACACGGGACCTTGCCGAGCGGATTCGACGCATGAATGTCCGTCTCCGGCGCCCATACGTTCTCGAGCTCCAGCTTGTAGTCGATCTTCTTTTCAGCAAGCACGATCCGCGCCTTTCGGACGTACGGGCTGCTGAGCGAACCGATTAATTTCATCATCTGCCTTTTTAAGGGAACCGCCGAGAGTATACGTTGTCGCCGATCATAACCGGCCCGCGCGGCAGGGTAGAAAATCTGCCCGTCCGGCCTGTGGATGGTTTGCAACAACCGTCGCCGAGCCCCGTCAGGCGCGGCTTGCGGCCGCTCCTCTCACGCGCTGTGTCCGGCGGCGCTACAATCGCACGATGAATGCGCCCCTCGATACCGCCATCGCCGTCGACGTCTACCGCCAGCGCCGCGAACGCGTGCTAGCCGCACTGCGCGCCGCGGGCGGCGGCGTCGCCATCGTCCCCACCGCGCCGGAAATGCTGCGCAACCGCGATACGGCCTTCCCGTACCGACATGACAGCTACTTCCACTACCTGACGGGCTTCACCGAACCGGATGCCATGCTCGTGCTGAACGCGGCCGGGTCGCACGGCGCGCCGGAATCGATCCTGTTCTGCCGCGCGAAGAATGCCGACCGCGAGATCTGGGAAGGTTTCCATTACGGGCCCGAGGCCGCGCGCGACGCGTTCGGCTTCGACGCGGCCTACGCGGTCGACGTGATCGACACTGAAATGCCGCGCCTGCTCGCCGATGCGGGCACCGTGCACTACCGGTTCGGCGCGTCGGCCGAGTTCGACCGCCAGCTCGCCGGCTGGATCGATGCGGTGCGCGCGCAGGCGCGCACGGGTGCCGCCGCGCCCGACGCGCTGCTCGACCTCACGCCGCTCCTCGACGACATGCGGCTCGTGAAGGACGAACACGAACTCGCGATCATGATGCGGGCCGCGCACATTTCCGCGCTCGCGCATCGCCGCGCGATGCAGGTATGCCGCCCGGGGATCCGCGAATACGAACTCGAGGCCGAGCTGCTGTACACATTCCGCAAGCACGGCGCGCAGGCGCCCGCGTACGGCTCGATCGTCGCGGCCGGCGCGAACGCGTGCGTGCTGCACTACCCGGCAGGCAACGCGGCCGCGCGGGACGGCGACCTGATCCTGATCGATGCCGCGTGCGAACTCGACGGCTACGCGTCGGACATCACGCGCACGTTCCCGGCCAACGGGCGCTTCTCTCCCGCGCAGCGCACGCTGTACGACATCGTGCTCGCCGCGCAGCAGGCCGCGATCGACGCAACGCGCGCGGGCGTACCGTTCGAGGCGCCGCACGACGCGGCCGTACGCGTACTGGCGCAAGGGCTGCTCGATACGGGCATCATCCCGAAGTCGCGTTTCTCGAACGTCGACGACGTGATCGCCGAGCGCGCGTATGCACGCTTCTACATGCACCGCACCGGCCACTGGCTAGGGATGGACGTGCACGATTGCGGCGACTACCGCGAGCGGCTGGCCGCGCGCGATGCCGACGGCGCGTTGCCGTGGCGCACGCTCAAACCCGGCATGACGCTTACCGTCGAGCCTGGCCTGTACGTGCGGGCAGCCGACGACGTGCCGACCGAATACTGGAACATCGGCATCCGCATCGAGGACGACGCGATCGTGCGCGAGCACGGTTGCGAGCTGATCACGCGCGACGTGCCGGTGGCGGCTGCCGAGATCGAGGCGCTGATGCGTGCGGGCGCGGCGCACGGCGCGTGAGCATGCCGCAGGTCGCCATTGCCCGGCTGTCGAACCACCGCTGATCCGACGTTGACCGTTACCCCGTTTCACGAACACTGATGACGACCGCTTCCTTCCCGGCCACGCCGGACTACGATCTCGCCATCGTCGGCGCGGGCCCCGTCGGGCTCGCGCTCGCCGGCTGGCTCGCCCGACGCAGCGCGACGCAGCATGCGTCGATCGCGCTGATCGACGCGCGCGAACCGGCCGCGAGCGCGAACGATCCGCGTGCAATCGCGGTGTCGCACGGCAGCCGCGTGCTGCTCGACACGCTCGGATGGCCCGGCGACGCGACGCCAATCGAGCACATCCACGTGTCGCAGCGCGGCCATTTCGGCCGCACGCTGATCGATCGCGACGAGCACGACCTGGCCGCGCTCGGCTACGTCGTGCGCTACGGCTCGATCGTGCAGGCCCTCGCGCAGGCCGTGCGCGGCACGCGCGTCGACTGGCTCACGTCGACCACCGCCCGCACGCCGCGACAGGACGCCGACGGCGTCACGCTGACGCTCGACGGCCCGCAAGGCGAGCGCACGCTGCGCGCGCGTATCGTCATCAATGCCGAAGGCGGGCTGTTCCACGAACAGCAGGCCGATACCGGCAAGCATCGCCGCGACTACGGTCAGACCGCGATCGTCGGCACGGTCACCGTCTCGGCGCCGCGCCCGAACGTCGCATGGGAGCGCTTCACGCACGAAGGGCCGCTCGCGCTGCTGCCGCTCGGCGGCCCGCGCCAGGCCGAGTATTCGCTCGTGTGGTGCTGCGCGCCCGACGAGGCGGCCCGCCGCGCTGCCCTTCCCGACGACGCGTTTCTGCGCGAACTCGGCGCTGCGTTCGGCGAGCGGATGGGCCAGTTCGTCGCGATCGCGGGGCGCGCATCGTTCCCGCTCGGGCTGAACGCGGCGCAAACGCTGGTCAGCGGGCGCATCGCGATCGTCGGCAACGCCGCACAAACGCTGCACCCGGTCGCAGGCCAAGGGCTGAACCTGGGGCTGCGCGACGCACATACACTCGTCGATGCGCTGTCCACCCAGGGCTTCGAACCAACCGCACTTGCGACCTTCAACGCGCGGCGTGCGCTCGACCGGCGCTTCACGATCGGCGCGACCGACACGCTCGCGCGGCTGTTCACGGTCGACGCCGGCCCTCTTCCGCTGTTGCGTGGCGCGGCGCTCACCGCACTCGAATTCGTACCGCCGCTCAAGAAGGCGATCGCACGCCAGATGATGTTCGGCCAGCGCAACTGACGCGCGGCGTCCGTTGCGCGCCGTCAGGCCGCGCAAACCGGGTCAAATCGGCGGGGCATGGGAATACGGTAAAATGCGCGTTTTCCCTCCGCCCTTTTTTGCCCGCGACGCCCGGCGCTCGCGGGCGGCGCCATTGCGATGCCCGTTATCGGCCCTCACGTATTGCGTAACAACCTGTTCGTCGCCCCGATGGCCGGAGTGACGGATCGTCCGTTCCGCCAGCTGTGCAAGCGGCTGGGGGCCGGATACGCCGTGTCCGAGATGGTCGCGTCCAACGCGCAGCTGTGGAAGAGCGCGAAGACGATGCGGCGGGCGAACCACGAAGGCGAAGTCGAGCCGATCGCGGTGCAGATCGCCGGCGCCGATCCGGCGATGATGGCCGAGGCCGCTCGCTACAACGTCGACAACGGCGCGCAGATCATCGACATCAACATGGGCTGCCCGGCGAAGAAGGTCTGCAACGTCGCGGCCGGCTCCGCGCTGCTGCAGAACGAGCCGCTCGTGCAGCGGATCGTCGAGGCCGTCGTCGCGGCGGTCGGCACGGGGCCGGATGCGGTGCCCGTCACGCTGAAGATCCGCACCGGGTGGGATCGCGAGCACAAGAACGCGATCACGGTCGCGCGCCTCGCCGAAGCGGCCGGCATCTCGATGCTGACCGTGCACGGCCGCACCCGCGCCGACCTCTACCGCGGCGACGCGGAATACGACACCATCGCGGCCGTGAAGGCGGCCGTGCGCATCCCGGTCGTCGCGAACGGCGACATCACGTCGCCGGCGAAAGCGAAGGCCGTGCTCGACGCAACCGGCGCCGACGCACTGATGATCGGTCGCGCCGCGCAAGGCCGGCCGTGGTTGTTCCGTGAAATCGATCATTTCCTGCAAACAGGCGAGCTGCTGCCCCCACCACGGATCGACGAGATCCAGCACGTGATGAACGAACACCTGGAAGACCACTACGCGTTCTATGGTGAATTCACGGGCGTCCGTACTGCGCGCAAGCACATCGGCTGGTACACTCGCGGCCTTTCCGGTGCCAACGGGTTCCGGCACAGGATGAACACGCTCGATTCCACCCGCGAGCAGCTCGCCGCCGTCAATGCATTCTTCGAGGCGCAAAAGGCGCTGTCGGACCACCTCGTCTACGTCGATGACGAAGAGGAAAACGGCCAGGGCGAGTCGGACGACCATAACCAGTTAGCAGCATGAGCAAGCACAACATCGAACAATGTGTCCGCGAGAGCCTGGACGTGTATTTCCGGGATCTAGACGGCTCCAATCCGCACGACGTCTACGAGATGGTGATGTCCTGCGTCGAAAAGCCGATGCTCGAGGTCGTGCTCGTACAGGCCGGCGGCAACCAGTCGCTCGCCGCGGAGTACCTCGGCATCAATCGCAATACGCTGCGCAAGAAGCTGCAGCAGCACGGCCTGCTGTAGGCGGCCGTCCCGTCCCCGTTTCCCTGGCTATTGGTGGTTCCATCATGATCAAGCAAGCGCTCATTTCCGTTTCCGACAAGACCGGCATCGTCGACTTCGCGAAGTCGCTGTCCGACCTCGGCGTCAAGCTGCTGTCGACCGGCGGCACCGCAAAAATGCTCGCCGACGCGGGTCTGCCCGTAACCGAAGTGGCCGACTACACGGGCTTTCCGGAAATGCTCGATGGGCGCGTGAAGACGCTCCACCCGAAGGTGCACGGCGGCATCCTCGCCCGCCGCGACCTGCCCGAGCACATGCAGGCGCTGGAGCAGCACGGCATCCCGACGATCGACCTGCTGGTCGTGAACCTGTATCCGTTCGTCGCGACGATCGCGAAGGACGACTGCACGCTCGCCGACGCGATCGAGAACATCGACATCGGCGGCCCGACGATGCTGCGCTCGGCCGCGAAGAACCACCGCGACGTGACGGTCGTCGTCGATCCGGCCGACTACGCGGTCGTGCTCGACGAAATGAAGGCGAACGGCAACACGGTCGGCTACGCGACCAACTTCCGCCTCGCGACGAAAGTGTTCGCGCACACCGCGCAATACGACGGCGCGATCACGAACTACCTGACGAGCCTGACCGACGAGCTGCAGCACGCATCGCGCAGCGCGTATCCGGCCACGCTGAACATGGCGTTCGACAAGGTGCAGGACCTGCGCTACGGCGAGAACCCGCACCAGAGCGCGGCGTTCTACCGCGACATCACGACGCCCGCCGGCGCGCTCGCGAACTACCGCCAGCTGCAGGGCAAGGAACTGTCGTACAACAACATCGCGGATTCGGACGCGGCGTGGGAATGCGTGAAGACGTTCGACGCGCCGGCCTGCGTGATCATCAAGCATGCGAACCCGTGCGGCGTCGCGGTCGGCAACGACTCGGCCGACGCATACGCGAAGGCGTTCCAGACCGACCCGACGTCGGCGTTCGGCGGCATCATCGCGTTCAACCGCGAAGTCGACGAGACGGCCGCGCAGGCGGTGGCGAAGCAATTCGTCGAAGTGCTGATCGCGCCGTCGTTCTCGGACGCCGCGAAGCAGGTGTTCGCTGCGAAGCAGAACGTGCGCCTGCTCGAAATCGCACTGGGCGACGGTCACAACGCGTTCGACCTGAAGCGCGTGGGCGGCGGCCTGCTCGTGCAGTCGCTCGATTCGAAGAACGTGCAGCCGAGCGAGCTGCGCGTCGTCACGAAGCGCCAACCGACCACGAAGGAAATGGACGACCTGCTGTTCGCATGGCGCGTCGCGAAGTACGTGAAGTCGAACGCGATCGTGTTCTGCGGCAACGGCATGACGCTCGGCGTCGGCGCCGGGCAGATGAGCCGCGTCGATTCCGCTCGCATCGCGAGCATCAAGGCGCAGAACGCGGGCCTCACGCTGGCCGGCTCGGCTGTCGCGTCGGATGCGTTCTTCCCGTTCCGCGACGGTCTCGACGTCGTCGTGGCGGCGGGCGCGACCTGCGTGATCCAGCCGGGCGGCTCGATGCGCGACGACGAAGTGATCGCGGCGGCCGACGAGCACGGCATCGCGATGGTCGTGACGGGCGTGCGTCACTTCCGTCACTGATCGCACGCGGCCCGCGCGGCCGCTGCATGAAAACCCGGCGGCATCACACCCGCCGGGTTTTTTATTGCGCGGCGCCGGCGCGTCCAACCGTGCGGCCGGCGCCGTGCACCATTCGTTGTAGTATCGCTGCATCAGGTACTTCTCCTCACTCATGCGAATTCTCGGCATCGACCCCGGCCTGCGCGTCACCGGTTTCGGCATCATCGACGTCAGCGGCCACCGGCTCGCTTATGTCGCGAGCGGCGTGATCCGCACGCCAACGGCCGACCTGGCCACCCGACTCGGCACGATCTTCCAGGGTGTATCGACGCTCGTGCGCGAACACGCGCCCGACCAGGCCGCGATCGAGCAGGTGTTCGTCAACGTGAACCCGCAGTCGACACTGCTGCTCGGCCAGGCGCGCGGCGCCGCGATCTGCGGGCTTGTCGCCGGCGGCTTGCCGGTGGCCGAATACACCGCGCTGCAACTGAAGCAGGCCGTCGTCGGTTACGGCCGCGCGACCAAGTCGCAGATGCAGGAGATGGTCACGCGGCTGCTCAATCTCACGGGCCAGCCCGGCAGCGACGCGGCCGACGCGCTCGGGATGGCGATCTGCCATGCGCACAGCGGTAATACGCTCGGCACGATCAGCGGCCTCGCGCCAGCGTTCGCGAAAAAGGGGCTGCGCGTGCGGCGCGGACGGCTCGTCGGCTGACGCAACCGCACGCGTGTCCACGTCGCTTCGCGCGTTGCGCCTGCGATCACCCTGCCCGCCTGATCGCCCTGCGCCACGCACGCGTGTCGCATTGCCCGACCTGACGGCCAACCCATCGGCATCGCGCCGCACCTGCGCTACACTCGCGCTTTCTTCCTCGCTTCCCGCCATCCATGATCGGTCGCATCGCCGGCATCCTGCTCGAAAAGAACCCGCCCCACCTGCTCGTCGACTGCAACGGCGTCGGCTATGAGATCGACGTGCCGATGAGCACCTTCTACAACCTGCCGCAGACAGGCGAGCGCGTCGTGCTGCTCACCCAGCAGATCGTGCGCGAGGACGCGCACCTGCTGTACGGCTTCCTCACGCCGCAGGAGCGCACGACCTTCCGCGAACTGCTGAAGATCACCGGTATCGGCGCGCGCATGGCGCTGGCCGTGCTGTCCGGCATGAGCGTGCAGGAGCTCGCACAGGCGGTGACCATGCAGGACGCCGCGCGTCTCACGCGTCTGCCAGGTATCGGCAAGAAAACCGCCGAGCGCCTGTTGCTCGAGCTGAAAGGCAAGCTCGGCGCGGACCTCGGTGCGCTCGCCGGCGCCGCATCCCAGTCCGACCACGCGACCGACATCCTCAACGCGCTGCTCGCGCTCGGCTACTCGGAAAAGGAAGGCCTCGCCGCGATCAAGAACGTGCCGGCCGGCACCGGCGTGTCCGAAGGCATCAAGCTCGCGCTCAAGGCACTGTCGAAGGCGTAACACCCGCCCGAACCGGCTGTCGGAGCCAGTGTCGCGCCGCCGTGCGGTGCGCGCCAGTCGGCCGTTCGGCCAGTTCGACCGCGTCAGCGCGCGCGGTACAATGGCCGCATGATTGAAACCGACAAACTCGCCGCCGAGCGGATCATCGCCGCCACGCCCGCCTCGTCGCACGAGGAGGTGTTCGAACGCGCGCTGCGGCCGCGCCAGCTCGACGATTACGTCGGCCAGGAAAAGGTGCGCGGCCAGCTCGAGATCTTCATCGAGGCCGCGAAGCGCCGCTCCGAGCCGCTCGACCACGTGCTGCTGTTCGGGCCGCCGGGCCTCGGCAAGACCACCCTCGCGCACATCATCGCGCGCGAGATGGGCGTGAACCTGCGCCAGACGTCGGGCCCCGTGCTCGAGCGCGCGGGCGATCTCGCCGCGCTGCTGACCAACCTCGAAGCGAACGACGTCCTGTTCATCGACGAAATCCACCGGCTGTCACCGGTCGTCGAGGAAATCCTGTATCCGGCGCTGGAGGATTACCAGATCGACATCATGATCGGCGAGGGCCCGGCAGCACGCAGCGTGAAGCTCGACTTGCAGCCGTTCACGCTGGTCGGCGCGACCACGCGTGCAGGGATGCTGACCAACCCGCTGCGCGATCGCTTCGGGATCGTCGCGCGCCTCGAGTTCTACGATGCCGACCAGCTGTCGCGCATCGTGCGGCGCTCGGCGTCGCTGCTGAATGCGCAGATCGATCCGAACGGCGCGCTGGAAATCGCGAAGCGCTCGCGCGGCACGCCGCGGATCGCGAACCGGCTGCTGCGCCGCGTGCGCGACTATGCGGAAGTGAAGGCCGATGGCCAGATCACCGCGGCCGTGGCCGACGCCGCGCTCGCGATGCTCGACGTCGACCCGGTCGGCTTCGACCTGATGGACCGCAAGCTGCTCGAGGCGATCCTGCACAAGTTCGACGGCGGCCCGGTCGGTATCGACAACCTCGCGGCGGCAATCGGCGAGGAGCGCGACACGATCGAAGACGTGCTCGAGCCGTACCTGATCCAGCAAGGCTTCCTGCAGCGCACGCCGCGCGGGCGCGTCGCAACGCTGCTCACCTACCGCCATTTCGGGCTTTCGGCGCCCGATGCCGGCAACACCGAACGCGGAATGTGGGATACCGCTGACGGGAAGTAACCCGCTGCCCGTGCCGCGCCTGCCATGACCACGCCGCCCAGCCCGCACCCCGCCACGCCCGCACCGGGCCCGCGCTGGGTCGAACCGATCCGCAAGCGGCTCGTGGCCGGCATCACGCACCTGACGACCGGCGGCGGCGGTCCGTCGATCGATCTGTCGTCGCCACCGGGAGACCCGGGGCTGTTCGGCCCCGACGCCATCTGCTGGCGCGTGCATGCCGATTTCACGTCGATGATGACCGGCGGCATTGCCGCACTGCTGCTGCAGGCGCTCCATCCGCTCGCACTGGCGGGCGTCTGGGATCACTCGTCGTTTCGCACCGACATTCTCGGCCGCTTGCGGCGCACCGCCACGTTCATCACGGGCACGACGTTCGGCAGCCGCGCGGACGCACTCGCGCTGATCGAGCGCGTAAGAACGATCCACGCGCGCGTATCGGGTACCGCGCCCGACGGCCGGCCGTATCGAGCCGACGATCCGGCGTTGCTGACCTGGGTGCATGTCGCGGAAGTATCGAGCTTTCTCGCCGCCCATTTGCGCTACGTGAATCCGTCGCTGTCGGGCGAACTGCAGGATGGCTACTACGCTGAAACGGCATTGATCGCCGAGCTGCTCGGTGCCCGGGATGTTCCCCGTTCGCGTGCGGAAGTCGCGGCCTATTTCGCGCGCATGCGGCCCGAACTCGAAGCAGGACCACGCACCTTCGCCGTCATGGACGTTCTGCTGAATGTGCCGATCTCGACGCCCGCGCTGCGGCCGGCCGCGTCACTGATCATGCATGCGGGCATAGACCTGCTGCCGCACTGGGCGCAGCGCATGCTCGGCGTGTCGACGTTCGCGCCGCTGCGGCGCGCGGTGGTCCGGCCCGGTGTCAGGGCGGTCGCCCCCGTGCTGCGCTGGGCGCTCGTCAACGGCGCACCGAAACGCGCACGCCGCCGTGCAACCGCGACGCCGCCCGACAGCGCCCCTCCCGCCTGACGATCCGTTTCTTCGGATCATTTCGATTTGTCGTCAGATTCCCGTCGCCGCCGCGCCGATGCGATCAATGGCGGGGAGAAGTACACCCAGGGAGAATTCGGCAAGCTGCCGCCAGCCGATCACGGCCGACGAGCCCGGTAAAATCGCGTACGCGCTCGACTACGGGATGCGCCACGCGAAGCCGCACCAAGCCAAATGTAGAAGTCGGCCCGCAGCTCACGCCGGCGAGGCCGGCATTAGCACATCAAAGTACCTTGCGATACCCGTCGTCGTCGCTCGCGGTATCCAGATGTGATACGTCGGCCCATTGCACGACCTGCGCACGGCCATCGACGTAATCGACGACGTTGATGCTGGTGTTCAGCAACTGATAGCTGCGCGGCGCCGACAGGTCGAGACCGTTTGCAAAGCGATACACGCAATCCAGCACGCCGCCGTGCGCGACGCATGCAATCCGCCCGCCCGGATGCGCAGCGACGATCGGCTCGAGCGCATGCAGCACGCGATGATAGAACTCGCGCTGCGACTCACCGCCCTCGGGCGCGAAGCCCGGATCGCGCGTCTGCCACGCGGCGTAGGCGTCCGGAAACAGCGTCTCGATCCCGGTGCTGTCATGCCCCTGGAACACGCCGTACGCGCGCTCGCGCAGCCCTTCGCGCAACCGCAGCGGCAGCCCGAGCGCCTCGGCAAAGGGTTGCGCGGTCTGCTGCGCTCGCATCAGGTCGCTCGAATAGATCGCGTCGATCCGCTGTCCTTCATGCGCTTCCCGCGCGAGTCGGACGGCCAGCCGCTGCGCCTGCGCGAGCCCGGTGTCGGCCAGCGGAATGTCGATATGGCCCTGGATGCGCTTGATGCGGTTCCAGGCCGTCTCACCATGACGAATGAAGAGAATCTGCGTGGTGGCCATCGCGGCGCGTCTCCGGGGAAAGATCAGGGCCGCACTTGCAGCCAGAACGTCACGGGGCCATCGTTGACGAGCGACACCTGCATGTCGGCGCCGAACTCGCCCGTCTCGACGACCGGATGACGCGCGCGCGCGGCCGCGACGAAATAGTCGAACAGGCGCGCGCCTTCGTCGGGCGGCGCGGCCGGCGTAAAGCTCGGCCGCAGCCCGCTGTTGGTATCGGCCGCGAGCGTGAACTGCGACACCAGCAGCAGGCCGCCGGCGCCGCCCATGCCGTCGATGTTCGACACCGGCAGGTTCATCTTGCCCGCCGCGTCACTGAACACGCGATAGCCAAGCAGCTTCGCGAGCAGCTTGTCGGCCACGGCCTCGGTGTCGCCGCGCTCCGCACAGACGAGTGCGAGCAGCCCTGCACCGATCTCGCCCGTCGTGCGGTCGCCAACGCGCACGTCGGCGCGCTTCACGCGCTGGATCAGCGCGATCATGCGGTCAGCGTGACGCGCGCGAAGCGGCGCTTGCCGACTTGGACGACGAACTCGCCGGCCTCGACCTTCAGGCCCTTGTCGGACACCGTCGCGCCATCGATCTTCACGCCGCCCTGCTCGATGTTGCGCAGCGCTTCGCTCGTCGACGGCACGAGGCCCGCCTGCTTCAGCAGCTGGCCGATCGCGAGCGGCGCGCCCGCGAGCGTGACCGACGGAATGTCGTCCGGCACGCCGCCCTTCGCGCGGTGATTGAAGTCCTCCAGCGCACGCTCGGCGTCGGCCTGCGAGTGGAAGCGCGCGACGATTTCCTGCGCAAGCAGCACCTTGAAGTCGCGCGGATTGCGACCGCCTTCGGCCTCGCGCTTGAAACCGGCGATTTCGTCGAGGCCGCGGAACGACAGCAGCTCGAAATAACGCCACATCAGCGTGTCCGAGATGCTCATCAGCTTGCCGAACATGTCGTTCGGCTTCTCGCTGATGCCGACGTAGTTGCCCTTCGACTTCGACATCTTCTCGACGCCGTCGAGACCCTCGAGCAGCGGCATCGTCAGGATGCACTGCTGTTCCTGGCCGTACTGCTTCTGCAGTTCGCGGCCGACGAGCAGGTTGAACTTCTGATCGGTGCCGCCGAGTTCGAGGTCGGCATTCAGCGCGACCGAGTCGTAGCCCTGCATCAGCGGGTACAGGAATTCGTGGATCGAGATCGGCACGCCGCTCTGGAAGCGCTTCGTGAAATCCTCGCGCTCGAGGATTCGCGCGACCGTGTAGCGCGACGCGAGCTTGATCATCCCGTCCGCGCCGAGCGGCATCGACCATTCGCTGTTGTAGCGAATTTCGGTCTTTGCGCGATCGAGCACGAGCGCGGCCTGTTCGAAGTAGGTCTTCGCGTTCGATTCGATCTGTTCGCGCGTGAGCGGCGGGCGCGTCGCGTTGCGGCCCGACGGGTCCCCGATCAGCGACGTGAAATCGCCGATCAGGAAAATCACGGTGTGGCCGAGATCCTGCAGCTGGCGCATCTTGTTCAGCACGACCGTATGGCCGATGTGGATGTCGGGCGCGGTCGGATCGAGGCCGAGCTTGATGCGCAGCGGCGTGCCGGTAGCCGCGCTGCGCGCGAGCTTCTGCGCGAACTCTTCCTCGATCAGCAGTTCATCGACGCCGCGCTTCGTGACGGCGAGCGCATGGCGGACTTCGTCGGTGATCGGGAAAACAGGCTTGAAACTGGGTTCGGTGCTCATCGGTGCCGGGAAGAATGTCGCAAAGACAGGGATTTTCCCATAACTTGCGCGTGCATCGCTTAACGATGCGTCAGGTTGCGCGGATAATCGGGCGCAAGGCGCGTGGCACCGGCCCGCGCCGCTCGATCCAGGAGAACCCAACGTGCCGCAACGACATCCGCAACCCGCCCATCCGGCCGACGGCATCTACTTCGGGCTGATGTCGGGAACCAGCATGGACGGCGTCGACGGCGTCGCCGTGCGCTTCGAGACGGGCCGCGCGCCCGTCGTGCTCGCGGAAGCGTTCGTCGGCTTCGCGCAATCGCTGCGCGATGCGCTGTTCGCGCTGCAGCAGCCCGGCGACAACGAGATCGACCGCGAATCCGTCGCGGCGAACGCGCTCGTCGCGCGCTACGCGGTGTGCTGTCACGAGTTGCAGCGCACCGCCGGCCTGTCGCGCGACCAGATCCGCGCGATCGGCGTGCATGGCCAGACGGTCCGACACCGTCCGGAGCGCGGCTACACGCGCCAGCTCAACAATCCGGCCCTGCTCGCGGAGCTTGCCCATATCGACGTGATCGCCGATTTCCGCAGCCGCGACGTGGCGGCCGGCGGCCACGGCGCGCCGCTCGCGCCGGCGTTCCACGCGACGATCTTCGGCGCGCCGGGCGAGACGCGCGTCGTCTGCAACCTCGGCGGCATCAGCAACATCACGATCCTGCCCGGCGATGGCGGCGACGTGCGCGGCTTCGACTGCGGGCCCGCGAACGCGCTGCTCGACGCGTGGGCGACGCGCCACCTCGGCAAGCCGTACGACGACGGCGGCAAGTTCGCCGCGCGCGGCACCGTACATGCTCCGCTGCTCGACGCGCTGCTTGACGAGCCCTACTTCGCCGCGCCGCCGCCGAAAAGCACCGGCCGCGACCTGTTCAATCCCGCGTGGCTGGACGCGAAGCTCGCCGCGTTCACGCAAGTCGCGCCCGAACACGTGCAGGCGACGCTGACGGCGCTCACCGCCGTCTCGGTCGCCCGCGAAGTCGCGCAGCATGCGACGGATTGCAAGGCCGTATTCGTCTGCGGTGGCGGCGCCCGCAATCCGGTGCTGCTCGCCGCGCTCGCGGATGCGTTGCGCGAAGCCGGCGTGCCAGCGACAGTGGATACGACAGCCGCGCTCGGCGTGCCGCCACAGCAGGTCGAAGCGCTCGCGTTCGCGTGGCTCGCGTATCGCTTCACCGCGCGCCAGCCCGGCAACCTCGCGAGCGTGACGGGCGCCGCGGACGCGCGCGTGCTGGGCGCGCTTTATCCGCGCTGATGGCCGGCCGGGACGCGACGAGACGCAGGCCGCCCGGTTCGCGCCGCGCGCAGGCACAAAAAAACGGGGCATGAAGCCCCGTTTTTCATTCCGGCGAACCGGACAGGATTTGGCGTGCGCTCAGACCGAGAACGACGAGCCGCACCCGCAGGTCGTCGTTGCGTTCGGGTTCTTGATCACGAACTGGGCGCCGTTGAGGTCGTCCTTGTAGTCGATCTCGGCGCCGACCAGGTACTGGTAGCTCATCGAGTCGATCAGGAGCTGGACGCCGTTCTTGTTCATCACGGTGTCGTCCTCGTTGACTTCCTCGTCGAACGTGAAGCCATACTGGAAGCCCGAGCAGCCGCCACCCTGCACGAATACGCGCAGCTTCAGGTCGGGATTGCCCTCTTCGTCGATCAGTTGCTTGACCTTGTCGGCCGCGGCGTCGGTGAAGACGAACGGTACCGGCATTTCGGTGGTCGTTGCTGCGGATTCGGTAACAGCGTTCATGCGAACTCTCCAAAAAGCTTTAGCCGCTATTGTAGGGCCGATCAGAAGATCGTGCTGATGTCCATGAAATCAATAGGTTCTTGTTGATTTCAGTACAGGAAACTGCCCGCGGGACACCGCCGCGCGGACATAAAAAAACCGCCAGCGTGAATGCTGGCGGTTTTTCCGGCGGACGCCGCCCGAAAGCGGCGCGGCCATGAAGCGGAATTAACGCTTCGAGAACTGCTTTGCGCGACGTGCCTTGCGCAGACCAACCTTCTTACGCTCGACTTCACGTGCATCGCGCGTGACGAAGCCTGCGTTCGACAGCGACGGCTTCAGCGTCGCATCGTAGTCGATCAGCGCGCGGGTGATGCCGTGGCGCACTGCGCCTGCCTGACCCGTTTCGCCGCCGCCGTTCACGTTCACCTTGATGTCGAACGTCTGGCCGTGGTTCGTGAGTTCCAGCGGTTGACGCACGATCATCAGCGACGTTTCGCGCGAGAAGTAGTCAGCGATGGGCTTGCCGTTGACGATGATGTCGCCCTTGCCAGCCTTGATGAAGACACGTGCGACTGCGCTCTTGCGGCGGCCCGTACCGTAGTTCCAGTTACCGATCATGTGGGCTCCCCTTAGATCTCGAGCGCCTTCGGCTGTTGAGCCGAGTGCGGATGCGTCGCTTCAGCGTAGACCTTCAGCTTCTTGATCATCGCGTAGCCGAGCGGGCCCTTCGGCAGCATGCCCTTGACCGCCTTCTCGAGCGCACGGCCCGGGAAGCGTTCTTGCATCTTGCCGAACGTCGTTTCATAGATACCGCCCGGGTAGCCCGAGTGACGGTAGTACTTCTTGTCCAGAGTCTTGTTGCCCGTGACCTTCAACTTGCTTGCGTTGATGATGATGATGAAATCACCAGTGTCGACGTGCGGGGTGAACTCAGGCTTGTGCTTGCCGCGCAGACGGCGTGCCACTTCGCTGGCAACACGGCCGAGAACCTTATCCGTCGCGTCAATCACGTACCATTCGCGCGTCACCTCATGGGCTTTTGCGGAAAACGTCTTCATGATCGATCCAAAAAAAATGCTTTGCCCGATGTGTTCTTCCTGCTTGTCTGTGTGCGCTTCGAGGCGCGGTGCAGGCTCTCCCTGTTCTTTTTCCGTGGGCATGAATGCGGAAAAGCCCTGAATTATAAAGGAAATACGGCAGAGCGGTCAAAAAGAATCCATGCCCCGTGCCGGCGGCGCCCGAAATGGGCCAAAATCCGTTCGTGCCCCGATATACCTGGCGAACCGAGCGCCCGGTGAGGCACCCATCGACGCGCGGCACCTGACCTTGCCGCGCCAGACCGGCCGACAACGGAAAACAACAAACAAGCATGATGAAACAACGACTTACGTCCCTTCTCGCGGCCGCATTGCTGGCGGTCGCGGCGCCTGCCGTCGCTGCCCGGGCCGGCTGCGAGGCCAAGCTCGACGCACTCGACGCCCGCATCGCCGATGCCCGTGACGCCCATGCCGAGGATCGCGTCGCCCGCCTGCGCGCGGTACGCGAACGCGTACGCCACTTCTGCGCGCGCGGTCATGGCCACGCATCGGCCGCGCAGGTCCCGGCGCCCGCTGGTTCGACCGACACGCCAACCGGCGCGGCATCGCAACCAGCCGTGCGGCGGCCCGCGTAAGCGGAATCACGCCAGATCGGCGCGCGCAAACTGCGCGCCGATGCTTGCATGGGACGAAAAAAAGCCCGAACGGCTGGTTCGGGCTTAATCCACCTTAGGAGGAGGGTGGAGGAGACATGCGGAGGTTGCCGCAGCGCGGCAACCAATGAGGCTCATTATACGAACGGGCCGCCGGATTCACAAGAAAATTTGCATTACGAAATCGAACACCATAATACGGAATGCAACAGATGCCACCGCCGACACCCATTTTCTCTTTTTAAATCAATCGATTGGATGACGAGAACGCCATCGGAAGCACGTCGCATCTAGAGCAAAACCCCTAAAAACAGCAGGGAAATCGGCATTCGGCGCTCCGCCAGGCGCCGCGTGCGGCGGCGCGACGTTGCGCGTCGTGCAGCGCATCAGCCGACTGTTGCGCTGCGGGCTACAATGCATGATCAAATTCGAATCAGGCAACGCTGGAGTGCAAGCATGGAATGCAAAGTAAGCTGGATGGGTCAGGACGGCATGGCGTTTTCCGCCCAGACCGGAAGCGGGCACCTCGTCGCGATGGACGGCGCGCCGGAAGGCGGCGGCCATAATCTCGCGCCGCGCCCCATGGAAATGGTGCTGGTCGGCACCGGCGGCTGCACCGCATACGACGTCGTGCTGATCCTGAAGAAGAGCCGCCAGGAAGTCACCGGCTGCTCGGTCACGTTGAAGGCGGAACGCGCGAGCGAAGATCCGAAGGTGTTCACGAAGGTCCACTTCCACTTCACCGTCACGGGCCGCAACCTGAACCCGGCCACGGTCGAGCGCGCGATCAACCTGTCGCACGACAAATACTGCTCCGCATCGATCATGATCGCGAAGACGGCCGAACTCACGCATTCGTTCGACATCGTCGCAGTCTGAACGCGCGGCAATCACGCATGAAAAAAGGGCCGGCGCTCCTGATGGAGCGCCGGCCCTTTCACATTCGAGCGGCAAAGCAGGCCGATAAGCCGGATTCTGTGCACGCTGCACGCCGAAGCGCACGGCGCGTGGCAGCCATTCCTCTAGGCGCGCCATTGCTGACGCGCTCAAGCTTCCTACCCGCAGACGAGACGGGGGCCCCGTCCTGCATCCGAAAATGCGCGCCTGCCTACTTGGAATTGCTCCGGGTGGAGGTTACCGTGCCGGCGGACGTCGCCGTCGCCGCGGTGCGCTCTTACCGCACCGTTTCACCCTTACCTGATCCCGGCTCGCGCCGGGCCATCGGCGGTTTGCTTTCTGTTGCCCTGTTCCGCGTGTCGCCACGGATGGCCGTTAGCCATCACCCTGCCCTGTGGAGTCCGGACTTTCCTCGCCCCCGCCTGCCCGAAGGCGGCGAGGCCGCGACTGCCTGGCCTGCTTTGCGGTGCGCATTCTAGCACTGCGCGCCGCCGCCGGCAGCGCGCGAGCGGCGGCCGCTGCGAAATACCGCCGGATCGTCGTAGAACGCGGGCTCGGCATTCGCGGCGCACCAGCCCGGCACGCCGAGCACCGGGAGCGGTGCGAAATCGCGGCTCGTCAGGTCGCGGGTCGCGAGTTCATCGGCGATCCACTCATCGACATGTGCGGCACGCCGTGCATCGGGCCACGAGAAATAGTCGTCACTCACTTCGACGATCCACGTGTGCGCGGTGCAGGACTTGTACGGCGTGACGAGCTTCTCGAGCAGCGCGTGGCCGACAAGCCGCGCCTCGCAGCGCGTGCCCCACGCGTCGCGCGCCGCCACCAGAAGCTGCTGCCAGCTGAAGCCCCGCAACGCATCGGCAAGCGCGCGGTCGGCCGTCACGAACAGCGCGGCGTTCTCGTCGAACAACGTGAGCGCATCGCGCAGCGTGCCGCGCACGGGACCGACGCCGCCCGCGGCATCGATCGCCGCGGCCTGGCGTGCATTCAGCGCGGCCTTGGTGCGCGGATACGCGAACCACACGAGCGCATTGAAGAAGTCGTGAAGATTGTGGCGGGTCGGGACGCCGCCCGTGTCGGCAATATGCGTTTCGTATGCGACGCCCGGCGGCAGCTCCGCCTGCGGCACGAAGCACAGCGGCCGGCCGCGACCGCTCGCCCGCGTACCGCCGCGCAGCGTGCCGTTCAACGCATCGAGCAACGCGGCCTCGCCCGCGAGCGCAGCCGCCTGCAGCGTACGACCGGGCGCCGCGTAAGGCGCGAGCCACGGCGCCGACCAGTCGATCTGCGCAAATACCGCCGCCCCGCCGCCGGCCGTCGGGCCGGCCCCGCGCGGCGGCGTGCCGGTCACGCGAACTTCCAGCCGATGGTTTCGCCGGCGCGCAGCGGCACGACCGGCGTATCGCCCGCGAAGACTTCGAGCGGCAGCTCCCAGGTCTCGCGGCGCAGCGTGATCGTCTCCGTGCTGTGCGGCAGCCCGTAGAAATCGGCGCCGAAGCGGCTCGCGAAATTCTCCAGCTTGTCGAGCGCACCGGCCTGGTCGAACGCTTCCGCATAAAGCTCGAGCGCATGCAGCGCCGTGTAGCAGCCCGCGCAGCCGCACGCGGTTTCCTTCGCGCCGCGCGCGTGCGGCGCGCTGTCGGTGCCCAGGAAGAAGCGCGGGTTGCCCGACGTCGCGGCTTCGACGAGCGCGACGCGGTGCGTTTCGCGCTTCAGCACCGGCAGGCAGTAGTAATGCGGGCGAATCCCGCCGACGAACAGCGCGTTGCGGCTGTACAGCATGTGCTGCGGCGTGATCGTCGCACCGAGCAGGCCCGGCGCTGCATCGGCGTCGCGCACGTAGTCGGCCGCGTCCCTGGTCGTGATGTGCTCGAACACGACTTTCAGGCCGGGAAAATCGCGGCGCAGCGGCGTCATCACCCGGTCGATGAACACCTTCTCGCGATCGAACATGTCGATCGCCGGATCGGTCACCTCGCCGTGCACCAGCAGCGGCATGCCCGTTTCCTGCATGACATCGAGCGTCTTCGCGCACTTCGCGAGATCGCTGACGCCGTGATCCGAGTTCGTCGTCGCGCCGGCCGGATACAGCTTCACGCCGTGCACGAAGCCGCTGTCGCGCGCGCGGCGGATTTCGTCGGGCGCCGTGTTGTCGGTCAGGTACAGCGTCATCAGCGGCTCGAACGCCATGCCCGCCGGCAGCGCGGCCAGGATTCGCTCGCGATAGGCCTGCGCTTGCGCGGTGGTCGTGACGGGCGGCTTCAGGTTCGGCATGACGATCGCGCGGGCGAACTGGCGCGCCGTGTGCGGCAGCACGGCGGCCAGCATGTCGCCGTCGCGCAGGTGCAGGTGCAGGTCGTCGGGACGGGCGAGCGTGAGCGTCGCCGGAGAGGAAGCGTTCGAGGCAGTCATAGGAGGCGTCGTGAGGAACGGGCTGGCCATCTGCGGGGCCGGAACGCGCGTGCGCGGGCCGACTGACGGCAAACCGCAACACGAGGCCTTCGGCCGGCGGAATCCGCTTTTTACCGCTCAAGGCTCGGTGATATGCTAGAAGCCACATTGTACCGGGGTTCACCCGGTTGGTTACCCCCCTGCTTTCGCCCCCGCCCCAAGTAAAATGTGCCAACTTCTTGGAATGAACTGCGCCGCGCCGACGGACGTCACATTCTCCTTCACAGGTTTCGCGGCCCGGGGCGGGCTCACCGATCACCATGCCGACGGCTGGGGGATCGCGTTCTTCGAGGACAAGGCCTGCCGCCTCTTCATCGACCAGCAGGCGTCGGCCACGTCGCCGATCGCCGAAATGGTGAAGCGCTACCCGATCAAGTCCAAGAACACGATCGCGCACATCCGCAAGGCCACGCAGGGTCACATCCTCCTCGAAAACAGCCACCCGTTCATGCGCGAGCTGTGGGGGCGGCACTGGATCTTCGCGCATAACGGCGATCTGCAGGACTACGAACCCGATCTCGACGGCAGCGTCTACCATCCGGTCGGCACGACCGACAGCGAGAAAGCGTTCTGCGTGTTGATGCAGGGCCTGCGCGAAGCGTTCCCCGGTGCGCAGCCGCCGTTGCCGGAACTGTTCGAGCGCGTCGGCGAGCTGACGCGCGGGATCACCGATCACGGCGTGTTCAACTTCCTGATGTCGAACGGCCAGGCGCTCTTCGCGCACTGCTCGACGCGGCTGCACTACCTCGTGCGGCGCTGGCCGTTCTCGACCGCCCATCTGGTCGACGAAGACCTGTCGATCGACTTCGCGAAATACACGACGCCCGAGGATCGGGTCGCGGTGATCGCCACGCAGCCGTTGACCGACAACGAAATCTGGACCTCGTTCGAACCGGGCGAGCTGATCATGTTCCAGTGCGGCGACGTCGCCGCGCGGATGCAGATTCCGGTGCCCGAGCGCGTGCTCGAGAAGCTGCGCAACCCGGCGCTCGACGCGTCGGCGTCCGCGCCGTGCGGCGGCGTGCGGCGCGAGGCGCTGGCGGCCGGCACCGCGGACGACGCCGACGACTCGATCGACTTCTGAGCGCGCCGCGCCGTCGCGCGCGCGCCCTTCCCGCCTTCCGCTCGTGCGCGAGCGTCACGCCCCGGAGATCGCCTGCAGTAAAGTCTCGCCCGACGACGTTTCACGTTTCATTCAGATCGCCATCGGATGCACGCGATCGTCGCCATACGACACCCGCTTTTATTTTATTAATTTTCGAGCAAAATAATTCAACGGCCAAAAACAAGACCAAATCGGCCAAAAACGGATAATCCGGAAACCGTAATTTAAAGCACAAACAAAACACCGACCGTGCGTTAACCCACCGACCGGACAATTCCGCGCGGTCAGCATAGAAACCCGCCAAACCCACCCCCACCAAGGCTTTCAGTTCGATTAACCACACAATCCAGAAATATCACCCAATACCGTTACCATCCCCACATATCTTGATTTTTTAGAAAATCGACTGCCCTGTCGATAAGTAGACTCGCCCCATCTTCGGTGTAACGAATCCTGATTGGCACTCGACGCAGCCACGGCTGCCGCGCGTCCATTCGAAACGCGCATCACCGAGGAACGCGCATTCGCCGCATACGGCGAATAACACTTCAAAAAAAAGAAAGAGGGGCTTGTCGTGAATCACTCATTTCGATCGATATGGAGCGAAGCCGCCGGCTGCTGGGTCGCGGTTGCGGAAACGGCTCGGGCGCACGGCAAGCGTTCGGGCCGGCAATCGGCCGCAAGCCGCCGTGCCGGCCGCACGGCGATCCGCCGCGCGCCGCTGCGCGTCGCCGCGCTCGGTGCCGCGCTGGCCGCGCTGTCGGCCGGCTCCGCGTACGCGTCGACCTGCGGTGACAGTTCGGCGGTCGCAAGCGGCGCCAGTTGCGCGCTCGGCAGCGTCAGCCCGACCGTCAACGACAACCTGGCCGGCGCCACGATCGTGTCGGGCGGCGACACGGTCGGCGTGACGGGTGCATGGACGGGCGCCGCTGGCGACCCCGGCTATACGCTCACGCCGATCGGCAATACCACCATCGTGTCGGGCAACCCGAGCCAGCCGCTGCTGTCGCTCGGCGGCAAGACGCAAAGCGTCAGCACGCCTGACACGATCACGGACACCCATACGTCGATCGCTGCATACAACTCGTCCGCCTTCACCGCGTCGACGGCCGGCTCGATCAATGTGCCTGTCTACCACGACGTGAACGGCAACCAGTACGTGAACCTGCGGATCGGCACGGTCGACAACACCGGCGGCACGCTGAACGTGTCGATCGGCAATCCCGCGAACGCGCCCGACGCGGCCGGCAACGCAATCTCGATCGCACCGAAGCAGACCGACCTCGCCTTCGCGGACGGCACCGGCGCGGCCAAAAGCGTCGTCAACTGGAATTCGCGCAACCAGGTCTGGCTCGGCACCGGCGACTATCTCGCAAGCGGCGGTGCCGTCGGCAATCTCCAGCTCGACGTGCCGGCCTATGCGGGCACCTTCACCGCATTCGACGGCAGCACCTGGACCGTCACCGACGCCACGTCGCTCGCCGCGTACAACGACTTCCTGGTGCGCTCGGTCCAGAGCGGCGCGCTCGGCTCGCAGGCCGCGTACGACACCGCGTTCGGCCAGGCCGTCACGTTCTCGAAGGAAACCTTCCAGTACGCGAACAACGTGTCCGCCGGCGACAAGAACACGCTGCCGATCGATCACCTGTCGGCGATGCACGGGACCGGCGCGAACGCGACGCTGCAGATCGGCAAGGACGGCCAGATCGACTTCCGCGGCACCAACACGATCGCTTCGAGCTCGGCCGTTCTCGCGGAAAACGGCGCGCACTTCGTCAACGACGGCCGCCTGTCGGGCGACTTCACGCTGGTGCGCCTGCTGAGCGGCGCAAGCGGCGTCAACAACGGCACGATCTCGTCCGGCTACGCGTCCGGCGACAATGTCGACACGAGCAGCAGCGCGCCGCCCGACAACTTCGGCTTCCACGCGTACACCGAGGGCAACGGCGTGTACGCAAGCGGCACGGGCACCTCGTTCGTCAACAATGGCGTGATGAACGTCGGCGCGTGGACGCTCGACGGCAACCGCCCCGACCTGCAGAACTACGCGGTGGCCGTGACGAGCGGTGCGAACGCGTCGAACGCCGGCACGATCAACGTCGGCGTCAATGCGACGACGCTCGACAGCCAGGTGATCGGCGGCTTCGCGGCCGACGGCACCTTCACGAACGCGGCCGGCGGCACGATCTATCTCGGCCGTGCGGCCCAATACGGACCTGGGGCCGCTGCGAACGACGTTGCGCTTTCCGCGCATTCGTACGGGATCCTGCTCGGTGCATCCGGCACCGCGAGCAACCTCGGCTCGATCGTGATCGGCGCGCAGACGCAAAACGGCGCCGGGATGGCGAGCATCGGCTCGTCGTCCGGCACGCTGCGCAACGCGGGCACGATCGTCGTGAACGGTGCGGCACCGGGCACGCCGCTCGCCAACGTCGGCATGCTCGCGGCGAACTCGGCCGCGACCGTGACCAACACGGGCACGATCACGCTGAACGGCGTAAACGGCATCGGCCTCATGGTGGTCGGCACCGGCGCGACCGCGACGGCCGCGACGTCGACCGGCACGATCAACGTCGCCGGCGGGCTCGATCCGGCGTCGGACACGCGCAACTACGGCGTGTGGGCCGAAGGGCCGCAGGCAACGGCCACGGTCGACGGTGCGCTCAACCTCACCGGCAACGGCGCGATCGGCGTCCATGCGCGCTCGGGCGCGACGATCGACGTCGGTGCCAACGCCGTGCCCGCGTTCATGTCGGGCACGAACCAGATCGGTATCTACGCATACGGCTCCGGCTCGACGATCAACGTCGCCGCACAGCGGCTGAGCGTCGACACCGACGATTCGACGCTGTTCCGCATCGCGGGCGGCGCGGCCTATACGGGCGCGTCGGCGGCCGGCACGCTGACGACCGACGTGAACGGCCAGCGCGCGCGCGGCGTGCTCGCGACGGGTGCCGGCACGACGTTGTCCACCGGACACGCCACTTACAACGTCAACGGCGCGAACGGCATCGCCATCGCCGTCGAAGGCGGCGCGACGGGCACGATCGACTCGGGTGCAACCATCAACCTGAATGCGGCCGGCGCGATCGCCGGCACCGTCGACGGCCAGGCACACACCCTCACCGGGGCGAACGCCGGTACGCCGGTCGCGACGACGCTGACCAACAACGCGGCCGTCGCATCGTCGACGGCCGGCGTGACGGGCTTCGTCGCGCAAAACCTCGGCACGCTCGAGAACCGCAATACGGTGCTGCTGACCGGCGACGGCTCGACGGGGATCGTGGTCGGCGCGCTCGGCACGGTGAACAACGCATCGTCAATCCGCGTATCGAACGGCACCGGCGCACTCGTGCAGGGCGCATCGGCAACGCTCGCCAACGCAGGCACGATCGAGGCGGACAACGGCAGCGCCGGCGTGCATCTGACGGGTACCGGCGCGTCGGTCGCCCTGTCGGGCGCGGGCACCGTCGTCGCGAACGGCAGCGCCGACGGCGTGCTGATCGACTCGACCGTGTCGGGCGGCGGCATCGCAGCCGGCGCGACGTCGATCGCGGCGGGCGGCGCCGGCAAGGGCATCGACAACCTCGGCTCGAACACGACGATCGTGCTGTCGGGCACGCAGATCGGCACGACCGGCAACGGCGCCGACGGGCTGTCGTCGACGGGTGCCGGCGCGCGCATCGCGACCGATGCGTCGACGATCGTGCACACCGCCGGCGACAACGCGCGCGGCCTGTTCGTGACGGGCGCGAATTCGACGCTGGCGGCCAACGGCACGACCGTCGCGACGACAGGCGCCGGCGCGCAGGCGATCGTCGCCGGCAGCGGCGCGACCGCGCTGCTGTCGGGGGCAAAGGTCTCGACGGCGGGCGCGTCGGCCGACGGCGTCGTCGCGCAAAACGGCGGCCGCATCGGCGACACGAGTTCGTCGATCGCGAGCGCCGCCGGCAACGGCGCGACGGTCGACGGCGGCGGCGTGCTCGCGCTGACCGGCACGACGCTCAAGGGCGCGACGGCCGGCGTGCTGAGCACCGACACGCTCGCGACCGGCGCGACGAGCGCGGTGCTCGTCGACGGCGGCAGCGTCGCGTCCGTCGCCGGACCGGCGTTCGCCGCGCGCGGCGGCACGGTCGACATCGCGGTGCGCAACGGCACCGTCGTGACGGCCGGCAACGGCACGCTGCTGAACCTCGCGAACGGCAGCACCGCGACCTTCAGCGCATCGGCCGTGAATCTCGCCGGCGACATCGTGTCGGACGCGTCGAGCACGGGCAACGTGTTCCTGACGAACGGCACGACCCTCACCGGCAAGATCGACCCGGTCGCGCTGAACGTCGACGGCACGAGCACGTGGCGCATGACCGGCAGCTCCGTGCTGAGCAGCCTGGACAACGCGGGTCTGGTTGCATTCGCCGCGCCGTCCGGCGCGCCGACGGCGGCAGGCAGCTACCGGACGCTGACGACCGGCAATTACGTCGGCAACGGCGGCACGATCGCGCTGAACACCTACCTCGGCGCCGATGCATCGCCGACCGACCGGCTGATCGTGAACGGCGGGGCCGCGACCGGCACGACGGGACTGAAGATCGCGAACACGGCCGGCACCGGCGCGCAGACGACGGGCGACGGGATTCCGGTGGTCGTCACGGCCAACGGCGGCACGACGTCCGCATCGGCGTTCCATCTCGCGGGCCCGGTGCAGGCCGGCGCATACGAATACCGGCTCTACCGCGGCGGACAGAGCGATGCGAACGGCTGGTATCTGCGCTCGCAACTCGACCCGACCGACCCTGGCGATCCGGTCGGCCCGAACATCAGCAACGGCGGCGGCGGCAACCTTGCGTACCGCCCAGGGGTTGCCGGCTATGCGATGACGCCGCTGCTGAACGCGGACTACGGCTTCTCGACGCTCGGCAAGCTGCACGAGCGCGTCGGCGACATCTACAACCTCGAGAAGCAGGCGCCGGGCAGCCGCGACGGCGTGTGGGGCCGCATCGGCGGGCAGAGCCTCGATGCGAACGCGGGCCGCTTTGCGGCCGACGAGCGCACGTTCTTCGCGCAATTCGGCAAGGACTGGACGCTCGATCAGGCACCGGCCGGCGGCAGCACGCATGCGGGCGTGACGGCAAGCATCGGCGTCGCGAACGCGAGCTTCAGCGACATGGCACGCGGCGGCACGCCCGGCTTGTCGACATCGACGGGCTCGATCGAGATGCACGCGCAGAGCGTCGGCGGCTACTGGACGCGTTACCTGTCCGACGGCACCTACTTCGATAGCGTCGGCCAGGTCACGCACTACGGCAACCGCTATCGCGACGGCTACGGCAACGACGCATCGCAGAACGGCTTCGGCATCGCACTGTCGCAGGAGCTCGGCAAGCCGTTCGGGATCGGCGGCACGCCGATCGCGGTCGAGCCGCAAGCGCAGCTGATGTATCAGTACCTGAAGCTGAACGGCTTCAACGACAACGTGTCGGCTGTGTCGGGCACGACGAGCAGTGCGTTGCGCGGACGCGTCGGCGTGCGCATTTTCCGGCCGAACCTCGACGCGAACGCGGGCGGCGGCGCAGCAACGCCGTACTTCACGGCCGACGTGCTGCACGACTTCCTGTCGCCGGGCCAGACCGTCGTCGGCGGCACGCCGTTCGCGACGCACCTGGGCCGCACGTGGTACGAGCTCGGCCTTGGCGTGACCGCGGGCTTCGGCAAGTCGGGCGAGTTGTACGCGAACGTGAAATACGCACGCAACGTCGGCGGCGATTACCGGCGCGGCGTCACCGGCCAGGTCGGCTACCGCTACAGCTGGTAACGCCCGGTGCCGTAATCCGTCCGCCGCCAATGGCAGCCGCCGGGCAACCGGCGAAAAAAAACCGCCCGGCGCTCGGCCGGGCGGTTTCGCATCCCGCGTGCACGAAGCGCGCGACGCGGTATCGCTCAGTGCAGGATCTTCGCGAGGAAGTCCTTCGCGCGATCCGACTTCGGATTCGAGAAGAAATCGTCCTTGCGGTCGTCCTCGACGATGGCGCCCTTGTCCATGAAGATCACGCGATGGGCGACCTTCTTCGCGAAGCCCATTTCGTGCGTGACGACCATCATCGTCATCCCTTCCTGCGCGAGCTCGACCATCACGTCGAGCACCTCGTTGATCATCTCCGGATCGAGCGCGGACGTCGGTTCGTCGAACAGCATCGCGATCGGGTCCATCGACAGCGCGCGCGCGATCGCGACCCGCTGCTGCTGGCCGCCCGACAGCTGGCCCGGAAACTTGTGCGCATGCGCCTTCAGGCCGACGCGATCGAGCAGCTTCATGCCCTTTTCGGTCGCTTCGTCCTTGCCGCGGCCGAGCACCTTGATCTGCGCGAGCGTCAGGTTCTCGGTGATCGACAGGTGCGGGAACAGCTCGAAGTGCTGAAACACCATCCCGACCTTCGAGCGCAGCTTCGACAGGTTCGTCTTCTTGTCGCCGACCGATTGGCCGTTCACGAGGATTTCGCCCTGCTGGAACGGCTCCAGGCCGTTCACGGTCTTGATCAGCGTCGACTTGCCGGAGCCCGACGGGCCGCACACGACGACCACCTCGCCTTTCTTGACCTCGGTCGTGCAATCGGCGAGGACCTGAAACTGGCCGTACCACTTCGAAACGTTCTTGATGGAAATCATCTTGTGACCTTTTTCTGGAGACCTTTGACGAGGGCAGACGCCACCGAGCAAATCACGAAATAGCATGCACCCGCGAACAGGACCATCTCGACGGTCGTGCCGTCGCGATCGCCGATGTTGGCGGCCGTGCGGAAGAAGTCCGCGAGACTGATCACGTACACGAGCGACGTGTCCTGGAACAGGACGATCGCCTGCGTCAGCAGCAGCGGCACCATCGCGCGGAACGCCTGCGGCAGGATCACGAGGCGCATGGCCTGCGCGTAGTTCATGCCGAGCGCGAACGCGGCGTTGACCTGCCCGCGCGGCACCGCCTGGATACCGGCGCGGATGATCTCGGAATAATACGCGGCTTCGAACAGCGAAAACGCGACCATCGCCGATGCAAGCCGGATGTCGATCGTCGGCGACAGCCCGAGCACGCCCTGCAGCACCTGCGGCACGATCAGGAAGAACCACAGCAGCACCATCACGAGCGGGATGGAGCGGAACACCGTCACGTATGCCTTCGCGAACCACGCAAGCGGCTTCACGCCGGACAGCCGCATCAGCGCCAGCAACGTGCCCCAGACGATGCCGACGACGATCGCGATCAGCGTGATCTTGAACGTGACGATCGCGCCCGACCACAGCGTCGGTATCGCGCCGGGAATACTACTCCAGTCGAACTGATGCATCACTTGCCTCCGATGTAGCCGGGCAGCCGCGTGCGGCCTTCGATCCAGCGCATGAACGCCATCACGACGAGGTTGATGAGCACGTACGCGAGCGTCACCGCGATGAACGACTCGTAGGTCTGCGCGGTGTAGTCGACGAGCTGGCGCGCCTGCGCCGACAGGTCGAGCAGGCCGATCGTCGACGCGACCGCCGAGTTCTTGAAGATGTTCAGGAATTCGGACGTGAGCGGCGGCACGATGATCCGGTATGCAACCGGCAGCAGCACGTAGCGGTACGTCTGCCATTGCGTGAAGCCCATCGCGAGGCCGGCCGCGCGCTGGCCCTTCGGCAGCGCGTTGATCCCCGAGCGCACCTGTTCGCACACGCGCGCGCCCGTGAACAGGCCGAGGCAGATGATCGACGCGGTGAAGAACTGCGTGCCCGGCGGCAACTGCTTGATCCAGGTGCCGATCGACGCGGGCAGCAGCTCGGGCACGACGAGGTACCAAATGAAGAACTGCACGATCAGCGGGATGTTCCGGAAGATCGACACGTAGACGGTGCCGATCGCGGACAGCCATTTGTTCGGCACCGTGCGCAGCACGCCGAACAGCGAACCGACGATCAGCGCGATGACCCAGGCGACGAGCGACACCTCGATCGTCACCCAGAAGCCGGACATCAGCCATCCGAAGTAAGTCGTCGGCTCGCCGGTCGAGACGGGGCTCAGGAAGATGCCCCAGTTCCAGTGGTAAGACATGGGCAAGACTCCAGCAAAAAGAAACGGAAGAAGCGTGGCCTCTTCCGTTTCAGTAGCGTCATTTCTGCTTCAACGGCCGCTTGGTCAGTCGAGCGCCTTGTCGTTCGGGTTCGCGTACAGCTTCTTCATCGAATCGGACAGCGGGAAGTTCAGGTTAAGGCCCTTCGGCGGAATCGGGTTCTCGAACCACTTCGCGTAGATCTTCGCGGCTTCGCCCGACTTCTCGACTTGCGAAATCGCATCGTCGACGACCTTCTTGAAGTCTGCATCGCCCTTGCGCATCATGCAGCCGTACGCCTCTTCCGACTGCGGCGTGCCGACGATCACCCACTCGCCCGGCTGCTTCGCCTTCGCGCGCTCGCCCGCGAGCAGCGCGTCGTCCATCATGAACGCGACCGCGCGGCCGGACTCGAGCGTGTTGAACGAGTCGCCGTGGTCCTTCGCGCTGATGATGTTCATGCCCAGCTGCTTGTCGTTGTTCATCTTGCGCAACAGGCGCTCGGACGTCGTGCCGGCGGTGGTCACGACCGTCTTGCCCTTCAGGTCGCCGAAGTCCTTCACGCCCGAATCCTTCTTGGTCATCAGGCGCGTGCCGATCACGAAGATCGTGTCGGAGAATGCGGCCTGCTGCTGACGCTCGGCGTTGTTGGTCGTCGAGCCGCACTCGATGTCGACCGTGCCGTTCTGCACGAGCGGGATGCGGTTCTGCGACGTCACCGGGATGTTCTTGACCTGCAGGTTCGGCAGGTTCAGCTTCTTCTTCACCGCGTCCACGACCTTCATCTGGAATTCGCGCGAATAACCGACAACCTGCTGGTTCTGGTCATAGTAGGAGAACGGAATCGACGATTCGCGGTGGCCCAGCGCGATCACGCCCGTGTCCTTGATCTTCTTCAGCGTGCCGGTCTCCTGTGCATGCGCGCCGCTCGCGAACGCACACAGCGCCGCGACCATCAGGACTGCCTTCTGGTATTTCATTTTGGTCATCTCCTTGGCTAAAACCCGCGCCAGTGTATCAAAGTAATATTTTTGAAAGTACTGGTTGTTTACCGTACTACGAATCGTCCTGTACGAAGCCGTCCTCCCGGCTTCGGGCGCCTCTCGCGGCGCCTGAATGCACACGCGGGCGGTGCCGGATTCGGCACCGCCCGCGAGGGTTCATGCATGCAATCGGGTGGATTGCGTCATGCTTTCGTCATAGTCGGCCGATCGGCTCGGAAATGACCGATCAGGGGTACAGGCCGCGCATTTCGCGCGCCATCAGGATGCGCTTGCACGCGACGATGAACGCCGCCGTACGCACCGACACCTTGTGCTCTTCCGCGACCGCCCACACACCGGCGAACGCTTCGCGCATCACGCGCTCGAGACGGTGGTTGATCTCGTCTTCCGTCCAGAAGAAGCTCGAGAAGTCCTGCACCCACTCGAAGTACGACACGGTCACGCCGCCAGCGTTGGCGATCACGTCGGGGATCACGAGCACGCCGTTCGCGCTCAGGATGTCGTCGGCCGCCGTCGTCGTCGGGCCGTTCGCGCCTTCGACGATGATCTTCGTGCGGATCTTCGATGCGTTCTTCTCGGTGATCTGGTTTTCCAGTGCCGCCGGGATCAGGATGTCGGTTTCGACCGTCCAGAACTCGTCGTTCGGCATCGGTTCGGCGCCTTCGAAGCCCGCGACGCCGCCCGTGCGTGCGACGTGGTCGAGCAGCTTGTTCGAATCGAGGCCGGCCGGCTGGTAGATCGTGCCCGTGTGATCCTGCACCGCGATCACCTTCGAGCCCGCTTCCTGGAACAGCTTCGCCGCGATGCCGCCGACGTTGCCGAAGCCCTGCACGGCGATGCGCGCGCCTTCGATTTCCAGGCCCTTCTTCTTCGCCGCTTCGCAGCCGACGACGAACACGCCGCGACCCGTCGCTTCCTTGCGGCCGAGCGAACCGCCGAGCGAGATCGGCTTGCCGGTCACGACGCCGGTCGACGTCTGGCCCTGGTTCATCGAGAACGTGTCCATCATCCACGCCATCACCTGTTCGTTGGTGTTGACGTCCGGTGCCGGAATGTCGGTGTTCGGTCCGATGATGATGCCGATTTCGCTGGTGTAGCGACGCGTCACGCGCTCGAGCTCACCGCGCGACAGCTTGCGCGGGTCGACGCGGATGCCGCCCTTCGCACCGCCGTACGGCACGTTCACGGCCGCGTTCTTCACCGACATCCATGCCGACAGCGCCATCACTTCCGACAGCGTCACGTCCTGGTGGTAGCGCACGCCGCCCTTGCCCGGACCGCGCGACACGTTGTGCTGCACGCGATAGCCTTCGAAGTGCGCGACGGTGCCGTTGTCGAGCTCGATGGGCACGTCGACGATCAGGATGCGCTTCGGACGCTTCAGCGTTTCCAGCCAGCGCGACAGCGAACCGAGGTACGGTGCGACGCGATCGACCTGCTGAAGGTAGTTGCCCCACGGGCCGAGATCGTCGGCGTGAAGGTAGGACGGGATGGACTGCAGTTGCGAAGACATGGACGCTCCAACGTTCAACGGATTGCGCACATTGTCGAAAAACCCGTTTTTTTTATCCAATGCCGTTTGCTTATTCGATTATGCGTTTCTTGCATGATCGTGATTTTTCGCAAATCCGCGGTCGATTTGCGCAAGAACGCCCGTGATCGGTCGTGCATCGCGTCAGCGAAAAATCGTCGGGGAAATACGCGGAACGCCCGCCGGACAGCCGTCCGACAGGTGTGGCAAGCGCGTTGTCAGCTGCTCGCGCGACCGGCCGGGTTAACCGCCCGCGGTTAACCGGCGGTTTCGCGCAGTTCGTCGCGCACGACTTCCCACAGCGTGCGCACGAGCTTCTGATGCGGATCGTCGCCGTGCAGCGCGAGCTTGTCGCAGTAAAGGCGGATCTCCATCGTCAGCGTGAACGGGTGCGTGCCGCCGCGCGCCGACCGGTCAAGCCGGATCAGACGGCCGCTCGCCACCGCGTCCTCGACCGCGCTGTGCGGCAGGAACGCGACGCCGTGGCCTGCGAGCGCCATCGCCTTCAGCCCTTCGGCCATGTCGGTTTCGTACACGCGATCGAGGAACAGCGACGTCGGTGCGTTCGCAATGATGACTTCGGTCATCCGGCCGAGATACGCGTTCGGCGTATACGACAGATACGGCACGCGCGCATCGGCCGTGCCCGGCAGCGTGTAGCGCGGCCGGCCCGCGCGGCCCGGCGCCGAAAATGCGCTGATCGGCTCGCTGCCGAGCACCAGCATGTCGTAGCGGGCCGGATCGAGCGCGACGGGGTGACTCGGGTGGTGATAGCCCATCACGAGATCGCAGCCGCCCTCGACGAGTGAAAGCACGGCGTCGTGCACGTTCAGCGCGCGCAGCCGCGTGTGGACCTGCCCCATCTTCGCCTCGATCCGCTGCAGCCAGCGCGGAAAATACGTGAGCGACAATGTGTGCGGCACCGCGAATTCGATCGTCGGCACCGGCGCGCCGACGTGGCCGCGCAGCAGCGTGCGCGCCTCGTGCGCCTGCGACAGCATCGTCAGTGCCTGCTCGTAGAAGATCTGGCCGGCCTGCGTGAGCCGCGTCGGATAGACCGAGCGATCGATCAGTTCGGTCGCGAGCCATGCCTCGAGCGCCTGGATGCGCCGCGAGAACGCGGGCTGCGACACGTGCCGCAATTCGGCGGACCGGCTGAAGCTGCGCGTTTCAGCGAGCGAGACGAAGTCTTCGAGCCATTTCAGTTCCATGCGGGCGGGCGCGGGGGCGGCGGTCGGGAGGAAGCCTGCATTCTACCGGCGGGCGCACCTGTCCGGCGGCACGGCGGCCAGCCCAGCCGGCGGACTGCTTGCGCGGCGCCCGGGCGCCGCATGCGTGCCGATCGCCGACGGCGACGGCCGGACCGGTTCGGCCGGAATCGTCCCGCGCCAATGGTAAAATACCGGATTCTCCTCCCCCTCGTTCGCACCGGCCCCAAAGGCCACGCCCGACCATGTCCGACACTCGTCCCGATACGCTTTTCGCCCTCACCGCGCTCTCGCCCATCGACGGCCGCTACGCCAGCAAGACCGAAGCGCTGCGCGACTGGCTCTCCGAAGCCGCCTTCATGCGCCACCGCGTCACCGTCGAGGTGCATTGGCTGATCGCGCTGTCGCGCGCCGGCTTCGCGGAAATCCCGCGCTTCTCCGAAGCTTCCGAACAATTCCTGCTGCAGCTCGCCGAGCGCTTCACCGCGCACGACGCCGCGCGCATCAAGGAAATCGAGCGCGTGACGAACCACGACGTGAAGGCCGTCGAATACTGGCTGAAGGAATCGGTCAAGGGCCAGGCCGAACTCGAGAAGGCCAGCGAATTCATCCACTTCGCGTGCACGTCCGAAGACATCAACAACACGTCGCACGGGATGATGCTCGCCGGCGCGCGCGAGCACGTGATCGTGCCGGCGCTGCGCACTGTCCACCAGCGCCTCGTCGCGCTCGCGCATGCGCTCGCCGAGCAGCCGATGCTGTCGCGCACGCACGGCCAACCGGCCAGCCCGACGACGCTCGGCAAGGAACTCGCGAACGTCGCCGCCCGCCTCGCGCGCGCGATCACGCGCATCGAGAAGGTCGAGATCCTCGGCAAGATGAACGGCGCGGTCGGCAACTTCAACGCGCATCTGTCCGCGTATCCGGAATTCGACTGGGAAGCGTTCTCGCGCGACGTGATCGAGAACCGCCTGAAGCTGACCTTCAACCCGTACACGATCCAGATCGAGCCGCACGACTACATGGCCGAGCTGTTCGATGCGGTTGCGCGCGCGAACACGATCCTGCTCGACCTCGACCGCGACGTGTGGGGCTACATCTCGGTCGGCTACTTCAAGCAGAAGACGAAGGCCGGTGAAATCGGCTCGTCGACGATGCCGCACAAGGTCAACCCGATCGACTTCGAGAACTCCGAAGGCAACCTGGGCCTCGCGAACGCGACGCTGCGCCACCTCGCCGACAAGCTGCCGGTGTCGCGCTGGCAACGCGACCTGACCGACTCGACGGTGCTGCGCAACATGGGCGTCGCGCTCGGCTACTCGCTGCTCGCGTACGACTCGCTGATCCGCGGCCTCGACAAGCTCGAAGTGAACCCGCAGCGCCTGAACGAAGACCTGGACAACTGCTGGGAAGTGCTCGCGGAGCCGGTGCAGACGGTGATGCGCCGCTACGGCATCGAGAACCCGTACGAGCAGCTGAAGGAACTGACGCGCGGCAAGGGCATCACGCGCGAAGCGCTGCAGGAATTCGTCGGCACGCTGGCGATCCCGCAGGACGCAAAGGACCGCCTGCTCGCGATGACGCCCGCGTCGTACATCGGCAAGGCCGTCGAACTCGCGAAGCGGATCGCGTAAGCGCCGCCGCGCCAACGCAAAACGCCCGATGCATCGCGCATCGGGCGTTTTTGTTTGTCGGGCCGACGATCCGCGCCGCCCGATCAGAACGAGATCATCTTCCCAGGGTTGAGCGCCGTCATCACGCTCATCGCCGCCTTCGCGGCCGGAATCGCGATCGGCGACAACTGCCGGCCGAGCGGAATCTCGCGGTGGTCGATGCCGGTCAGCATCGAGAAATCGTCGTTGCGTCCGACGAAATCGTCGCAGATCGCCTTGCCGATCCGCACCGTCTGCGCGACGCCATGCCCGCTCCAGCCCTGCACCATGTACATCGGCACGCGGCCGTCGGTCTTGCGGCTGTCGGTCGCGCCGTTCAGCGTGAAATCGCTGACGCCGCTCCAGCAGTAGTCGAGCGCGAACTGGCCGTCGACCTGCGGGAACACCGTGTTCAGCCGCGTCAGCAGATACGCGTTGACGTCGGGCTGCGCCCAGCACGTGCCGGTGCCCTGCCCGCCGAACAGCAGGCGGTTGCCGCGCACCGGCCGGTAGTAGTCGATCTGGAACTGCGTGTCGTACACCGGCATGCCGGCCGGCATCAGGGTCGCGACGTCGACGTCGAGCGGCGCCGTCACGCTCACGTACGTGAAAAACGGTACGGTGGTCGCCGCGCCGTCGTCCAGCAACCGGAACGTCGTGTTGTGCAGCGCGAGTACGACGCCGCGGCGCGCGGTAATCGTGCCGCCCGGCGTCGTCGCGACGACGCCCGCGGGCGTTTCGTCGAGTTCCAGCACCTCGGTGCCCTCGTGGAGCACGCCGCCGTTCAGCCGGAAGCCGTGCACGAGGCCGCGCACCAGCGCGAGCGGATGAAGCTGGCCGCCGATCGCGTCGATCGCCGCGCCGTGATACAACCCCGAGCGCACGTATTCGTCGTGCAGCTGATGGCGGCCGACGAGCGTCACGCCGGCGTCGCCGAGATGGCGGCGTGCGTCCGCGCCGTCGAGCAGCGCGCTCATGTGGCCCGGGTGGACCGCCGCCGTGACGTGGCCGCGCTTGCGATCGAGGTCGAGCGCGTAACGCGCGCCGATCGCATCGATCAGGTCCATCGATTCCACCGACGCGAAGCGCCACAGCCGCTTCGCGTCCTCGTGCGACAGATGGTCGATCATGTCGGCCGCCTCCCAGCGCGCGAGGCCCGGCGTGAGCTGGCCGCCGTTGCGGCCCGACGCCGCGGAACCGACGTGATGCTTGTCGACGAGGATCGTGTCGACGCCGGCTTCCGCGAGATGCAGCGCGGCCGATGCGCCGAGCAGACCCGCGCCGATCACGAGCACGTCGCACACCGCGTCGTGCGCGAGCGGCGCGCTGTTTTCATGGCGCGACAACGACGCCTCGTACCAGTTGGCCGGACGCTCGCCGTCGTAGCGGGACGGCTCGCACCAGTTCCAGTTGTCCTTTTCGATGTTCAGTTGCGTCTGGTCGAAACGCGATTCTCCCTGGATCAGGGGTTTGTGATTGGAAGTCATGATTGCACTTGCATGGTCTTGGGCCGCCTGTCGAAGGGCCGTGAGGCTTCGCGGGTGGGGCAGCCGGTTCCACTTGGGTGTCAACGAGATAAAGGGCGCGATGGCCCGTGTTGACGGCAGGCACGCTCGTGTCTGCCTGGATCCCGGACCGTGCGAAAGCACGCATTGAAGGTGCCGGGACACCCAAATTTCTACACCGCAGAAATAATTCTACAGCGTAGAATATGCTTTCGTCAAGATTACAACCGCAGCCATCCCGCTTCCATGAAAGACAAACCCGCCCAAGGCCCGCGCGGCCTCGACAAGGATGCAATCGTCGCGGCCGCGCTCGCGCTGCTCGAAGAGGTCGGCGAAGCCGCGTTCAGCGTGCGCAAGCTCGCGCAATCGGTCGGCTGCGACCCGATGAGCGTGCTGTATCACTTCAAGTCGAAGGAGGGCCTGAGCCGTGCGATTGCGAACGCGCTGTCGCGCTCGCTCGTGCCGGTCGACCCTTCGCTGCCGTGGCGGGAGCGACTGTGCGATCTCGCACGCCAGTACCGCGCGCTCGCGCTGCGCCATCCCGCCGCGTTCGCGCTGCTGCAGCGTCACATGAGCACCGGGCCGGCCGATCTCGCGCACATCGAGACCGTCCATCGTGCGCTGGCCGATGCCGGCATTGCGCGCACCGCACTGCCGTCGGTCTGCGTCGGCTGGTATGCGAGCGTGATCGGGCTCGCGGCCGCCGAGGCCGGCGGTCTCACGCGGCCCGCTAACGAGGTCGAGCTCGCGGAAATGAACGCGCTGTCCGACACCGCGCACCCGCTCGTCAAATCGGCCGCCCCGCTCTATGCGCAACTCGACCCGGCAGCCGTGCACGACACGATGCTGGACGTGCTGCACGACGGCATCGCGCAGCATGCCCGCTCAAGCTGAGCGGCGGCTCACGCGCACGCCACCGCCAACGAAAAAGGCGCCCCGAGGGGCGCCTTTTTCACTGCTGCGTGATAATTGCCGCGGATTGCCGCGAACCGCGCTCAATGCTGCTGCGCGAGGCCGATCTTCGCCATCACTTCATCGACGATCTGTTCGGGCGTCAGCTCGATGCTGACCACGATCGCTTCGTCCGGGCCCGGTTCCTCGAGCGTGTCGAGCTGGCTCTTCAGCAGCGACGGATCGAAGAAATGGCCGGTGCGGGTCTTCAGGCGCTCCTGCAACACCTCGAACGAGCCCTTCAGATACACGAACCGCACGTCGGTGTCGGTACCGCGCAGCACGTCGCGGTACGACCGCTTCAGCGACGAGCAGGTGAACACGGCGGTCTCGCCGGCACGCTGCTTCTCCTCGATGGCCGCGCGAATCGTGCGCAGCCACGGCCAGCGGTCGTCGTCGGTCAGCGGAATGCCGTTGTGCATCTTTTCCTTGTTTGCGGCGCTGTGAAACGCGTCGCCGTCGGTATAGCTGCACGACAGGCGTTCCGCCAGCATTTCGCCGATTCGCGATTTGCCCGCGCCCGACACGCCCATTGCGATCAGAATCATTGACTACCCCTTGTTACAAAACCAGGCTCAGCACCAGCGTAAAGCTCAGACCGAGCACCGAGATGATGGTTTCAAGCAGCGACCAGGTCTTGAACGTCTGGCCGACCGTCATCCCGAAATATTCCTTGATCAGCCAGAAGCCGCCGTCGTTCACGTGCGAGAAGATCAGCGAGCCCGAGCCCGTCGCGAGCACGAGCAGCTCCGGACGAACCGCCGCGCCCGACGCCGCCGCGATCGGCGCGACGATGCCGCAGGCCGTCGTCATCGCGACCGTCGCCGAGCCTGTCGCCAGGCGCATCAGCGCCGCGACGAACCAGCCGAGCAGCAGCGGCGACAGGTGCGCGTGCTTCGCGGTCTCGACGATCTGCTGCGAGATCCCGCTATCGCGCAGGACGCCGCCGAAGCCGCCGCCCGCACCGACGATCAGCGTGATGCCGGCGATCGGCGCCAGACACTCGCCGCAAAACTTCTGGATCTGGTCGCGGTTGAAGCCCTGCAGCTTGCCGAACGTGAAGAAGCTCACCAGCACGGCGATCAGCAGCGCGACGTCGGAGTTGCCGGCAAAGCGCAGCAGGTTGTTCGGCAGCGACTTCGGTGCGAATACCAGGTCGGCCCAGCTGCCGACGAGCATCAGCACGACGGGCAGCAGGATCGTGAACAGCGTGATGCCGAAACCCGGCAGTTCGCGCGTGCGGCCGTCCGTGTGCGTATCGACGAACTGCGATGCGAGCGGGTTGTTTTCCGGCAGCTTCACGAACTTCGAGATCATCAGCGCGAACAGCGGACCGGCGATGATCGCGGTCGGCACGCCGACGATCAGGCCGAACGCGATCGTCTTGCCGATATCGGCGCCGTATTGCTGAACGGCCAGCAGCGCGGCCGGGTGCGGCGGGATCAGCCCGTGCACGACGGACAGGCCGGCCACCATCGGCAGGCCGACGACGAGCAGCGACTTGCCGGTGCGTTTCGCGACGTTGAACGCGATCGGGATCAGCAGCACGAAGCCGACTTCGAAGAACACCGGCAAGCCGACGATGATCGCGACGAACATCATCGCCCAGTGGATGTTCTTTTCACCGAACCAGTCGATCAGCGTGGTCGCGATCCGTTCGGCGCCGCCCGATTCGGCCATCATCTTGCCGAGCATGGTGCCGAGGCCGACGACGATCGCGATGTGGCCGAGCGTGCCGCCCGTGCCCGTTTCGAACGACTTGACGATCTTGTCCATCGGCATGCCGACGACGAGACCCAGCCCCAGCGAAACGATGATCAGCACCAGGAACGGGTAGATCTTGAAGCGCGCGATCATCAGGATCAGCGCGGCAATCGCGATCAGCGTGAATACGAGCAGCATGCTGCCTTGGACAGCCCCCATGTGGCACTCCTCCTTGGATTGTTCGAAACCGGGCGAGTGGTTGCGAGTATGCCCGGCTATGCAGGTCTCCGAAACACGGGGGTACCCACCCCGTGAGGACGCTGAATTTTACTTATCTTTAAGGTCCGCGGATAGAACCGGTTCCATCAGCAAAAACCCTCGGTAAAACAAGCACTAAGCGCTTGCTTGCCGAGGGTCAAACCTTCATTCCGTACAAGTATTAGCGGTGAAGCTGGCTCGCGGCTTGCGCGAGGCGCGTGACTTCGGCCCAGTCCTGCGCGGCGAGCGCGGCCTTCGGCGTGAGCCACGAACCGCCGACGCACACGACGTTCGGCAGCTTCAGGAAATTCGGCGCGGTGTCGACCGTGATGCCGCCCGTCGGGCAGAACTTCAGCGCCGGGAACGGGCCGTGGAACGCCTGCAGCATCGGCACGCCGCCGGCCTGCTGCGCGGGGAAGAACTTGACGATCTCGTAGCCGAATTCGAGCGCCTGGATAATGTCGCTCGGCGTCATCACGCCCGGCAGCAGCGGCAGGCCGGCGTCGAGCGACGCGAGGTGCAGGTCCTTCGTCAGACCCGGCGACACGCCAAACTTCGCACCCGCGCGCTTCGCCTGCTCGCAGTGCTCCGGCTTCGTGATCGTGCCGACGCCGACGACGATGTCGTCCGCGAGCTGGCTCGCGCGCTGGATTGCCTCCAGCCCCGCCGGCGTACGCAGCGTGATCTCGAGCACCTTGACGCCGCCCGCGTGCAACGCGCGCGACACGTGTTCGCCCTGCTCGACCGAGTCGAATGCGAGCACCGGAATCACCGGGCCCAGCTTCACGATTTCAGCAATCGTCTTCATCAAATTCGCTCCTTGAAATTCATGCAGAGACGCGGACGGCCGCTTCGCCGACCAGCGTCCCGAAAACCGATGCACCCTGCTCGGCCGGCGCGGCCGCCGCGCGGAACACGCCGAACAGCTCGCGGCCAAAACCCGTTTCGTTGTCGGCCTGGTGCAGCGGTTGCGCAACCGGGCGCGCGTGCCACTCGGCGTCGTCGACCTCGATGTCGAGAATGCCGGCCTCCGCGTCGATCACCAGCGTGTCGCCCGTCTTCACCTTGCCGAGCGGGCCGGCCAGCAGCGCCTCCGGCGACACGTGGATCACGGCCGGCACCTTGCCCGACGCACCGGACATGCGGCCGTCGGTCACGAGCGCGACATGGAAGCCCTGATCCTGCAGCACGCCGAGCAGCGGCGTCAAACGGTGCAATTCCGGCATCCCGTTCGCGCGCGCGCCCTGGAAGCGCACGACCGCGACGAAATCGCGCTTCAGCTCGCCGCGATCGAACGCCTCCTGCACGGCTTCCTGCGAATCGAACACGATCGCGGGCGCGGTCACCTTGCGGTGCTCGGGCGCGACCGCCGAAATCTTGATCACGCCGCGGCCGAGCCGGCCCTGCATCAGGCGCAGGCCGCCGTCGGGCTGGAACGGGTCGTGAATGCCGCGCAGCACCTTCGTGTCGTGGCTTTCGGCCGTGCCGTCGACCCACGTCAGCTTGCCGTCGATCAGCTTCGGCTCTTTCGTGTAGTGCGACAGGCCCTTACCCGCGACGGTCGTCACGTCTTCGTGCAGCAGCCCGCCTTCGAGCAGGTTGCGCACCAGGAACGCGACTCCGCCCGCCGCATGGAAATGATTCACGTCGGCCTTGCCGTTCGGGTAGATCTTCGCGAGCAGCGGCACCGCCGCCGACAGTTCGTCGAAATCGTTCCAGTCGATCAGGATGCCGGCCGCCCGTGCGATCGCGACGAGGTGCAGCGTGTGGTTGGTCGAGCCGCCCGTCGCGAGCAGCGCGACGATCCCGTTGACGATCGCCTTCTCGTCGATCACATGGCCGATCGGCGTGTACTGGCCGCGCTCGACCGTCAGGTCGAGCACGCGCCGCGCGGCTTCGGCCGTCAGTGCGTTTCGCAGCGGCGTGTGCGGATGAACGAACGCCGAACCCGGCAGGTGCAGGCCCATCAGTTCCATCAGCATCTGGTTGCTGTTCGCGGTGCCGTAGAACGTGCAGGTGCCGTGGCCGTGATACGCGGCGGATTCCGCTTCGAGCAGCGCGTCGCGGCCGACCTGGCCGGTCGCGAACTGCTGGCGGATCTTCGCCTTGTCGTCGTTCGACAGGCCGCTCGTCATCGGGCCGGCCGGCACGAAGATGGTCGGCAGGTGGCCGAACTGGAGCGCGCCGATCAGCAGGCCGGGCACGATCTTGTCGCAGATGCCGAGGCAAAGCGCCGCGTCGAACATGTTGTGCGTGAGCGCGATCGCCGTGCCCATCGCGATCGCCTCGCGCGAGAACAGCGACAGCTCCATCCCCGGATTGCCCTGCGTGACGCCGTCGCACATCGCCGGCACGCCGCCCGCGAACTGCGCGACGCCGCCGTTCTCGCGCGCGGCTGCCTTGATGATCTCGGGGAAATCCTTGTACGGCGCGTGCGCCGACAGCATCTCGTTGTACGAGGACACGATGCCGATGTTCGGCTCGCGAATCGCCTTGATCTGGAACTTGTCGCTGCCTTCGAGACCCGCGAAGCCGTGCGCGAGGTTCGCGCACGACAGTGCACCACGCGCCGGGAACTTGCCCTGCGCGCCGTCGATGCGCTTCAAATAGGCGGAACGGGTCGATTGGCTGCGGGCGATCACGCGTTCGGTGACCTTCGCCAGGGTGGGGTGCAGCGACGTCATGCTGGGCGCTCCTGTATGCCGGACGGTGCCGGCGGTTGGAATCGTGGGGACGGTCGAGTGCGTCGAACGAACGAAGCCAGTCTAGTAGAAAAACTACACGCACGCAATGCGAATGAACATGCGCGCAACCGGCATTCCCGCCACCAGCAAGGCTTTACCTAGTGAAAACCCTAATATCCACTACTCATCAACCCGAAAATCACTGACGATCGAGCTAGCATTTTCATGTAGATTTTCTACAATTCGATTGCGATACACTCGCTCATCCGAACCCGATTTTCATTTGCCGTCCCATGCTGCCTCGCATTGAAGCGATTCGCGCCGACCTGCGCCCGTCCGAGCGCAAGCTCGCCGACTACATTCTCGCCGCGCCGCGCGAGGTGCTCGACCTCGCGATGACCGAGCTGTCGACCCGCGCGGGCGTCAGCCAACCGACCATCGCGCGCTTCTGTCAGGCGCTCGGCTGCAGCGGCTTTCGCGAATTCAAGATCCGGCTCGCGCAGAGCGTCGCGCCGGGCGTGTCGTCGGTCTATCGTGACGTCGAGCCCGACGAGCCCGCGCCCGGCATCATCGGCAAGGTGTTCGACCGAACGATCGGCGCGCTGATCGAAGTACGCAACAGTCTGTCGGCCGGCAGCGTCGCCGACGCGATCGCACTGCTGTCGAACGCGTCGCGCATCGAGTTCTACGGCGCCGGCGGCTCGGGCATCGCCGCGCAGGACATTCAGCACAAGTTCTTCCGGCTCGGCGTGCCGAGCGTCGCGTATTCGGACCCGCACACGTTCTCGATGTCGTCGGCGCTGCTCGGGCCGCACGACGTCGTCGTCGCGATTTCGAACACCGGCCGCACGCGCGATATCGTCGATGCCGCGCGCTCGGCGCTCGCGTGCGGCGCGAAGGTCGTCGCGATCACGCAGAGCCACTCGCCGCTCGCGAAGCTCGCGACGGTGAGCCTCGCGTCCAACGTTGCCGAGGAAACCGACGTGTTCTCGCCGATGACGTCGCGGATGTCGCATCTCGCGATCGGCGACATCCTCGCTGTCGGCGTTGCGCTGTCGCGCGGGCCCGCGCTGATGGAGCGCGTCGGCCGCGCGAAGGAAGCGATTACGCGCCGCCGGATCGACGACGGCGCGAAGGATTGACGAAGCGCGATGCCCGACCGCCCCGCGGGCATCCGGCGTGTCGCGCCGCACATGACTCGCGCGTAAACGAAGAACGGCGCCCCGAAGGGCGCCGTTGCGCATGGATCGGCGGGCAACCGCAGGCAGCACCTGGCCGGCCGCACCGCTCAAAACGGCTTGATCACGACCAGTGCGACCGCCGCGAGCATGCCGAGCACCGGCAGCTCGTTAAACACGCGATACCACTTGTCGGTGCGCTTGTTCTCTCCGCGCTCGAACACCTTCAGCAGATGCCCGCAGTACGCGTGATAGATCACGAGCAGCAGCACGACTGTCACCTTCGCGTGGATCCAGCCCTGCCCCTGGCCGATGCCGATCACGAGCCAGAGCCACAGCCCGCATGCGAGCGCCGGCACCGCGATCATCGTCATGAAGCGGAACAGCTTGCGCGCCATCAGCAACAGACGCCGCACCGCGGCCGGATCGGTCTCCATGGCCAGGTTCACGTAGATGCGCGGCAGGTAGAACAGCCCCGCGAACCACGCGGCAATCAGAACGATATGGAACGTCTTGACCCAGAGCATTGCCATCGGTTGTGCGCCTCGCTTTACTGGCGGCCTTCGCCGTGTCCGAGCACGACGTACTTCAGCGACGTGAGCCCCTCCAGGCCGACGGGGCCGCGCGCGTGCAGCTTGTCGTTCGAGATGCCGATTTCCGCGCCGAGGCCGAATTCGAAGCCGTCCGCGAAGCGCGTCGACGCATTGACCATCACGCTCGCCGAGTCGACTTCGCGCAGGAAGCGCATCGCGCGGTCGTGATCCTCGGTGACGATCGCATCGGTGTGGTGCGAGCCGTAATGGTTGATGTGTTCGATCGCGGCGTCGAGGCCGTCGACGACCTTGATCGCGAGCACCGGCGCGAGATATTCGGTGTGCCAGTCTTCGTCGGTCGCGTCGACGAGCGGGCCGATGCCGGCCTCGGCGAGCACCGCGCGCGCGGCCGCATCGACGCGCAGCTCGACCTGCTTGTCGCGATACAGCTTGCCGAGCGGCGGCAACAGCGTCGCCGCGATGCCACTCGACACAAGCAGCGTTTCCATCGTGTTGCAGGTGCCGTAGCGGTGCGTCTTCGCGTTGTCGCACACCGTCAGCGCCTTCGCGAGATCGGCACGATCGTCGACATATACGTGGCAGATGCCATCGAGGTGCTTGATCATCGGCACGCGTGCCTCGTTGATCAGGCGCTCGATGAGGCTCTTGCCGCCGCGCGGCACGATCACGTCGACGTATTCGGTCATCGTGATCAGCTTGCCGACGGCCGCGCGATCGGCGGTCGCAACGACCTGCACGGCGTCCTGCGGCAGGCCGGCCGCCTCGAGCCCTTCGCCGATCAGCTTCGCGAGCGCCGCGTTCGATTCGAGCGCCTCGGAGCCGCCGCGCAGGATCGTTGCGTTGCCCGACTTCAGGCACAGCGCGGCCGCGTCGATCGTCACGTTCGGGCGCGACTCGTAGATGATGCCGATCACGCCGAGCGGCACGCGCATCTGGCCGACCTGGATCCCGCTCGGGCGATACTTGAGATTGCCGATCTCGCCGATCGGATCGGCCAGCGACGCAACCTGGCGCAGGCCTTCGACCATCGTCTTCAGTGCCTTGTCCGACAGCGTCAGGCGGTCGATGAACGCCGCATCGAGCCCCTTTTCACGGGCGCGGGCGACGTCGCGTGCATTCGCATCCTTCAGCGCCTGCGCGTCGCGCTCGATCGCGCGGGCCACGGCGTCGAGCGCCGCGTTCTTCGCGGCCGTGCTGGCGCGCGCCATCGCGCGGGAAGCGTGCCGGGCACGGCGGCCCAGGTCCGTCATGTACTGATCGATATCCATCGTGTGACTCGAAAAGCGAGCCGCTTGGCGCGGCGTGAAATTCGTGGGAAGCGTGGAGCGCGGCGGCAAGCGGGCCGCGCCAGCGATCGAAACATTGTAAGCGGGTTGCGATGCGTGCGCTGAAAGCCCGGACGGGGCTTAACGCCGCACGCGGCCCGCGGTCGGCGGTCGTTCGCCGCGAGCGCCCGCCACCGTCATCGCGAGCTGGAACAGGCCGTCCCACGGATCGGGTGGTGGATCGTCCTGCGTGCGGCGGCCCGGCGTAACGGCCGACAGCCCCTTCACCTGCCGATCGAGCTTGGCGGCAAACGCGAGCGCCTTCTCGAGCACGGCTTCCGACACGCGGCTCAGCGCGGGGCCGATCAGCCGCTCGCGCGGGCCCCACACGCGGTTTTCGCGCAGCAGCGTGGCCAGCGGCTTGCCGGCCGCCGCGCCGCGCTTGATCCGCAACAGCGTGCGCAATTCCTCGACGACGGCCCACATCACGAGCACGATCGCCTCGCCCTCGCCCTTCAGCCCGTCGATCATCCGCGCGAGCCGCGCGGCGTCGCCTGCGAGCATCGCCTCGTTCAGCTTGAAGACATCGTAGCGCGCGACGTTCAACACCGCGTCGTGCACCTGCTCGAACGACAGCACGCCCTGCGGATAAAGCAGGCCGAGCTTCTGGATTTCCTGGTGCGCGGCAAGCAGGTTGCCCTCGACGCGTTCCGCGATGAACTGCAGCGCGCGCCGGCCGTCGTCGCCCGGTGCGACCCGCTGGCCGTGCATCGACAGTCGCTGGCCGATCCAGTTCGGCAGCTGTGCGCGGTCGACCGGATCGATCTTCAGCGCGACGCCGCCGTTCTGCAGCGCGGTGAACCACGCGGATTTCTGCGTTGCCGCGTCGAGGCGCGGCAACGTGACGAGCATCAGCGCGTCGGGGTTGGGCGTCGCCGCGAGCGTCTTGAGCGCGTCCGCGCCTTCCTTGCCGGGCTTGCCCGACGGGATGCGCAGCTCGATCAGCTGACGCTCGCCGAACAGCGACATCGCCTGGGTCGCGCCGAGCAGCACGCTCCAGTCGAAGCCGCGCTCGACCGTATGCACCGAACGTTCGGTGAAACCGGCCGCGCGCGCGGCCGCACGAATGCGGTCGCATGCTTCCTGCGCGAGCAGCGGCTCGTCGCCGTAGACGGTGTAGAGCCCGGCCATCCCCTTCGCGAGGTGCGGCTCCAGCGCATCAAGTCGCAATTGCATCGGTGCGTGCGCGGGCGATCAGAGTGGCGGCGGCGGCAACGGTGCGCCCGGCGCAACGCCAGGCACCACGTCCTCCGGCGCAGGCGTCAGCGAGTGGACGATCGCAAGACGCCGCATCAGCTGATCGACAGCGTCGTTCTGCATGTCGCCGTACAGAATGTCGGCTTCCTGCGCTTTCGCGTTCGTGTACTGGTCGCTGTACGTCATCGCGCGGTTCAGCGCGATCGCGCTCGGCGGAATCAGCACGGTGCCGTCCTTGCTCGTCAGCGTGTAGTTCAACGTGTAGAACAGCGCGTATTCCTGCGCCGAACCGTACTTGTTGAGCGTCAGCGTGTTCTGCCCGCGCGACTCCCACATGCGCAGCACGGCATCGGCGTCGTCCGCCGACTTGACGATCTTCGTGTCGCTGCCCGCCTCGACGAGGCGCGCCAGGCGAGCCTCGACGGGCGCCGGCGCACCGGCCACCAGCAAGTGCTTGAACGCGTAGTTCTGCTGGCCGCGCAACTGGAAACCGCATGCCGACAGCGCGACTGCGCTGCCGACGGCGAGCATCAAAAACGATCTGCGGATCACCTTCGCTCCTTCTGTGTTCGCCCGACGGCCAGCGGCCGTCAGACGACGATGTTCACGAGGCGGCCCGGCACGACGACGATCTTCTTCGCCGGCTTGCCGTCGCTGAACTTCGCGAACGCGTCGTCGGCCACCGCAGCGGCTTCGATCGCCTCGCGGCTCGCGTCCTTCGCGACCTTCAGCGCGCCGCGCACCTTGCCGTTCACCTGCAGCACGAGTTCGATCTCGGCCTGCTCGAGCGCGGCCTCGTCGACCTTCGGCCACGGCGCGTCGAGCAGCGTGCCGAATTCGTCCGCGTAACCCAATGCCTTCCACAGCTCGAAGGTGACGTGCGGCACGACAGGGTACAGCACGCGCAGCAGCACGCCGTACGTCTCGCGCAGCACGCCGGGCGTCGCGCCCTTCGCGCCGTCGATCGCGTTCAGCATCTTCATCGCGGCCGACACGACCGTGTTGTATTGCAGACGCTGGTAGTCGAAATCCGCTTGCTTCAGCACGCTGTAGATCTCGCGGCGCAGTGCCTTGTCGGCATCGCCGAGCGCGGCCGCGTCGAAGCCCGCCCGCGCGGCGAGCGCTTCACGGTTCGTCGCGCCGAAGCTCC